>JAESPE010000107.1 GCA_016756835.1 gamma proteobacterium endosymbiont of Lamellibrachia anaximandri | reverse complement strand
TTGTCTTTGAACACAAACATTTTACCATGCGTGAGGCCTTCTTTCTTTTATATTCAGTTGGTTACACGATATATATTGCTAATTTTGAACTCCGAAACTTGAGTAATAAGTCAGACATCGAAGGCGGTGTACTTCAGCGCAACAACATTCACATCGCGGTTTGTGACCCTGGAAATGTCTCCGACACGCTGACCAAACTGAAAGAAAGCCCTGCGACCACGAAGGCTAAAGCCAAGTTTGTTGTCGCTACCGATGGTGTTGATTTCGAAGCAGAAGATTTGACCTCGGATGACCCTCCTGTCGTCTGTAGCTATCAGGATTTTCCTGATCACTTTGGCTTCTTCCTTCCGCTGGCCGGTATCTCAACGGTCAAGCAAATCCGGGAAAGCTCGTTTGATATCAAGGCGACTGGACGACTCAACAAGTTGTACGTTCAGCTGATTCAGGACAACCCTGAATGGGAAACCGCTGAACGCCGCCATGACATGAACCACTTCATGGCGCGACTGATCTTCTGCTTCTTTGCTGAAGATACTGACATCTTCAATGGCGATGGCTTGTTCACTGAGAACATCGGAAAGATGAGCTCAAGGGACTCATCCAATACGCATGAGGTGATAAGCAAAATCTTTCGTGCGATGGACACGAAGTTTGAGGATAGGGAGGCTAAAAAATTGCCTCGTTGGGTAAATGGCTTTCCTTACGTCAATGGTGGCCTGTTCTCTGGAACGACTGATGTTCCTCGTTTTAGCAAGATTGCCCGGTCGTACCTCATTCATATTGGCAATCTGGACTGGACAAAGATCAATCCCGATATCTTTGGTTCGATGATCCAGGCAGTGACGGATGAGGAAGAGCGTGGAGCACTAGGGCTGCACTACACGTCTGTCCCAAACATTTTGAAGGTGCTCAATCCGCTTTTCCTTGATGATCTTCGAACCAAGCTTGAAGAAGCTGGTGATAACTCACGAAAGCTTCTGAACCTTCGAAATCGCATGGCAAAGATTCGGGTGTTCGACCCTGCCTGTGGATCAGGAAACTTCCTTGTTATTTCCTACAAGGAAATGAGAGAGATTGAAGCAGAGATCAACCAACGTCGTGGTGAAGAAGAAAGCCGAACTGATATTCCCCTGACTAACTTCAGAGGGATTGAGTTGCGTGATTTCCCTGCTGAGATCGCTCGTCTTGCGCTCATCATTGCAGAGTACCAGTGCGATGTGCTCTATCGAGGCCAGAAGGAAGCGCTTGATGAGTTCCTCCCGCTCAATGCAATGAACTGGATCGTCAATGGAAATGCCCTTCGATTGGATTGGCTACAGATATGTCCACCGACTGGAACAGGTGTGAAGCTTCAGGCGGATGATCTTTTAAGTACGCCTTCAGACCAAGCAGAAATTGATTTCGAGAATGAAGGTGGTGAGACATATATATGCGGTAATCCTCCTTACAAAGGTAGCCAAACACAAACGAAAGAGCAAAAGGCAGATTTAGCAGAAGTTTTTGACCGTTACGGTATATCTTCAAAGCAAATAGATTATGTCGGGGGCTGGTTTCTTAAAGCTGCTGAATTTTCTCAGAAAACACTAGCTGATGCAGCTTTCGTTAGTACAAATTCAATATGCCAAGGCCGAATTGTTCCAATACTTTGGCCAAAGCTTTTTGAGCTTGGAATCTCGATACATTTTGCCCATACCTCTTTTAAGTGGGCAAATCTTGCAAGTCATAATGCGGGAGTAACAGTTGCCATAGTGGGTATTACTTCCACTGCTGAGAAATCACGTAGACTGTATGAGTTGGATGAGTTTGGTGAAACTAGTGTAAGAAGTGCGAGAAATATTAACCCTTATCTAACAGCTGGTGAAAACGTTGTAGTTATCGGGCGGCGAAAAAGCCATTCCAATTTGCCCGAGATGTCATTTGGAAATATGCCGGTAGATGGGGGTAATCTGCTGCTTTCTCAGGAAGAGCTTGATGCCCTAAAACTATCCAAAGAGGAAAGAAAATTGCTCATTCGGCGCGTATATGGATCAGCTGAATATATCAGAGGGAAGGTTCGCTACTGCTTGTGGATTCCCGATGATTTGTTAGATGCAGCATTAAATATTGATGTTGTTAGGGGCAGAATTGACGCCGTGAAAACTATGCGCCTAAATAGTCGCGATGCTGGAACCAGGGGCTTGGCTGATAAACCGCACCAGTTCCGAGAAATGAATTGTGCACACGCTCATACGATTATTTTACCGGGAGTATCTTCGGAAGGTAGAGAGTATTTGCAAGCGGGTATATTAGATGAGAATTCAGCTGTTACTAATCTTGCCTTCTCGATTTTCGATGCACCACTATGGAATATAGCGATTATCTCATCTCGAATTCATCTAATATGGATTGCTACCGTTTGTGGAAAGCTTAAAACTGATTACCGTTATTCTAACTCGATTGGCTGGAATACTTTTCCATTACCAAAACTGACAGACAAAAACAGAGAAGACTTAACTCGTTGTGCTGAAGAAATCTTGTTTGCACGTGAAGCTCATTATCCGGCGACTATTGCTGACCTCTATGATCCCGAGAAAACGCCAGATGATCTCCGGAGAGCGCATGAGCGTAATGATGAAGTGCTTGAGCGTATCTATATTGGTCGTCGATTTAAGAATGACACTGAACGATTAGAAAAACTGTTTGACCTGTACACGAAGATGACCTCCGGGGCTGATTCAACGGGGAAAAAAGATAAGGAGGAGTCCAGACAATGACGGAACGCAAGTCTATCCCTTCGGTCTCGGTTAACTACGCATGCAATGGCAGCTCGAAGAAATCGAACGAACTTGGTATGCGGAATATGCAGGAACGTGCCTATGAGAAGCGCGGTGAGCAGTACCTGCTGATTAAGTCACCTCCAGCATCTGGGAAAAGCCGTGCTTTGATGTTTATTGCCCTTGATAAACTAAACAATCAAGGGATTGAGAAGGCCGTAATCGTAGTACCAGAAAAAACCATTGGTGCCAGCTTTAATAATGAGCCGTTATCCAAGTACGGGTTTTACTGGGACTGGGAAGTTCCGCCTAAGTGGAATCTTTGCAATGCTCCAGGCGAAGATGGCGGCAAGATAAATTCTGTAAAGGCATTTTTAGACAGTGATGACCGGATACTGGTTTGCACTCATGCAACCTTCCGGTTTGCGGTGGATCGATTTGGAATTCCTGCTTTTGATAACTGCCTGCTTGCTGTTGATGAGTTCCACCACGTCAGCGCAAATCCAGACAACAAGCTGGGTATGCACCTGGGAGGTTTTATTGCACGAAATAGGGTGCACATCGTTGCGATGACTGGCTCTTACTTCCGTGGCGATGCCGAGGCAGTTCTTGATCCAGCAGACGAAGCTAATTTTGAATCGGTTACATACACTTATTACGAACAGCTTAATGGGTACGAATATCTGAAGATGCTCGACATCGGGTATTACTTCTATTCAGGTCGATATTCAGACGAAATCCTGAGTGTACTTGTCCCTGATGAGAAGACGATCATTCACATCCCGAACGTCAACTCTCGGGAGAGTACGAAGGATAAAATAAAAGAGGTCGAGCACATCATTACCGAACTGGGTGATTGGCGTGGTACTGATCCGGATACCGGCTTCCACCTCGTTGAGACTGCTAGCGGTCGAATATTGAAAGTCGCAGACTTGGTTGATGATGATCCTGCTAAGCGTGACAAGGTTTTAACAGCGCTGAAGCGACCTGAAGCAAAGAATGACCGTGATCATATAGACATCATCATTGCTCTAGGAATGGCTAAAGAGGGCTTTGACTGGATTTGGTGTGAGCATGCGCTAACCGTGGGATATCGCTCAAGCCTAACGGAGATCATTCAAATTATTGGACGTGCAACGAGGGATGCGGAAGGCAAAACTCGTTCCCGTTTCACGAATCTTATTGCTGAGCCGGATGCAGCAGAAGAAGCTGTTGTTGATGCGGTAAACGATACCCTAAAAGCTATCGCCGCTAGCCTTCTCATGGAACAGGTGCTCGCCCCAAAATTCAATTTCACGCCTAAGAATCCCAACAATGGCCCTGTCGAAGGTTTTGACTACGGTGACAAAGGCTATGACCCCGAAAGCAGCAATGTGGGCTTTAACGAGAGCACAGGGCAGTTCCAGATTGAAATTAAGGGGCTGGCTGAGCCAAAAAGCGATGACGCAAAGCGCGTATGCCAAGAAGACTTGAACGAAGTTATCACTGCCTTCGTTCAGGATAAGACGGCTTTGGAACGTGGTTTGTTTGATGAAGAATTGGTTGCTGAAGAGCTGACTCAGGTTCGCATGGGAAAAATCATTAAAGACAAGTACCCAGAGCTTGAAGAGGAAGATCAAGAGGCGATTCGCCAGCATGCGATTGCAGCACTTAACCTGACCCAACAAGCAAAAGAGATTGCTACGCAAGACGATGATGGCAGAGAAGCTTCTGTAAATACTGCCTTCGTGGATGGTGTCAGAAAGTTTGCTATGGATGTCCGGGACTTAGATATCGACCTGATCGATAAGATCAACCCGTTCAGCGAAGCCTATGCAATTCTTGCCAAGTCGATGGATGAGAATAGCCTTAAACAGGTCAAGGCAGTTATCAACTCGAAGAAGATCAAGCTCACCGAAGACGAAGCGCGTGAGCTGGCGATTCGCGCCGTTCAGTTCAAGAAAGAACGCGGGCGACTGCCGGAGATTACCTCCAATGACCCCTGGGAGCGCCGTATGGCAGAAGGGATAGCGTTCTTGCAGCGGAAGGTGGCGGAGGAATCGGATGGCTGACAAATCCAACAAGGAGCTGCTTGAAGAGCTTGGCGTAGAGGTCAAGAAGGAGAAAAAAGCAAAACTAACGCCGAAAGAAGAGCGGATAATTGCCGGATTTGAAGAAATTCAGCGATTCGTGGAAGAGAAAGGCCACGCCCCTGAGCATGGAGAAGACAACGATATCTTCGAGCGTTTGTATGCGGTTAGGTTGGATCGTATTGCAGCCCAGGCGGAGTACCGTGATCTAGTTAGTGCTCTTGACCACCAGGCGCTTCTGTCAGTAGAGAGGCAAATTGCTGAGCCAACTGGGAAATACGACTCTGACGCTGATATTTTGGCCGAGTTGGGTGTCGAAGCGCCGAAGGAGGGTCACATCGCTTTCCTTAGGCATGTGAAGCCTCGTGCAGTTGTCCGGGTAGTGGAAGAAGTTGCTAGCCGTGCAGCATGTGAGGATTTCGAGGAATTTGACCCGCTTTTCAAGAAGGTGAAGTTAGAGCTGGATCAAGGTGCACGAAAGACCATTCGTTTTGGGCAAGACACTACTATTGAGCAAGGCAACTTCTTCATAGTTGATGGCTTAACTGCTTATGTTGCCGAAATTGGAGAAACCTTTAAGGCCCCAAATGGTGAAAACGATGCTCGATTAAGAGTGATCTTTTCCAACGGGACAGAAAGCGATTTGCTGATGCGATCTTTGCAAAGGGCGCTATACAAAGACGAAGCTGGTAGACGAATCAGCGAAATGGATTACGGGCCGCTATTCGATGATGGGGTCGAAGACGATGACTTGGCCAGTGGGACGATCTATGTGCTCAGAAGCCTGTCAGATCACCCCACAATCACTCAGAGTCGGGACGTAATCCATAAGATTGGCGTGACAGGGGGGAAGGTCGAAAAGCGCATAGCAAACGCCGAGCATGATCCCACGTACCTGATGGCTGGCGTTGAAGTGGTTGCGACTTATGAACTCTACAACATCAACCGAAGTAAACTTGAGCATGTCCTCCATAAGTTTTTTGAAAATACCAAGCTTGATATTCAGATCAAAGATCGTTTTGGGAATCCAGTAACTCCACGAGAATGGTTTTTGGTTCCCTTGTTTATAGTTGATATGGTTGTTGAAAAGATTAAGGACGGAACCATCAGTAAATATTATTATGATATGGAATTAGCTGAATTGGTGTTGGCGCATAAATAATGACGTTTATTGTGAACTGTAGTGGCGAGTACTGTTAATAATTACGAGTGCATTACAAACACCTGTACAGAAAGAGGCGCAAATGATTTTTTGGGAGACAAACCTGTTTTCGAATGGCAGCAAATGGGTCAGAACAGACTTCCATTTACACACGAAGGCCGACAAGGAATTTAAATATTCAGATCAAGAAAATGATTTTGTCAAAGACTACGTGGAGGCGTTAAAAGCTGCTGATATACGGATTGCTGTTATCACCAATCACAACAAATTTGATACCGGTGAATATAAAGCAATCAAGAAAAAAGCGAGAAAGGAAGGAATCTGTGTATTGCCTGGGATCGAACTATCAGTAAATGATGGTGCCAATGGCGTTCACATGATTGTTGTGTTTTCTGATCAATGGCTAGAGGACGGCAAAGACTTTATAAACCAGTTCTTAGCTACCGCGTTTAAGGGGAAAGTTCCAGCAGACTATGAACAGGAGAACGGACGATCATCCCAGAATCTTCAGGCTACTTTGGAAGAGCTGGAAGAATTTCATAAAGAGTTTTTCGTTGTCTTTGCACATGTCGAAGCTCCAAGTGGATTGTGGAACGAACTAAATGGTGGTCGTCTCAAAGAGCTTTCGGAACATCCGCTGGTACAGAAATATTGTTTAGGTTTTCAGAAAGTACGTACACATGATAAGGCGGACGCAAAATGTCGCGTCAAGGTTATGGACTGGTGGGGTTCCAGCTACCCTGCTGAAGTTGAAGGGTCTGACGCAAAGGACATTGAGCAAATCGGTAGAGGGGAATGCGTATATCTGAAAGTGGGAGAGCCCAATTTTGAATCGGTTAAGTATGCACTATCAGACCACTCATATCGTGTGGCAATGAAGGTTCCGCCAGTTCATCATTCATATATCACGGCGGTTCGTTTTGAGGGAGGATTGCTAGATGGCATAAGAGTTCCATTCTCACCACATTTGAATTGCTTAATCGGGATTCGCGGAAGCGGAAAATCGGCGGTTCTTGAGGCTATTCGTTACGTATTAGGTATCCCTTTTGGTCAGGTTGCGCAGGACGTTGAGTACAAAGAAAAGCTAATTCCATACGTACTACAAAGTGGCGGGAAGGTCGTTGTGGAGGCGAAAGACAAGCATGGGCAGTCTTATGAAATCAGTAGAATTAGCAAGCATTCTTCCGATGTTTACATGGATGGAAACCTCCAGCCGGGTGTCTCGGTAAGAGAAACAGTCGTCTGGAAGCCCCTTTATTTCGGCCAGAAAGACCTTGCCGCCGCCGGAAAAGGATTTGGGCATGATCTCGTCGAAAAACTGGTAGGAGATATGCTGAAACCCATAAGGGCAGAAATTGCCGACCACGTCAGCCTTCTCAAGGACAAAATAGAAATCCTGCAATCACTTGAAACGGATGTAGAGCAGAAAGAAGAAGACGAGGAAGAACTCAAGGATATCAAATTTCGTTTGGATCAGTTCAAGAAGTATGGTGTTGAGGAAAAGCTCGATAAGCAGATTGAATTCGACAAGGACATTGCGTATTGCGTGCAAGTTGACGAGCTTGCTAATGGTTGGTTTGAATCTCTCACTGAGAGTATTCAAAGTGCCGGTGAGAATTTCGAAGAACTGGAGGATTGTAAGTCAAAATATAATGCGGAGTTGTTCAAGAAGTACAACAAAAAGCAGACGGAATTGAAGAAGACCATTGAGGATGCTCGTGGGGTTGCGAAGCGGGTTGAAACGATATCTGAGGAACTCAAGAATCTTAGAAAAGAGCTAGAGTCAGACAAAGAAGAGCTGAAGGACGATTTTGCGAAAACTGAACGAGAACTTGTCAAAGCACTATCTGATGAGGGCGTAACATCAATTCAACCGGATGAATACGTAAACCTGTCGAAGAGAAAAACAGAGCTTGAGAAGTCCATTGTAGACTTGACCAGGAAAACGGCCAAGCATAAAGAAAAGCAAAATAACATTTTAATAGCACTCGCGGCTTTGAATAAAAGTTGGCACAAGGAATTCAAGCTGGTCTCTTCCGCACTAGATAAGATAAATGACACTCAATCGGCATTGAAGGTGGAGGCCACTTATAAGGGAGACACCGCAAAGTTTGCTACAACAATGGAGGAGTACTTTCGCGGACACAATATAAGAAAGGAAACCTATAAAACCATATCTGAGAGCTACTCTGATTTCGGTGAGGTGTATAAGTCACTTGATGATGCTGCAAAGGAAGCCAAGAGCAAGTCAGAAGTGTTCGCTCAGCAATTTCACGAAAATCTATTTGACCTGCTTAGTTATCAGGTTCCTAACAGCTATGGCGTCACTTACCATGGAAAAGACCTAAAATCACATTCTTTGGGTCAGAGAGCATCTGCAATGATGTTGTTTATTCTAAGTCAAAAGGATTGTGACCTATTGTTGATCGACCAACCGGAGGATGATCTTGATGGACAAAGTATTTATGAGGAAGTCGTTAAGCTGATCCGAGAAATTAAGCCAGAACAACAATTCATATTTGCAACCCATAACGCCAATTTCCCAGTACTTGGCGATGCTGAGATGATTGGTGGTTGTAGCTTCGACGAAGAGAAAATCTTGGTGGAGGCGGGAAGCATAGACTGCAAAGCTAGCCAGAAGAAGATCGTTGACATTATGGAAGGTGGCAAAGAAGCGTTTGAGCGCCGGAAGTCTATCTATCAACAATGGGAGCATTAATGCCAAAAATTGATATAGTTGATATTCGAGAAAAAGTAGAGGAAATAGTCATTTTATTTATGGATGAGGAAGCCGAGCTACTAACGAACAATTCTTCGGAACAAGCCATAACGCACAGGCTTGCGGTTATGCTGGAACAAAATTTCAATGGGTGGAATGTTGACTGTGAGTATAATCGCAACCAAGATACAATAAAGCGACTCCGCTACACTATTTCACCAGATCGACCTATTGAGGAACGTGATGTGGTGCCGGATATAATCGTTCATAAAAGAATGACAGAAAATAATCTTCTTGTCATTGAAGTAAAAAAGAGTACAAACCCTGAGTCTGAAGCAAAGGATTTAGCAAAACTCAGTGCATTCAAAGAACAGCTTGGATATCAGAATGCGCTTTTCATTCGTTTTCTGGTTGGCACGGATAAACCCAATATACAGCACATGGAATGGGTGTAAGGAGAGGGTTGTTCGTTAGAATGGTTCAAGGGCATAAATCCCTTGAATAAATTTCTCTTTGAATATTGTCAATTGATGCCAGGGCGTTTCTGCGCTGATGTGTATCAGCGTTACTTTTCGCCAGTTCGTTAAAAACCTCTCTCAATAAAGCATGAAGCTCAGCTTTGCTTTTTGCTGCTAATTCAAATCGTGTAATCAGTTTCATTTTAACCTCCTATTTTGGAGGCCGCACCTTTGCGGCCTTTTAAAAGGCCGGGATGCGAAAATTGGATGAAGGACTGCACCTTTGGTCGTAACGGTTGTGACGAAGCGCTTGTCGCTTGTATTAAAACGAAGTTTATTAGAACTTTATTGGAAGTTTGCTAGAAGCCCTCTAGCGAAAACGGATTTAAGAATTGCCGTTTCCAGAATAGTGTGCGATCTGTTTCACTTAAATTTGCCTCATCGCACACTGCTGCCCAGTTCGTTTCTATCACAGTAATTTGATGCTCGATAATTTCACGAGCTTCTTTTTTTGACATCAGGAAGTGATGTGCAGCATCTAGGCAAGCAGTGATCTGGCTCATACGGTTTGCACCGGAGATCAGCATAGCTTGCGTGGCTTCATTGCCTGTTCGTCCTTGCGGGCAAATATCATAGGCTGGTGTCAGTGATAACATTTCCCCATCCCAAAATGCCGCATGATTGCGAGCATGATCGTCCGTATTCCCGCACAAGATATTGAACACTAGGCGGGAAAACAGTTCGCGTAAGGTGGCTGGAGCATCTTTGAAGCGATGTCGGATAATTTCGGCTAGGTCTTCGTAGCTGGCATATCTGGCCATCATTTCGTCCAGACCCAGTAGGGTCAGGCCGGAAACCATAGCTTTCCGCTCCCATCCATCCGGCACGTGAAAGCGGTCAAAGCGTTCAATAAGCAACACATCCTTATTGGAGGCATAAGCCATGGATACAGGGGCAACCTCTAGTCCTGCTAACGAGGCTAGGCGCATCGCGATGAATTCAGCCTTCACAATGCTGTATAGGTCGGTGGATGATGAAAATTTGGCGATGTATTTCTTATCACCTTCTTCAATCAGTGCCTTAGGGCGCGCTCCCCCGATGGAACTGCCATGATGGAGAGCTTGATCTAGCTCTGGTGTCAGGGGCACACCACTTTCAACACGGGCTGCTGAATCTAGAAGTTCTTCTAGGGATGCATTTACGGGGGAGCGGGCCATATATTCGGTGGCTGAGTGCTGGAAATCCAGCGCTCCAATCCGGTCAGAGCCAGATTCAAGTAGATACGTTAGCTCATCTAGTTGAGTGGTGTTGCTTGCATCATCCCCCTTTAATCCCAATAGGCGATTAATGAGAACGCGGCGGCCCCAGGCATCAGGTGCCGCGTCGCGGATGCAATTTGGCATACTCAAGCCTGCCGATAGGGGATGAATACCTGATTTAAGGGGTAATTCTGCATCATAGATTGCAATTGCGTTCTTACGTTTTAAATAGCTCTGGCCGTAGTTAAAGAGAAGGTTTTGTCCTTCAAGCCTCAATTTACCGGCTACGACAGGAGAGGTTTCTCCTAGTAACCAAATCCAGATAAAGGCTTGAATGTAGGGGGGAGGCTTAGAATTCATCATCTACCTCCTTTGTGTTCCGCACATGTTTTGGCAGGAGAGCCAGGGTTTCTTCGGTGCGATTGATATGTCCTGTCAGCGAGGAGTTATCAGCATCGAATAGCTTAATGTCTACTAAGGTAGCTAGCTCAAACACGACACCAATTTCGCACTTGAGATCACCCTTTTCGATGCGTTGGAGCAGGCCTCGTGATATGCCCGCACGCTCCGCAAGGTCTTTGGCGGTGATTTTGCGTTTTGTCCGCTTGAGCTTAATCATCTGCCCCAACAGCCTAGTGGCTTCTCGGGTATAGCGAGAATATGTTCGGTTGATTGATTTTGGCATTGCTGACCTCCCCCATGATGGGCTATATACAGATCACAAGGGCTATTAATGCTCTGTATATGAATCATAATAAGCTTTTTTAGAAGGGAGTCAACAAAAAAGGTATGCTAGGCTGTCAATAATATCTTGATAATCATCATCTTGAGGTGTTTTTTACTTGGTTGTTTCTTGATTTCCCCATATTCTCCTATGTTCAGTGGAATATGTGCTCAGCAAAATTTTGTGAGGCTACGGCAATGCGTAGGGGCTAGATGCTACATTTGTGAGTTTAAGTTGACATTTTTAATTTAGATAGTTTGGATACGTAAAGAAAAAGTTATGATTGGGATTGATCTTTTTTCTGGCGCAGGAGGGATGTCGCTTGGGGCCAAAATGGCAGGTGTTGATGTTCAGCAAGTTGTTGAGCAGGATTATCATGCTGCACAAACGTATTTAATAAACCATGTGCCGATAAACGGTGTTTTTGTAGACGACATCAGAAAATTTAAACCTAAAAAAGTGGTCAGTAGAAGCGGTCAGCCTGTTATGGTTTTTGGCGGGCCTCCTTGCCAAGGGTTTTCGACCTCAAATCAAAGAACCAGGTCGAAAGAAAATACAAATAATTGGCTCTACGAAGAGTTTCTTAGGGTAGTGCGAGATATTAGACCAGAATGGGTTGTGTTTGAAAATGTAAAAGGAATTTTGGAAACGGAAAAAGGATACTTTGCAAATGATATTATTGAAAAGTTAGAAAGGATTGGATATACGACTTCGGCTAGGTTGTTAAATGCTACAGACTATGGAATACCACAGCGGCGATCTAGATTCTTCGTAGTTGGATTCTTAGGTAGAAAAGAATTTATTTTTCCAAAACCAAGCCATGATAAAGCTGTTACTGTTAAACAGGCGATAAGTGATCTGCCTACCTTGCAAAATGGTGCATCTAATTGTTATATGAAGTACACAAAAAAGGCTTATTATTCATATGCAAAAGAGCATCGACAAAAGAGTAATGGGTGCCACAATCATCTAGTTACAAGAAACAATAGCACTGTCATAGAGAGATATATGCATATTCCGCAAGGTGGTAATTGGGAAGATATACCTGAAAGCTTAATGGGAAATTATGTGGATAGGTCAAGGTGTCATACAGGTATATATAAGCGCCTAATAAATGGTGAACCG
Source organism: gamma proteobacterium endosymbiont of Lamellibrachia anaximandri (assembly GCA_016756835.1). GTDB lineage: Bacteria > Pseudomonadota > Gammaproteobacteria > Chromatiales > Chromatiaceae > QGON01. The sequence goes on along the minus strand of JAESPE010000107.1, from coordinate 512 downwards.
TCTGTGGTTATAGGAAATTATCGGAAAAATATGCTCATACATCCAACTCAAAATCGCGGTCTATCAGTAAGAGAGGCTGCTCGACTCCAATCTTTTCCTGATGACTTTAGGTTTATTGGATCTATAGGTTTTCAGCAACAGCAAGTTGGTAATGCTGTGCCGCCATTATTGGCAAAAGCAATTTTTGCGTCAATTATCAATCAGAGCTAAGCAAGGGTACAGGGATATGACGCATAACACACAGCAATTATTGCCCTTGGAATATTGGCTTAAAGAAAAGTCAAAAGACCAAAATCATTTCCCTCATGGTATGGGGGATCAATTTGATAGATATCAACAAATAAAAGATTATTGCGCTAGAGAAGTTTATAAGTGGGTTGGAGCTGGTACCTCTGCAGAAGATGGCTCTTCAGGAAAATTTGTGGGTAGAAATATAGCGGATTCATTGCGATAGAGGAAATTTGTCTGGGATTTGAGGGTAGAGCATCCTGCCCCCGTTCTGAGAAGATGGA
>JAESPE010000106.1 GCA_016756835.1 gamma proteobacterium endosymbiont of Lamellibrachia anaximandri | reverse complement strand
CGGATTTCGGACCTACCATGCTGCTGAAATTGCTTTATATCACGCGCTTGGGGCGTTACCCGTACCGGAAACTACCCACGAATTTTTCTGAGGAGGCCAGAAGATCAAGGTATCTATACTGATCATAGTGTTGAGCATTTTAATGCTGTAATAAAATATGCAGGTGAACTACTAGGGCTTAATGCTCATATTCCCAATGAAGATATCGGTTTACTCCCATATGAAGTATTCATATTACTCATATCAATTCTTTTACATGATGCCGGCAATATATTAGGTAGGGATGGCCACGAAAAAAGACCATTACAGTTTTTTACTGAGATGGGTCGAGCTTTATGTCCCGATAATTTTGAGGCGCTACCTATCGCTAAAATTGCCGAGGTTCATGGCGGAAAAGCGCTTGATGAGAAAGGTGACGCAACAAAAGACACTATCCGTAACTCCAATTTGGACGAAGAGTCCAGTTATCGGGCAATAAGATTTAGGCCACGCATGATAGCAGCCTTAGTAAGGTTTGCAGACGAAATATGCGAGGATAGATCAAGGGCGGCACGTTTTTTAATGGAAAGAAATGCTCTTCCCCGCAAATCGGAAATTTATCATTACTATGCAAATTCAATTACTAGTGTTGATGTTGACTTAGGAAGCAAGTGTATAAATATAAAATATGAATTGACGATGGATGAAATTGTTAATAAGAAGGGTAAAGATGGGGGAGAAGAATATTTAATAGATGAAATTAACTCCCGTTTGGAGAAAATGTTTTGTGAGTTGTGTTATTGCAAGGCTTTTATGTACGAAGTTGTTGCAGTCAATAAAATAAGAGCAGTAGTCAAGATCTATGATGGTGACTCGGAGGTGAGGCAAGAAGTCTTTGAGTTGGCTGAGGATGGCTATCCTTCAAAAATGTTTTCGTTTGAGGCTGTACACCCGAAATGGTGTGGAGAGAGCGTGAAAATAGAGATGGCAAGCAATGGGGATATCGAGCAATGAATCCATTTTCAGTTAAGACTCCAGAAACGCTAAAGGCTGAGGATATTGCAAGCTTATTTATTGATGTGTATTCGGATTTTCCTCGTTTACTTGCTCAAGAGCATACCTTTCTTCATGGAGCTAGAGGGACTGGGAAAAGCATGATGCTGCGCTATCTGGAGCCGCAAGTTCAGGTGGCGGCAAAGAAAGTTTCGTCGGCACGCGAATTATCACATTACGCAATTCACGTTCCGATCAAAAGTCCAAATTATGCTTTAAGTGAGTTAGAAAGATTAGATGGTTCTCCTTATTGGCTTTTGGCAGAGCACTTCATGATATGTAATGTTGTGCTTAAAGTGATGGGCTCTCTAGGTTTAATTGCCTCTGTTTTGAATGATGATAAGCTGGAAGCTCTTGAGGCATTTTATTGCGGTTGCCGAACTATATTTGAGTCGTGTGGTTCGGAAATTAATGTGAATGAAGATTTAGCCAGTGTACAAGGATACATGGATGCAATTTCTCGGGTATTGAAAAGTGAAAGAAATAATGCAAAAAGATATATGGCAAATCTTGCTTTTAATAAGGAATTTCAGCCATATGAGAATGCACTATATGGGTATGAAGAATTCTTCTTGCCATTTATAAGGTTAATTAAATCTTTAGACTTCACTCCGAATGGCCCGATTTATCTGATGGTTGATGATGCGGATAATTTGCCGGTAAGGATGCAAAAAATACTCAACACATGGGTTTCATACAGAACTACAAATGACGTATGTATGAAGGTGTCAACGCAACAACGTTACAAGACATGGCGAACTACACAAGATGTGTTAATTGAAAGAGCGCATGATTTTTCTGAGATAGACATCAGCGCTGTTTATACTTCAAAGCATTCTAGTCATTACTATGATCGTGTTCAGAGTATAGTTAGGCGCCGTTTGGAAGTTAACCATATATCAAATTCTGATCCCCTTAAGTTTTTTCCTGAAAACTTGGTTCAGAGGGAAAAGCTTGATGGTGTTAAGAGGGCTATTTCAGAAAAATGGGAGTCTGGTTCTGGTGTTTCAAGCAGGAAGTCAGATGATGTCACGAGGTATGCTGTTTCTGACTACATGAAAGAACTCGCTAAGTCGAAAAAGACTAACACCTTCAGTTACTCTGGGTTTAAGAGTCTTGTTGATATTTCATCAGGAATGATCAGGTATTTTTTAGAGCCAGCATCAAGGATGTACGCAGAAATAGTTGCTTCCGGGAATATCCAAATAACAGAAATTCCTGCAAATATACAAGATCAGGTTATTTATAGATGGTCAGAAGAATACGTATTAGAGGAGTTCGATAGACTTAGACAGGATGAAGCGTCAGGGTATGATCATAGTATTAACAGAATTGAAAGGCTTAGAAATTTAATTAATGCGCTTGGTCAATGTTTTCAAAGGAAGTTATTGTCAGATGATAGTGAAAGGCGATTTTTATCATTTATGGTCACTAAGCCTCTAACTCCAGATGTACAGAACGTTGTTGACCTAGCAACTGAGTGGGGGTATCTAAGTATTAAAAGCATCGCTCGGAAAGAAGGCGTTGGAAGAAATTTGTTATATACACTGAACAGAAGACTCGCGCCATATTTTAAGCTTGATCCTTCAGGGTATGCAGCTCATATGTCGTTAACACCTGAACACTTAAAATTAGCTGTTGAAGACCCCCAGGCGTTTGTTAGGGAGAGACTTAAAAGATCGGTTTATTCTGGGGAATTTGAAGATAATCAACAGCTTTTGGATCTTGAGGGGCTATGATGACTATCAATATCGTTAAACAAAGATTATTGGAGCAGCTTCCAGATGAAATTGATTATCTTATGGTTTGTGCGAGTTTTGAAGATAGGTGTTTGTCGTTTTACGAATATCTTGACTCTGAACGTGTTTCTAAGACGGGTGTCTTTTATTTTAAACAATTCTTAAGCAACTCTTCACAAAATGTTTCTAAGCTAGAGAAAAAGTTTGATGGCCAGCGTTTTGAAATGGACTACACGAGTCCTACAAGTATAGCTGATGCAATAATGCGTTTTGTTGAGAATGCCGAAACAGATGGGGCGACTCCTAATGTCGTGATAGATATCTCAACGTTTACGCGTGAGAGTCTATTGATACTTGTGCGTTATCTTCTTATTAATAACGAAGAATATTCTGGGATCTATCTGTTCTATAGATTTGCATCAGTATCTCAATATTTAAGTGATGGAGTTGAGTCAATTCGGTCAGTATTAGGCTACATGGGAGATGTTTCAGTTGATAAACCTACTCATCTGGTGCTTCTATCTGGGTTTGAGTACGAAAGGGCTAAGGATATCATTGATGCCTTAGAACCTGATTTTATATCTATAGGCTATGGTGGTGAAAGCTGTTCTATTACTACTAGTTTATATGAATTAAATAAAGAGTTTACAGATAAGCTGGTTGCTTACTACACAAATGAAAATATACATATTTTTGAGCATTCACTAATAGATCCTGATGAGGTAAAAGATATTGTTCTTAAATTGGTGGATGATAAGCAAGAATATAATACGGTGGTAGCGCCTTTGAATAATAAAATATCAACACTCGGCGTTGCGCTGGCGGCAGTGCAAAACGCATCAATTCAATTAATTTATTCGCAAATGGAAGAGTATAATGAAAAAAATTATTCTCAGTGTGAGGATGATTGCTTAATTTTTAATCTTAATGACATGATTATTATGTAAAGCAGATAAATAATATATTTTATTCGCTACAGCTAAAAGAATAATCCACTAGATTACACGCTCAGCAATCTAACGTTCTAAGAATTTCAGACTATTTTATAAGGCAAAAGCCCTTGAACCTATTTCTCTTTGGATATTCTCAATGGATGCCAGTGCGTTTCTGCGCTGATGTGTATCAGGGTTACTTCTCGCCAGTTCGTTGAAAACCTCCCTCAATAATGCATGAAGCTCAGTTTTGCTTTTTGCTGCTAATTCAAATTGTGTAATCAGTTTCATTTTAACCTCCTATTTTGGAGGCCGCACCTTTGCGGCCTTTGATAAGGCCGGGATGCGAAATTGGATGAAGGACTGCACCTTTGGTCGTAACGGTTGTGGAGAAGCGTTTGGCGCTTGTCTGTCTCTTTGTTCTTTTTCGCTAAAACCGAGTCATAAAAAGGCCACTCAAAGGAAGGCTTCAATAGGTCAAAGTAGAAATACTGATGCCGCGTTTATATGCAGCTTTGCCTGTGCATTCATGTCGAAATGAGGGAGCGGTTGCACAAGCCGGTCATGCGCGGTACCGGATCACTTTAGGGTCAGTATCGCCAGATACATTATGATCAGAAATTAACCTCTTCACTACAATGAGAGCACGTTCACCACGGAGGCTCTTTTTCTTCCACTGTTTGTTTAACGCCTGCATCGGACATAGTTGTGCGGGCGGTCATATTTATCTCCCGTATGTGAAATTTAGTGTGGCAACTTTATGCGCGGGCGGAAGTCCTGCAAGCCTACCCTGACGGCTACAACCACCACCCGTGTTCTCGCTACGCTGCGAGCCGCACCAGTGATGGTTTTCGGGCTGTTCCGTCCCTCCTGTTACCCGCGCCTATCGCGTGAGCCACGATTTCACGAACAGGAGATAGACCAATGACCGAATTATATGCACAACCATACTCCATAGAGCACACAGGCTTTTACTTCGACAGTATCGAACGATTTGAAAATGGCATGGAACAACTAAACGAAAGGGGATGTGAAGAGGTCGAAATTCAGTTCATAAATGGCGATGCCCACCATCCCAGCCTCTTTGATGCCGCCAACATCCAACAAGGCGATATCTCCCTCTGGTTCGATGAGCTTGAAGACCTGGCATCAGATGATGCAACTCGGCTCTGTTACTTGCTCGACTATCTCAGTCTGGAAGATGCGCTAAGCCGTTATGACGAGGTTTACCTTCACTACGGAACAGCAGAAGACTACGCACAAGAGCTTATCGAAGAAACAACCGAAATTCCTGAAAGCCTCCAATACTACATCGACTATCAAGCCATAGCCCGTGACATGAAAATAAACGGTGAGATCGTAGAAATTGAACGTAACCTGATAGTCACTAACGCCCATGAGTTTTGACGGACTTTCCCTGTAGAGGCAGGGATGCCTCTACAATATGGGTATGTTTACCCATTAATATGTCATGTTAATAGAAGTAAAAACTTGCAATATAAGTTCAATCGCTATATCCTTATATTGTAAGGAGATGCGCATGAGTATTGCTAAATCGATTCTAAATAGCGTTGAAGCCATGCCTGCTGGGCAGATATTCGGCTATCAAGAGCTGCCAAACTATGCGAAATCGCCAAGCGCTGTAATTAAGGCGATTGGCCGTATGGTCTCTGAAAAGAGGCTTGAGCGGTTCTCTAAAGGCAAGTTTTTTGTTCCTAAAAAGGGGGTGTTTGGCCTGAGAAAACCCTCGGATAGCGAGTTGATCCGCTCCATTCTGTACAAGGGCGGGCGAGTGCGTGGTTATGTGACAGGTCTATCACTCTATAACAAGCTAGGCCTTACAACGCAGGTTCCACGCACTATTATCATTGCCTTCAACGGTGGTCGTCAGGAAAAAAAGTTTGGCACCCTACGCGTTAAAACAGTGGTCACGCGCATTCCCATCAAGGAAGACGACGTTAAGTTGCTTCAATATCTTGATGTGTTGAAAGACATCAAGAAAATCTCAGATTCAAATGTAAATCTCTCTCTCAAGAAGATGCGCCGGTATATCTCTGGCTTGTCTGCCGGTGAGCAGAAGCGAATGATAATACTGGCTATGAACTACTACGGTCCTCAAGCAAGGGCGCTTGTAGGTTTAATTCTTGAGAGTCTAGATATGCCAATTCCAAGAGAATTGGCACTATCTCTTAACCCCACAACTACCTATAAGTTACAGTTAGATCAATCAAGCTGGCCAAGGGCCAGGGAATGGAATGTTCGATAATGCAGTTGCATGAAGACACTAGGCTATTTACTGAACTAATAGAAGTAACGGCTGACGCTATATCGACATAATGTTTTTGTATGAAAAGTTAAGGTGAAATGAAAAAAGTTGAAGCTATACATTCAGAGAAAGTATCGCCCACTCAGTTTATGAGGGAACTGCGGCCTGAATATTACTCGGATACCAAGGATCAAGTGCAATACGTGCTTGATGAATCAACTTTTGAATATTGCCTTGAAACGATTACTTCACGAAATGAAACTCATGAATTTGAGGTGTTTTGCCGGAAATTATGTGAGCGAACAATTTGCCCTAATCTACGGCCGCATACGGGGCCGGATGGTGGAGGCGACAGTAAGGCGGATACTGAGTCTTATCCTGTTTCTGACGATATTTCAGAGCTGTTTTACGTAGGAGAATCTAAAGCCGGGCGTGAAAGGTGGGCGTTTGCATTTAGCGCAAAAAAGAAATGGACTGAAAAAGTTCGTAATGATGTAAAAGGAATTATTGAAACAGATAGAGGCTATAACAGGATAATATTTGTCACTAGTAGATTTGCTAGAGATAAAGATCGGGCCCGTCTTGAAGACGAGCTTTCAAAGCAGTATGGCATTTCAGTCACGATTCATGACCGCTCATGGATTATAAAGGAAATCATAGAAAATGACCGTAAGGATATAGCGTTCAATTATTTGGGAATCGGACAGGAGAATAGTAATTCCTTTAGATTAGGGCCGTCTGACTATTCAAGGTCTCAACAACTCACTGACATAGAAAGCCTGTTTGATGACCCTGAAGCTTTCCGGGGTATGGAGAGGCAGCGAGTTACAGAAGCCCTCGTTGCAGCCAAATTATCTCGTAATCTGGAGAGGCCTCGTACAGAAACCGATGGTCGGTTTCTTCGTGCTATTAGGCTGGCTAATGCAGATGGAGCATATCGGCAACAGTTGGAAGCTCAATATGAGCATATCTGGACTGCGTTCTGGTGGTTTGATGATTTTCAATTCCTTAAAGACAATTACAATTCCTTTGAAGCATTTGCACTAAAGTCTGATCATGCATCAAATTTAGAATTTTTGTGTAACATGCTTCAGCTCTTAGTAAACTCAGTTGTTCATGGGCACATGTCAGCGGAGGATTGTGAGCTTGGTGCGCATATCGCAAATCTTAAGCGTGCGCTAGAGCAATCAATTACCGAAAAAGATAGACCCAACAACTGTCTTGAGGCTGAGACATCGTTAGTTATCATTCATATGAATGAAATTCTTATGAAAAATAATAGCGAGGAGCTATCAGGTGTCTGGCACAGTTTTTCCAGTATTTTTGAAAAAGCCGCTGGTCTCGGTGAATTTAAGGTTGAACGATTGGTATCAATGGTAGAGGCTGCTGGAAATGTAGCAGGGAATGACCCTGCCTATAATAGTCTTATTGAGACGATGGCGGATTTTGTCTCAAGCCGAAAAAGTGAAGCGGAAGGTGCTTTGATATTACTCAAGCGAGCGCAAAATCTAGACTTTTCAGACAACCTAGACATGATCCGTCTTCTTGGCAAAGCGGCAATGATGCTGACAAAAAAAGAGTATTCCACTTATCTGATTGAGGCGCTCCAGCTATTAACACTTGCATATAGAAGTGCTGGCTTGTTATGGGCCGCACGAGCAAATTGCATAATTCTTTCCGCATCACTCATTATGAAGGCTGAAGAAGACAGCGAATTGCCTAAAAGCTTTATTCCAACAATGAAAATATTGGCTTGGCTGGCATTGGAGTTACGCCAGCTTCCGGATTTTCTACTAGCGATTCAATTATTCAATGGGGCATTAGCTTCTATCCCGATAACAGAGGATTTGAAGGCCAAATTTAGCGATGATATTCGCCAATTAGATATGGCACTTGGAAGCGCTATTCTGAATTTAGATGAGGCTGAACTTCGTAAGCTGGAAGATGTACCGGATGTACTAGGTGCAATGGGCTTGTTCATGGCGCGATCTGCGCTTTTATACATATTTGGCTATGTTGATATCCTGCGTGCTGAAGGAGATCTTCCCACAACTGAATCTGACGAAGAAATAAATCATGTATTTTCGTCACTTGCGAGCCAGCCGGTTTCTCAAAACATTCGTGACTCTATCATATTGAACGATGCTGGCCCGCATACTCTTGTTACCAGAATTCTTGGAATGCGTGTCGAAATCAACTTTGACAGTGGTTCGCAATCTATTCTCGTTGGAGAGGCAGTGTTGGGAACTCTTGAAGCCTTTTTCGCAACTGCAATTACCCATCGTATCACTCCTCACACAGAGCGAATCTGCATCAGTTTAGATGAAAGTGATGAGGTGTCAGAGCCATCCTTTGAGATAGACGCAATGGAAATGGTTGGAACACTAATTTGGCCATGCACGCTTTCGCTTGCAAACTTTGAACGACAGAGAGAAATCAGTAGATTTATGATAGAGGTATCGGGGAAAGTACTTGCTACAGCCTGTGTGTTTAGTGATGTGGAGTCTCTGCTCGATAAGCTCTACGCTGATGATGCCGTGCACCACCGGGTAGCAATGATTACTGCTGCTTCGAATAGCTATAGCAGGCTAGCATCAAAACGTGTTTCACGACTGGATGACTGGCATGAAGATATGAAGAGGTCATATGAAATTCGTGATATACGGCCAACGCTTATTCCTAGACAGCTCAATGAAAAAGCGGAAGAAGCGGGTGATAGCCCTACGACTCAACCAGAAATATTGGATCATCGTGAATTAGGTGTGCGATCAGTTATCGATATGCATGCATGGGATAGAGCTAGATGGAGAGGTATTGCTTATGCACAATTTGACTCATTCTATCCGCCGTATATGGCATTTATGTTCGAGGATGGCGTTGGCGGGAGAAAAATATTTAAACGTTGGCGAGAGCGATTTGGTGAAAACGATGGAAATGAAGAGATTTACATATCTGCCATCCGTCAGTTGCCGCAGCAGAATAAGCACCATTATTGCGTAATAATAACGTCTAAGCCCCCAGAAGAAGACGGATGCGAATCCAGCCGGATGACTACCTACACTAGTCGATCATTGGTGATGGAGCCTGACAGCGATGCCAATCTGGAGGAATTTCTAGAACTGTACCGCCGTTTCGGTGCATTTTATTTAGTGCCAGCTTTGCTAAACAATACAGGCACACTTGAGTTTCTGTTTGACCTTGCAATTCTGAAACGGAAACTTACCGTTAAAGCCGCCAAGAAGGTTGGCGAGCACGATATAGAATCTATATCTCTTCGCCATATCTGTGAAGCTTGATACTCATCCTCTTATATTTTCATGACGATATATATGTCTGGCTAACTACCAGAACGAAACTACTCTTCCAGCGCCCGTATTAAAGTGCGTTCATGAACGCGGAAAGATTCAGCCAGTCCGGTAATTGATGAATAAACGTCAGTGTCCAGTTTATGGCGTGCTTGTGCGATTTGCTCCACGCTCAATTTCTTAGGTCGCCCCAACTTTTTACCGCGCCGCCTTGCTGCTTCTAGACCCTCCTTGGTGCGCATGGATAAAATCTCTCGCTCCCATGTGGCCAAAGCCGCAGCCAGTGTATAGAGAAATTTGCCATCAGGTGTGGTGGTATCAAAGTTCTGGGATAGGGATTGGAACTGAATTTCTCGTTGGTGGAGTTTTTCCAGCTCAGACAGTGCATCAAGGGATGACCTAAAGGCTCGATCTAGTGAGGAAACAACGAACACATCTCCGGTGTTTAGCTCCGCCATTACCAGTTCGTAAACAGGTCGCTTTTTGCGCACAGCCGATACACCGTCTTCAATAAAAACTTGGTCGCATATCTCGCGCAATTGATGAACTTGGCGGTCAGTCAATTGCTTGTCTGTCGAGGTGCGAATATAGCCCAGTTTTCTCATTCCAAAATTCCACTTACATCATTTCCATAAAGCTTAGACATAAACGAACATTAAAGTCTGAGGGCTATGCTTAGTCCCGCCGCTTTGTAGAGCAGCCACCTAAGTTGTTGTGTTGACTTAGGTTTTTCTAGCTCCAAAACTAATTCCAACAATATTGCACCGAATCCTAACAAAAACGTTCGTTTTTATAAGAGGCTTCACTGCTGTCCCGTTAACTTTCATAACAGAACCAGTTGATTGATATTGATCTGTTCGTCTCGCGGTGGATCACCCCGTAGCAATCCCATCAGATCACGTTTTTCAAAGAGATTAAGCTGCAATAGTCGCAGCATTTGCTGCATACTTTTCTTCAGCCTAGATTGAAATTTCAGAAAAGCCAGAAGCAGATAAACACACAGCGCTATCCAGATTTGCGTCATCACTGCATTCTTACTGGTACCGATGAATGATTTGATTTTCAGGTTCTGCTTAATCCATTTGAAGAATAATTCAACCTGCCATCTAGCTTTGTAAATATCAGCAATCGTTTTAGCCGCAAGCTTGAAGTTATTGGTCAGAAAAAAATAGTGTTTGCCTGTTACTGGATCACGATAGCCAATGCGGCGCAGCGATATTGGGCACTTCTTTGCAGTTACTGCACCTGTGAATTCAATTATCTGATCACTGGTTAGTCCCTTGCTTGATATAACTGAATGACGTTTCACAACACGATATTTTGCATTCCTCTTGAGACGAGTAACAAAAAATATTCCCTTTGTTGTCAGTTGGTTATACCATCCATAATCGTTGTATCCTTTATCAACAGCAACAATGCTACCCTTAGGAAACTCCAGTGTGCGTCCCACTGTAACATCATGATCTTTACCTTCTGTAACGGTAACGAACTCAGGCAGGTAACCCTCATGGTTCAAGCCAACATGGAGTTTTACTGCGCCCTTAGTGGTTCGGAAATCTGCCCATGGAAAGACCGACAGACAGAGATCAATTGTTGAGGCATCTAACGAGTACAGAGGATTGTTAAACTGAAAGCTATGGTTTGGTGCAATGCCCTGGCAACGACTCAGCAATCTTCCAAATAGCGCCTCGTACAAAGCATATGGCTTATCTTCATTGATTCTGGAGAGGTTTGAACGCGAGATTCTTCTACAGCCCAGATGGTAAAGACGATGGGATTGGGCTGATATGTTTTCAACTAGGTCGCGCAAACTGTTTCGACCAGACAGTTGTCCCATCATCAGCGTCACAAACTGTGCCCAGCGAGAGGCTGTGCGGAAAGATCGGCCGGAATGATGTTGTTTTGCCAAAGTCTCGAATTCATGTCTCGGAACAAGTTTTAGTATTTGAGACCGCACTATGAGAGCGTGTGTGCCATGGATGCTGATCAGTTGCTTGGACACACATGCGAACTCGGTTCCGCAATAAAAAAGAGCACTGGGCATAAAATTGCCCGAAAGTGCTCTCATACCATCTATGGTAGAGGGTAATCTCTTAATAAATGGTAAACAATCGCCCCAAAAACCGCAGAAATCTGCGATTTTTTGTAAATATTTGAAATATAGGGGCATATCCATTGGTATTAAGTCACTTTCTAGCCATAAGGCGTAGCAGGAACCATGCTCCAAGAAGCGAGCCAAGCAGCCATGGAATATGTGGAATTGAGAATTGTTTGAGTATTGCTGCTATCGCCAATATCAAGAGCAGGAAAGAGCTGTGCTCCAGAATGTTAGGATGCTGAATAGTGTTACTTGTACGATGTTCACCACGGCTTAATGCAGGCGGCATATGGCGAGCATTTAGCATGCGCCGCCATATAAAACAGCGATGCCATGCTTTTGCAGAGCCGTAAAGCAGTATCCAAGGTGATATTAGGTAGAAATAGTATCCCCACTGGCCAGATATAAAGGCTAGATTAGTTTGGTTTAGCACTCCATATGCGCCATAAGCACAGGCTATGAGAAGTAGAATATTGATCCATGTCCGTATAATCATGGCTAGCCTCCATCAAATATCTGATCAAGAGCGCTACCAATGTCAAAACCAGTGCGCATAAAGTTCACGGGAGAAGCAAGAGGGTGTTTTGCGTAGTGGGGATGGATATCAAAGAGTGGATTACCTTTATTGTCACGATAACGCTTGTCCAGAAAATATGCTGTCTTAAAACAGGCAACAGGATAAGAATGAGAAAGAATTAAAATTTGTGCCGCTGGATGCATGGTCGTGACTTCATCCGGCGTAATCAGACTTCGAGATATCAGGGCATCGTCACGGCTTAAGAAGTGAGGGTCAGAAATCAAGTTTGCTCGTCTTTCTGCACTAGCTTCACTTAATGACTCAACTGTACCAATGCCGCAGAGACGAGATGTATATTCTGCTGTCATGAGGTCATTGGTGCCAAAAATCTGAATAACGCCACTGTTAGCAATAAAGGTTTGCCAGCGTTTCTCGTAAATTGAGGCAAGCTGATTAAAGTCCTGCACGATCATGTGGAGTTGCATGCCATACCCCGCCATGAGTCCGTAAGCACTTTCAATCACATCTAGCCGCCCAAGTGCAGCCGCTTCTTCAATCAGGAAATAGACTGGTGGATTGGGTTTGGTTTTAAAGCGTGTGACTGCTGTAATGGCAATACTGAGCAGCATCCGTAAAAAGCGGTTATAGGCAAAAAGCCGTCCTGCTGGCAGGACAATAAAAATATCAGTCTTTCCATTCTCAAGCTCATCAAAGGAAAAGTCAGATTTACTCAGAGACCGTTGAATACGAGGGCTTTCTAAAAAGTGTGTATTTTGCTGTGCGGTAGAAAGTATTCCAGATAATTCCGGCTCTTCAGGAAAATTTGTGGGTAGAAATATAGCGGATTCATTGCGATAGAGGAAATTTGTCTGGGATTTGAGGGTAGAGCATCCTGCCCCCGTTCTGAGAAGATGGAAGTTACGAAGC
>JAESPE010000105.1 GCA_016756835.1 gamma proteobacterium endosymbiont of Lamellibrachia anaximandri | reverse complement strand
AGGTTGTCGCGTAGTGCCAGTGACCGGGACGGCCGGGGCACAAACAGGCTGTCGAAGGCCGAGTCGATTTTGGGGACTGGGATGTCCCAAAATCTTTCACGAGGTCGAAGACTCACTTGTGCTGTATTTTCTGCAGACTCTCGATTTCCAATAGTGTTTGATTAGAGTCAGCCACAACATTGGCAAGCCCTGTCTGGATGACCAGTGCTTTAGCACGGGCTTCAGCACCTTCCAGCAGAATGGCCAGATGATCACGCAGCCTGCCGCGCCGATCATCATCGTCAGGCATGTTTTTAATAAGTTGTGAGACACTTCCAAAATTAAGGATCAGTCTGTTGCCGCTTTCCAAGATCCGTGTCTCTCCCGTGAGTCTTGACAGAAGTTCCTGTTCCAGCGGTGGTATGGACTTATTGCTGCTTGCATAGACGGGCTTTCCGGAATTGTTGATCTGCACACTGTTTTCCAGTCCATAGTTGGCGGTGGCTTCCACTATCTGCCGTGCCAGGGTTTCACTGCTGTCAGCAGAAAAACTATGCCGAAAAAACTCAATGATCACACCCATTTCGCCACTGTTTGAGATAGCGGTCATTGCCGTCTGTATGGCCGAGGTGGTTTCCTCCGCTGATGCCTCACGCTCAGCTCTGTTGTTAATGGCCAGCTTGACCTTCTGTAGCAACATATCCGGCTGAACCGGTTTGATAAGGTAGTCGCTGCCGCCCGCGTCGTAACCGGCAAGTTTTTCTTCGGTTGTATCGTGGGATGATACGAAAATTACGTCTATATCCCGCGTGGATTCGGATTCCTTCAAACGACGGCAGGTCTCATATCCATTCATTCCCGGCATCTCCACATCCATCAAGATGACGTCGGGGCGAGGATCTCTGTCCGCTATCTGCAACGCCTTTTCACCACTGGTAGCAGCCAGCACCGCAAAATCTTTTGAGAAGCTTTCCATCACGAAGTGGATGTCATCCGCTGAATCGTCCACGATAAGGATGCGTTTCTTTTCTGTGTTCATTGCTGTCTCTTCCCTTTACGCCTTTTTCAAAATGCGTCCAATAGTGGTTTTAGAAGTATCTATGTCAAATTCATTCAATGCTTGTTCTATCTCGGCCAGGGGTTGGCTGAGTTCTGTGCCGTTAGCTTGTTGCTGGATCTCTTTCAGCAAGGCCCCTGCCTGTCTCAGGTCGGTATCCAGATGCTCTTTAAGCTGTTGCAGTGAGTTCTGTAGTCCATCGAGGTTAATGCCGGCGTTGCTTTCGATTGGAACCGGCTCGTCTGAGGTTTCATCCAGCTGAGCCAGTCCATCGATCACCTGCTGCAGACTGGCACGCAGATTTTCCAGCGCTTCCAACGCGTGGGCAGGCTGATCGTTGCGGCAGTGTTGTTCTACCGAGGCGGCATATTGATGAACCTGCTTGGCGCCGATGTTGCCACTGCTGCCTTTGAGGGAGTGGGCCAAATGTGCGGATTCGGTCAACTCATCATTGCGGATATTTGCTGTGATACGTTCCACCACGTCCAGGTTTCTGTCGCGGTAGTTCCCGAGTATTCTTCGGTAAGCGCTCTGATTGCCACCAATGCGATCAAGGGCATCCGCCGTATCTATGCCTGGCAGTTCCGGCAGTGGTTCACTCTCTGCCTGCTCTTCTTCCTGATCGGTATGCTCCGGCTTTTCACTCTGAGCAACCCATTCGGCAAGTTCGCTGAACATGGCGTGGGGATTGATGGGCTTGGTGATGTGTCCGTTCATTCCCGCTTCCAGGCTCTTCTCCTTATCGCCGGTCAGTGCGTGTGCAGTCATGGCAAGTATTGGAAGACCCGCGTAATCATCGCCGAGCTGGCGAATTTTCCGAGCCGCGGTGAGACCATCCATGATCGGCATCTGAATATCCATGAACACAGCGTCGTAGCTGTTAATCTGAACCGCTTTGATAGCATCTTCTCCGTTCTCCCTGATATCAACAGCGAAACCGGCGCTAGCCAGTAACTCAGATGCCACTTCCTGGTTGACGGGATTATCCTCCACCAGCAAGAGCTTCCGGCCGCCAAACCACCAATTCTGCGGCTCTTGACTATTGGCGGCGTCACGGGCCAACACGGATTCACCAAGCAGATCCAGCCGGGTGTTCAATAGATCCGGCTGGCTGATCGGTTTGTTAATCGACGCATCCAGGCCTGGCACCTGCTCGATATGATCCAGTGTGCGCAGTCCGATAATAATTAGTTCATCTGATCCAGCATCCCCACGTAACGTCTGTACCAGTTCAGCCCCCACCATGCCGGGCATATCCATATCCAGCAGGATAATATCGTAGGGCTGGTTGTCGGCTGCCGCAGCCTGGAGTTTTGCCAGACAATCATCCCCATCGCTGGCCAGGCCGGTCTGTGCCACATTCCAATTCTTGAGCATGCGTTCGATGACAGCTTGGGCGCCTGCATAGTCATCTGCAATCAAAATGCGTTTGCTGGACAGCGATTCCGGAAGTGTCAACCGACAGGATTCTTCAGATATTCGCTTGAGCGGCAGGTCAAAATAGAAATCCGAGCCAATACCCGGCACACTCGCCACCTCAAGGGAACCGTCCATGGCCTCTACAAGGCGCTGACTGATTGCAAGCCCCAAACCAGTTCCACCGTATTTTCGGGTATGAGAACCGTCCGCCTGATTGAACGCCCCAAATATCTTTTGCTGTTGTT
Source organism: gamma proteobacterium endosymbiont of Lamellibrachia anaximandri (assembly GCA_016756835.1). Taxonomy (GTDB): domain Bacteria; phylum Pseudomonadota; class Gammaproteobacteria; order Chromatiales; family Chromatiaceae; genus QGON01. The sequence continues at coordinate 10,767 of JAESPE010000105.1, read as the reverse complement.
GATCCGTCAGGCCAATACCGGTATCTACAACACCGAGTTGAAGTTGCTCATCGATGTATGACGCGTAAAGTATCACATGGCCGGTTTCGGTAAACTTAATGGCGTTGCTGGTGAGATTGGTCAGAATTTGTCGTAAACGCATGGGATCCCCTTCGGTTAGACAGGGAACCTCCGGGGCTATGGAGCTGATCAGTTCCAGACCTTTTTGCTGAGCGCCCTTGGCCAATAGTGTGGCTGTCTCCTGGACTAGGAGAATCGGGTTAAATTCGATTGACTCCAGTTCCAGTTTTTTCGCATCCAGTTTGGAGAAGTCCAAAATGTCATTGATTACGCTAAGTAGCAGTTCGCTGGATTTAGCTGCCGTATTGACATAGCGTTTCTGGCTCTCGTTCAGCGCCGTCTTTTCAAGCAGATGCAGCATCCCCAGCACACCATTCATTGGGGTGCGAATCTCATGGCTCATAGTAGCCAGAAACTCTGATTTTGACTTTGCAGCGTCCTCTGCTATCTCCTTTGCTATGTGCAGTGCTGCTTCTGTGTCCTTGATAGCGGTAATATCCGTGCGTACAGAAATGTACTGATAGGGCTTCCCAGTCACCTCATCAACGAAGGGAACGATGGTGGAACTCAGCCAGGTGTTTTCGCCGTTTTTTGAAAGGTTTTTCAGCTCCCCCTGCCAGATGTTGCCGTTTGATATGGTTTTCCATAACTGTTTATAAAATTGGACCGAATGTTCGTCTGACTTGATGACTCTGTGATTCTTTCCAAGTAACTCCTGTCTGCTGTAACCACTAGTCTCAACAAACTTGTCATTTACGTAGGTAATATCTCCCTTGACGTCAGTCATGCTGACGATAGCATGTTGATCCAGTGCTATCTTTTGATATTTCAGTCTATTGTTGGCATCTAGCAATTGGGTATTGATGCTCTCAATTTGCCTAGAAAATTGGCTAAAAACATAAAGTAAAACAGTGCCTATCAGGAATGCAGTAACCCCGGATATAACAATCGCCATCATCATCGGGTCGAAACCCGATGAGGTGATATTCGTGACATTTCCAACCAGGAAATAGGCTGCACTCATGGCAGTGTAATGCATCCCGGAGAAGGCTCCTCCCATTACAATAGAGGCAATGAGCAAGGCATGTTTTTCGATGGTCGGAAACAAACGAATGACGCCATAACGTACCCACAGGGCGAGTACGGCCAATGCAACAGCAACCAGAATTGAGAGCAGAAAAAGTTTAGGGTCATATCGCAGGAAGGCATCCATGCGCATTGCTGCCATCCCCGAATAATGCATAACACCGATACCACTGCCAAATATAATGCCACCCAAGAGCAACATGCGACCGCTTTCGTTTCGACGACTGATTAGATGTAACGAGAATATTCCGGCAAGAATTCCTGGTAGCATGGAGAAAGCTGTGATCCATGGGTCGTATGTCACTCCGCAAGGAATTGAGAATCCCAGCATTCCAATGAAGTGCATCGACCACACGCCAACACCTAAGGTAATGCCGCCTAACGTCAAGAGCGTAAAATGCCTTATTTTATCTTCCGTTTGCTGGGCTAGTTTCGCGACGAGCAGAGCCGTATAAGCGGCAAACACCGCGATACCGACAGACAATAGTATCAATCTAATGTTGTATTTCCCTGTGTAAAGCAGACTGCTATCAGGTACTGCTTCAATGAAACTAAAGTATTCTCCAAACATCCATATATACTCAATCAGGCTTAACAATAAAGCTGAGTTGAGCAGCTTGCCTGCTCAAACGAAACTTATACCCGGAGGGTGTAAGAATGCGTTTCATCTCTGTATTCATTGCTGTTTCTCCCCTTTATGCCGCTTGCCCAATACGGCCAATAATGGTTTTAGCGGCATCGGTATCGAACCCATTCATTGCCTGCTCTATCTCACTCAAAGACGGACTGAATTCTGTACCTTTCGCTTTCTGTTGGATCTCTTTGAGCAAGGCCCCTGCCTGTCTCAAGTCGGTATCCAGATACCCTTCAAGTTGTTGCAGTAAGTTCTGTAGTTCATCGGGATCAATGCCGGCGTTGTTTTCAACTGGTGCCGATTCGTTTGCGGGCTCATCCAGCTGAGCCAGTCCGTCGATCACCTGTTGCAGACTGCGGCGTAGATTTTCCAGTTCTTCCAGTGCCCGGGTCGGTTGATCGTTGCGGCAGTGTTGTTCTACCGAGGCGGCATATTGATGGACCTGGTTTGCACCGATATTGCCGCTGCTGCCCTTGAGAGAATGCGTGGTAAATGCCGCGTCAGCCAACCTGTCCGCTTGGATATCTGCCCTGATCCGGTCGATTACCTGACGGTTCTTGTCACAAAATTTCTTCAATATCCTGCGATAGGTGTCAGCATTTCCACCCAGTCGCTCCAATGGGACTTCGGAGTCGATACCTGGCAGATCAGGGAGCGCCGCTGATTCGGCAGCTGTTTCAATGGAGAGGGCTTCTTCGGGCAGGGGATTGCTCGGCGTGATCCACTTCGCCATGGTACAAAACAGGTTTCTTACATCGATTGGTTTGGCGATGTGATCGTTCATGCCGGCTGCCAATACCTTCTCCCGGTCTCCCTCCATCGCATTGGCCGTCATGGCGAGAACCGGCAGCTTCTCGAACTGCTTCTGTTCGCGGATTTTACGGCTGGCCGTGTAGCCATCCATCACCGGCATCTGACAATCCATAAGCACCCCGTCATAGGATTCCTGTTCGAGCATCTCCAGAGCCTCCTGCCCATTGACAGCCCACTGCACGCTGATACCACGTATGGTCAGCAGTTCCATCGCCACCTCCTGGTTGATTTCGTTGTCCTCAACCAGCAGCACTTTGGCGCCACGCAGCTTGGCAATCGCCTGTTCGGGAGTCCCTTCTCCGTTGAACTCCGACCGGTTCTGACTGTTTTCCCAATAGGCCATATCGGTGGAGAGAGGCAGGCTTCGCTCCGGCTGCTCCGGCTGTACCCCAAAGCGGGCTGTAAAGTGGAAGGTACTGCCGGCGCCATGCTTGCTCTCCATCCAGATTTCTCCCTGCATCATCTCCACCAGTCTGTTGGAGATAACCAGTCCCAGGCCGGTGCCACCGTATTTTCGGGTGGTAGAGTTGTCAGCCTGACTGAAGGCCTGGAACAGCTTCTGCTGCTGTTCGAGCGTTATGCCGATACCGGTGTCACGTACGAAAAAATGCAGGAGTGCTTGTCCATCCATTGACTGTTCCAACGCGACAGAGAACACAATTTCTCCACCCTTATCGGTGAATTTCACAGCGTTATTGCCGAGGTTACTGATCACCTGCCCAAGACGCAGAGGATCACCAATGAGTGCCAAAGGCACATCCTCTGCAACCTCAAATGTCAGGTTCACGCCCTTTTCCTCAGCCTTGAAACCGACCAGATCGACAAAACTTTCCACCACGGCCTGCATCTGGAAGTCGGTCTGCTCCATATTCAGTTTGCCTGCCTCGATCTTGGAAAAGTCTAGAATGTCGTTGAGAATCCCAAGCAGGCCCTCGGCAGAATGATGTGCCTTCGCAATAAAGTTACGCTGTATATTATCGAGGTTGGTCTGCAGAGCCAGATGCGACATACCGATGATGGCATTCATCGGGGTGCGTATCTCATGGCTCATGTTCGCCAGGAATTCGCTCTTGGCATGATTCGCCAGTTCTGCCTCTTTTTGTGCGGCCAATGTCTCATTCTGCTTTTGACTTAGCACGCCGATCATGCGGTTAAAATTTGTGGAGATTGTTGCAAACTCACCGGGGAGCGCTTCGATGGGTGAATTGTTGTTCTGTTTCTCAACGCGCGCCATCGCTTGTTGCAGTTTTTCTATCGGTTTGCGGAGGTTTTGACGAACGATGAGGAAAGTTCCTGCGAACAGACCAATACTGAGCAATATCTTGATGTATAGTTTATCCTGAAAACGGGACCACGCCTCGGTACGCAGTTTTTCCAGGGGAATCTTGACGCTCGCCACACCACGCAAGTCGCCGATTTCCATGTCGAAGGCGTTGGTGTAGCGCTCGCGAATCGCCGGTGGTGCGTCCTCACGCTTGCCGTGACATTTCAAACAGCGTTTTGTAACCCAGATAGGGCGCGCAAAGAGCATATAGGCGCTGCTGTCTTCGCCGGTGACTTCATTTACATAGAATTTCTTGTCGTCCTGCTCACGGAAGAACTTCATGGCGTCGAGTTCATCCTTACCCGCCTGATTCGACGCTTTGCGGGGGGCGTCACTTACATTGTTAAAGAGGATGCCCTCTTTATCCCAGTTTTTTTGAAACTCATCACTAATGCGTGACATAGAATGGGCTGGAAGAAAACCAACAGTTTTGTCGGTAAGCGGGATGCCGCTGTTGAGGAACTGCTTTTGGTATATTGCACGTACCGACATCATCATGCCGTAGATGGCATCGCTCTTTTTGGTAGCCTCATTGGTGACATTTGCTTCTATAGAACGATACTGCTGGAAGCTACAGATCCCCATAAAAAAGAAGGCGAACGAAAAAAATAGCAGAATAAGTTTGTTGGATAATTTCACAGAAAGGCATCCATTGATTCACAAAACTCCACTGTGCCGCTGATTTCGGGCCCATACCACACCATAACGGCACTCCTAACGAACACTTGAATCGGGTTGAAGCCAAACTGGAGTGGGAAAGGTCTGAAATAATAATCTCCGGGGTAAGCCCTCTCGCTTTCGCTCGACTTTCTCGTTCCTCGAAAGCGGGGTATTGATCTGTATGCTTTATTCATACGCCCCAAGGAGCGGGGAATTAGACCCATAGCGATTAATCAGGCAGAACACATCTATCATCCGATACTTCTTATCACGGCTTTGGCGGCATCGATATCGAAATCGTTCAATGCCTCCTCTATCTCGATCAGAGATGGGCTGAATTCACTACCGACCGTCTTTTGCTGGATCTCCCTCAGGTAGACCCCAGCCTTTCTCAGGTCGACATCCAGATACCCTTCCAGCTGCTCAAGCGAACTACGCAGTTCATTGAGACTGATGCCGGCATCGCCTTGATTGGGTTGCAGCTCGTTTGCGGGCTCATCCAATTGGCTCAGCCCTTCGATCACCTGTTCCAGGCAGGCACGTAGGTTTTCCAGCTCTTCCAGTGCCTGGGCAGGCTGCTGGCTCCGACACAATTGTTCCACGGTGGATGCGTATTTATGGACATGTTTTGCACCGATATTGCCACTACTGCCCTTCAGGGAGTGGGCTATGTGCGCGGCTCTGCCCAGCTCTTCATTGTGAATATCCTCCACGATGCGCTCCACCACGTCGATGTTTCTGTCGCGGTAGTTCCTGAGTATTCTTCTGTAAGCAGAATAATTTTCGCCCAGACGTTCAAGAGCATCCGTTATATCTATTCCCGGCAGGTTTGGTAGCGTCTCATCCTTGCCTGCTTGCTGATTCTGGTCGGTCTGTTGCTCCGGTTTCTCACTCTGTGTGATCCATGCAGCAATTTCACTGAACATGTCGTTGGGAACGATGGGTTTGGTGATGTGTCCGTTCATTCCCGCTTGCAGGCTTTTCTCACGATCGCCGGCCAGTGCGTGCGCAGTCATAGCAAGGATCGGTAAATCGGTGTGGTCATCGCCAAGTGCACGAATCTGTCTGGCTGCCGTAAGTCCATCCATTACCGGCATTTGAATGTCCATGAGAACAACGTCGTAAACATCCTTCTGCACGGCAGCGACGGCCTCCGCACCGTTTTCCAGGATATCAATGGTGAAACCCGCGCTGGCCAGTATCTCTCTCGCCACATCCTGGTTAACGGGGTTATCCTCCACCAACAAGAGCTTCCGGTCGCCAAACCACCACTCCTTGGTGTTGTTGGCATTGCCTGAGTCACGAGTGGCTACTGATTCTCCATAGAGATCCAGCAATGTGTCAATGAGATCCGACTGGCTGACCGGTTTGTTTATCCAGGCATCCACTCCTGGCATCGGCTCCTCGCTTTGATCCAGGGTACACAATGCTACGATGCGCAGTTCATACAGCCCGGCTTGGAAGTGGATGGCCTGTACCAACTCGCTCCCCACCATGCCGGGCAAATCCATATCCAGCAAGATAATGTCATAGTCCTGGTGGCTGTCTGCTGCAGCCTGAAGTTGGGCCAGTGAATCATTACTCTCATTTGCCAGCCCGATCTTCGCTACACCCCAGCTCTTGAGCATGCGCTCGATCGCAGCCTGTGCAGCTACATGATCATCTGCAATTAGAATGCGTTTACGGGACAATGATGCAGGGGCTACCAGACGGCGTGGCTCTTCAGGCAGCTCCTCGACTGGAAGATCAAAGTAGAAATTCGAGCCGATTCCCGGCGCACTGGCTACCTCAAGAGAGCCATCCATTGCCTCCACCAGGCGCTGACTGATCGCAAGTCCCAGGCCAGTGCCACCATATTTGCGGGTATGAGAATCGTCCGCTTGGCTGAACGCTGCAAATATCTTTTGCTGCTGTTCATCCGTCAGGCCAATACCGGTATCAACAACACCGAAGTAAAGCCGGTCATCGATATAGGAGGAGTAAAGAGCCACATGGCCGTCTTCGGTAAATTTTATGGCGTTATTGGCAAGATTGGTCAAGACTTGTCGTAAACGTGTGGGATCCCCTTTAACCAGACACGGAACCTCAGGGGCTATTGAGCAGATCAGTTCCAAGCCTTTTTGGTGGGCGCTTTTGGCCAACAGCTCAGCCGTTTCCTCTATCAGGGAAATAGGGTTAAAGGCTATTGACTCCAGTTCCAGCTTCTGGGATTCCAGTTTCGAGAAATCCAGAATGTCGTTGATAATGCTGAGTAGCAATTCGCTGGAGTTTGCTGCCGTATTGACGTAGCGTTGCTGTTTCTCGTCCAGAGCCGTCTTCTCTAGCAGATGCAACATCCCCAACACCCCATTCATGGGAGTTCGGATCTCATGGCTCATGGTGGCAAGAAAATTCGATTTCGCCCGGTTTGAGTCTTCCGCCTGCTGTTTGGCACGCTGTAGTTTTTCAGCCTGCTTGTGCTCGCTGATGTCGTGCATCGAGCCTATCCAGTCGCATTCTGAATTATCTCTTTCGATGTGACACGACACCCAACGATGTCCACCATCGGCGTGGCGCAGACACAATTCCGGAATGCAGCCTTTCAGTGTGCCGTTCCGGTGCTTCTTGAGGAATTCCTTCCAGGTTTCCCGACTCGATTCGGCAATAAAATTGACGATTGGCTGGCCAGTGGCTTCAGTCACAGCGCCGCCCGTCACTGTGCTCCATGCTTGGTTGAGAAACGTGAAGCAGAATTCCCCGTCGGCTTGGAAAACAATCTCGTGCAGGTGTTCGACCAGCGTTCGATACCGGCTCTCAGAACGAGAAAGCTCTTCCATGAGATGGTACCGGACCTGTAACTCCAACTCGGATTGGTCCGGTCGTCGATCATGCGTGTCAGCCATCGATGACTCCGCCACGTGCAAGCAACGCCGCGCTATCGAATACCTCGGCGTAGAGCGGAAAGATCGTCTCACAGTAGAACGACTGCTCGACAGGGGTACGCCCAGCCGTGCAATCGCTGAGGATGTGGATCGAATACCCGTTCTCGAAAGCTGCCCGGCCCGTAGAATCTATGCATATCGATGTGACCGCACCCGCCAGCACGACATCGGTGACCTCATTTTCCTGGAGTATGTCGTTCAACTGTGTGTTTGAAAAGGCATTGAGTCCCCTTTTGCCCGGGACCTCAAGAATCCGTTCTTTGAACTCCAGTAGTTCTGGGATGTTTTCGGCCCCTTTGGTACCCTGTTTGAATGCTTCGACATCCTTAATCACCTTGAGGATACCCATTGGTTCGAGCAGTTCAGAGTAGTCGGGCGTGAAAATGATAGGTGTCGATATCAGGTGAACCGGCGTTGGTCGAAGCCGTTCGATCAGGGCGATGGTGTTTGCCAGAACGGTAGATGCCCGTCCGGACTCTTCGATTACTCCTCGCAGGATGCCGTCCTCAGCAAAATAATCGTTCTGGTAGCCGATAAAAATTACTGCAGTCTTGTCTAACTCCATGATTTCCATTCCTGATAACGATATTAGAAAATAGTTTGTAATTGATCCTTAGATGTAGGCGCCTACAGCCTGATGCGTCCTATAATTGCTTTAGCGGCATCGGTATCGAATTCATTCAATGCCTGCTCTATCTCGCTCAAAAACGGGCTGAATTCTGTACCTTTCGCTTTCTTCTGGATCTCTTTAAGCAAGGCCCCTGCCTGTCTCAAGTCGGTATCCAGATACCCTTCAAGCTGTAGCAGTAAGTTCTGCAGTTCATCGGGATCAATATCGGCGTTGCTTCCGATTGGGGCCGACTTGTCTGCGGGTTCATCCAGTTGAGCCAGTCCGTCGATTACTTGCTGCAGAGTGGTGCGCAGATTTTCCAGCTCTTCCAGTGCTTGGGCAGGTTGATCGTTGCGGCAGTGTTGCTCCACTGAGGCGGCATATTGATGGACTTGATTGGCACCGATGTTGCCACTGCTACCTTTGAGGGAGTGAGCCGTGTGTGCGGCTTCGGCCAGTTCCTGGTTGCGGATATTTGCGGTGATACGCTCCACCACGTCCAGATTTCTGTCGCGGTAGTTCCTGAGTATTCTTCGGTAAGCAGTTTGATTGCCACCAATACGATCAAGGGCTTCCGCCGTATCTATGCCCGGGAGTTTTGGTAGTGGTTCACTTTCTGGCGGCTCTTCTTCCCGATCGGTCTGCTGCGTTTTTTCACTCTGGGCAACCCATTTGGCAATCTCACTGAACATGGCGTGGGGATTGATGGGCTTGGTGATATGTCCGTTCATGCCCGATTCCAGGCTCTTCTCCTTATCACCGGTCAGTGCATGTGCGGTCATGGCAAGGATTGGAAGATCTGCGTAATCACCGCCGAGTTCGCGAATTTTTCGAGCCGCTGTGAGACCATCCATGATCGGCATCTGAATATCCATCAGCACCGCATCGTAGGAATGCTCTTGCACGGTGGCGACTGCCTCCGCCCCATTTTTCCGGGTATCGACACTGAAGCCGGCGCTGCTCAGTATCTCGGTTGCCACATCCTGGTTGACGGGATTGTCCTCCACCAACAAGAGTTTGCAGCCGCCAAACCACCAGTCTTGGGTGTCTTTGAGATGATCTGAACCATGAGTAGCGATCGATTCCTCGTAGAGATCCAGCAGGGTGTCAAACAGATCTGACCGGCTGATCGGTTTGTTTATCCAGGCATCCACCCCCGGCACCGGCTCTTCGCTTTGATCCAGGGTGCGCAACTCCACGATGCGGAGTTCATGGGATCCGGCCTCGGAGCAGATGGCCTGTACCAGTTCGCTGCCTGCCAAGCCAGGCATGGTCACATCCAGAAGGACGATATCGTAGGGCTTGTTGTCGGCGACTGCAGTTCTGACATGGGTCACCGCATCACTCCCCGTATTTGCCTGGTCGATCTCTACCACATCCCAGGTTTTCAATATGCGTTCAATGACGTCCCGGGTGCTTACCTGATCGTCTGCCAGCAAAATGCGTTTCGAGGACAAGGATTCAGGTGGCACGAGACGACAGGTCTCCTCGTCTGGCTCCACGGCAGGCAGATCAAAATGGAAATCAGAGCCGATTTCCGGTGCACTGCTCAGTTCGAGAGTGCCGCCCATGGCTTTTACCAGGGCGTGGCTGATCGCCAGTCCAAGGCCGGTGCCACCATACTTGCGGGTGTGGGTGCTGTCGGCCTGGGTGAATGCCTCGAATACGTTCTTTTGTTGTTCCTCATTCAGGCCGATGCCGGTGTCGACAACGCCAAAGCAAATCCGCTCGTTCGCATAGGACGCATAGAGGGCCACCTGACCTGCTTCAGTGAACTTGATGGCATTGTTGGCAAGATTGGTGAGGATCTGGCGCAGCCGCGTGGGGTCACCCTTGATCACGCACGGGACATTCGGTGCTATGGAGCAGGTCAATTCAAGACCTTTTTGGTGGGCCGGTTTGGCCAGCATGGTAGCCGTCTGCTCGATCAGGATAATCGGATTGAATGGCAGTGATTCAAGTTCCATCTTTTTGGATTCCAGCTTGGAAAAATCCAGGATGTCATTGATAACCGAGAGCAGCAGATCGCTGGAGTGGCTCGCGGTCGTGATATAGCGTCTCTGAGTGTCGCTCAGTTGCGTCTTTTCCAGCAGGTGCAACATCCCCAATACTCCGTTCATAGGGGTACGTATCTCATGACTCATGGTGGCAAGAAAGGTGGATTTCGCCCGGTTGGCGCTCTCAGCGTTCACCTTCTCTATTTCCAGTGCTTTGGTGCGTTCGATTACCCTCTCTTCAAGCGCCTCGTTAGATCTATTGATTGTTCGATTGGCCTGGTGAAGCTGAAGCAGGTTTTGGTTTAGTTCGTTCTCCTTTCTCTGAAGATTTTTCGCCATCGCGCCAAAGGCGGAAAACAGTCGTGAGAACTCCTTGAGATAAGTGGTTCTCTGGTGGTCAGAATACTGCCCTCGGCTAATCTTATTAGTGTAGGAAAGCAGACCTTGTATGGGGCTTTGTATGATGTGAATAGTCACTATTATGCCAAGTGTCACAAGGATCAAAGAAGCTAGGGCCAGCATCAGGAAATAGGCTTGATTGTTTGCAAGATTGTCGAGCATTACCCAGGGCCACCGCATTAAAACCTGTTTAAATGCAATGAACTAGGCGATCATTACGAGAAACAACATCAGGAGTTTCTCATGACCGCCAGCATAGTAGA
>JAESPE010000104.1 GCA_016756835.1 gamma proteobacterium endosymbiont of Lamellibrachia anaximandri | reverse complement strand
ATTGTGTTGATCAATAAACTGCCCGATTGCTGCTTCCAACTCTTTGACAGAAGTAAATACTCCACGCTTCAATTGCTTCTGTGTCAACAAACCAAAAAAGCGTTCCACCAAGTTGAGCCATGATGAACTTGTTGGGATAAAGTGCAGAGTGATCCGTTTATTGCGTGCCAACCATGTTCCTAACATTTTCGTGCTTATGCGTGCTGTAGTTATCAACAATCAAATGCAGCTCAAGTTCTTTCGGTGTTTGTTTCTCAACGGTTTTCAAGAAAGACAAAAACTCTTGGTGACGATGCTTTGATTTACATTGTCCAATCACTTCGCCACTGGCAACATCCAGTGCAGCAAATAAGGTGCTGGTTCCATGCCGCTTATAATCATGCGTCATTGTACCCGCACGACCTTTCTTCATCGGCAAACCTGGCTGCGTACGATCCAGTGCCTGGATAGATGATTTCTCATCAACACAGAAAACAGCCGCATTCTCCGGCGGCGACAAGTAGAGACCAATGACATCCACCAGTTTTTCTTCGAACTTTGGATCATTGCTAACTTTGAACCCTTTAGTCAGAGGAGGTTTCAGCCCGCTCTCCTGCCACACGCGATTTACAAAACTATGCGTTGTTCCCAATTCCTTAGCCAATGTCCGCGTTGACCAATGCGTCGCTCCCTGCGGTTTAGTCTGTGTTGTCAGTTGAATAATCTTTGAGCGTAGCCGGGCTTGGTTAGCCGTCTTTTTGCCGCCTTGATTACCTCCACGGGGTAACTCTTTTTCTATTCCTGTATATCTATGCTTTGCATAACGATTCCGCCAGCGTCCTGCCTTGTGAGCACTGATATCCAATTTTTCTGCAATCTCAATATTGGACAACCCTTCTGCTGCAAACAGTATAATTTTTGAACGTTCGATTAATCGTATGGGTGTTTTTCGACTCCGAATGTTCTTTTGCAATGCTGTCTGTTCTTGTGGGGTGAGATGAATAGCCACTGCTGAATTCATTTTTCCTTCCCTTGCCATAATACCGGAACATAGGGGATTATAAATGAATGCTTTATTCAGGACACTGCACTAGTCAGATCTTGACCTGTCTTGCAGGGCAGCCAGGCTTTATCGAAATAAAATTGTTCAGACATGTGCCATTCTTGTTGATGCTAATGCTACTGAAATGACACAGAATTTCTAACGCTCCACTCTCAAATGAATGGTTTATTCGTTACACTACACTAGAAGCCAGTGTCATCACGGATCGTTCCTGTGCTCCTACCAAAAAACCGCAATAAAAGATAGGCGATGGCGATTGTCAGTGAAATGAAAACCATCGCAACAGCGGCTATCAAGTTAGGCTTTTCCGCCAAAGATGAAATAAATTGTGGTGGACGAGTAAAATTAAATATTCTTACATCAAATCCAAGTTTTGCCAGGATCTTCCCGTAGGGCATGGCTTCGTACGAATATAACCAATAATGATCAAAAAATGGTTTTGCACGGTCAGGTATGACCTTCGCCCGTCGATCAAATTCCATCCGTTCAGCATAGCTACTATTGTAGTGAAGGACGTTAAACGAGTCGATTGAGATATACTCTTTTCTGAGTAACTGGTTTGCTGCGTCAGATGTGTTGATGCTGTCAACAAAGAATTCACCATCATCTAACTTTACTGATACAAGCGTATGTGAAGCCTCTAGATATTTGTTATATACGGTTACGCGAGTAGCATCAAAACCCATGTCGCGAAGGAGATTGACTATGACTCTTGTCCCTTCTCCACATAGGCCTTCTTTATGTCTCAGAAGGTAGCTAGTGTCATTTCGAAGAAATGGCCTTTCGTTCATTCTCAGGGTTTTAAATGTCTTCTCATCAATATTGAAATCCTTTCTTACCTGGTCTGATACCTTTATAGCTGTCTCCATTGTCAGCGGAAGACTCATCAGTTTATTTTCTTCCAAATATGCAGACACATCCTTATCTTCATGCACTTGCAGATAAAAATAATACCCCCCCGGCAGAATCGACAATGTAAGGATTATTAAAAGAAGCTTTGATGAAGAAATGGAGGGCAGCATAACAATTACTCCTCGAGTAAACTTCAGCATTATAATATTAACCTATTAAGGTAATCAATCGTAAGCGGTTAATAAACCGCCGGTGGATCACTCGATGGCCGCATCACGCAATAGCTGCCACCGTTGTCAGTACGGTGCTTGATCCAGGAGAGCCCGTACCTTCATATTTCGTGGGACTGCCCGGTTATCAGATGGAGGCGCCGTTTGCGCCTTCGTTGTTTGTCAAGATACGCAAACGGATGGGACAGACCGTGTTTGAAGTCTTTCACGGGGCCATCATCGACTCGCTGGAAAGTGCAAAGGCGAAGAAAAAGCCAGTGCCCAGAATCAGCCAGACAAGGTCGAACAATCTCAAGCACAGGATGACAATGATGAGCTACCCTCGGATTCAGGAAGCACAACCGAGGAAGAGGAGCCAAAGCATCAGGGAAAGTTGATGCTGGATGCCACAGTCGCTCCTCAGGCGATTCGCTATCCCACCGATCTGAGCTTGCTAAATGAGACCCGAGAATTCAGTGAGCAGATTATCGACATCCTCTATCCAGAGACCGAGTTTAAAAATAAACCTCGAACCTATCGTGAGAAAGCGCGCAAGGCCTTTTTGGCCATTGTGAAGCAGCGCGAGCCCGCTAGAAAAGCACGACGTCGAGGGCACAAGCAATAGTTGCAGTATCTGCGCCGTAACTTGGTCATATCGAACGCTTACTCGAGCATTGGCCGATCGGAACGCGACTCCCCTTGCCCCGTTGGTTGTTATACCGTTACTGGGTGATCCAACATGTCTATAAGCAGCAGTGTGAGATGTATCACAACAAGAGCCGCCGCTACGATAATCGAATAGTCAGCATCAGCCAACCGTATGTACATCCGATCATCTGAGGCAAGCAAGACAAGCCGGTTGAATTTTGTTCCAAGTTGAGCGTGAGTTTGACGGCTAAGGGATGGTCCGGGTGGGTTATCTTCGCTGGGATGCGTTTCATGAAGGAAAAAATTTAAAATCCAGACTAAGGCCTGCCGTATCCGTTATGGAGTCTACCCCGAAGCGGTGCTTGGCGATCTGGTCTATGGTACACAAGAAAAAAGGTGTTATCTCAAGCAACGAGGGATACGTTTTGCAGGCAAGCCGCTGGGCCGTCCGAAGAAGGTGATAGAGGCCAGCTGGAAGAATTAAAGCAGTTGAAGGCACAGCGACGAGAAGAGTATCTGCAAAGCATCCCGACTGAAGGTAAGTTTGGTCAGGGGAAGAACGGCTATCGGCTCAACTACATTCAGGCGAAGCGAGCGGACACCTCCGAAGCTTGGATCAATAGCATCTTCCTGGTGATGAACCTGCTGATCCTGTTGAGGATCTTTTTTGCGCTTGGGAAAAGGGGTGTTGGAGTGGTTCGGTTAGTGCTATCGCAAGTTGTGATGTTGCTGCTATGTCACCAGCTGCAGACCTTCCGGCTGCCACGGTGTTCTTGCCAAGCAGTGGTGCTCTGACTTACTGAGCAGGCTCTACATAGCTTTGGCATCAAGTCCAGGCTCAAGCTGCATATGCGACAATACCCTTGCTTGTTGCTGCGTAGGCCTGAATGTGCTCAAGCCACTGGCGCTGAAGGTCTGTCAGTGGGATGGTCTCCGCTTATCAGAAAAACGTAGTCTGCGATGAATGAGGTCAGATGGGTAGGGTGTGGTTTATTTGGCGCTCACGAAGCACACACGACTCTATGGCTCCTGCATCTTTACTGAATTACCTCCATCCCTGAAGGTCAGATGCAGGTGGTAGAGAAGTGGACCTGTCTGAGATTATCGCGCCTGGTTGCTGTTTTCGATGATTTCGTGCAGCTTGGAAGAGAGTTCGGTCGGTTCGAATTTTGGTACATAGGCGTCTGCACCCACGCCCTTCCCCAGCTCCTGATTGGCTTCGGCGGAGAGAGATGAGTGCATGATGACCGGGATATCTGCCAGTCTCGAATCCTCTTTGATTTTTTTGGTCAGCACATATCCGTCCATCTCAGGCATCTCCACGTCAGTTAGGATAATCTGGATGAAGTCACTGGCTTTGCGGTCAGTCACAGCAGCCCGATCGGCGATCTCCTTTACCTTTGCCCAAGCTTCGGCACCGTTGGAGGTGCTGATATATTTTATGCCCATGTGGTTGAGAGTGCGGACGATTTGATCTCTCGCCACGGCGGAGTCATCGGCAAACAGCAAGGTGATCTCTCTATCCCCGATGTGTTCGATACCATCGAATAGGTCTTCGCCCTCACCAAACCCGGAGGTCTTGGCCAGCACCATCTCCACGTCCATGATCATCACCAGCCGGCTATCCTTAAGTTCGGTGACGGCAGTAACCAGCCCTCCATGCTGTTGTACCATCATCGGTGGTGGTACCTTGACATCCTCCCAGGCCAGCCGTTCTATAGTGTCGACCGCATGTACGAGGAAGCCCTGCACGTTCTTGTTGTACTCAGTGATGATCAGGATGCTGGGTTCCTGCTCGGTCTGAATGCCGCAAAATTTGGGTAGGTTGATCACCGGGATCATATTTCCTCGCAGACTGACCATGCCCTCCACAGAGGGGGGCATCTCTGGCGCGCGGGTTATTTCGGGTACCAGCATGACCTCGCGGACCTTGAAAACATTGACGCCGAAGGTCTCTTCCCTGCCGGTATTCACATCACGTCCGAGGCTGAAAAGAAGCACCTCCAGTCGGTTGGTACCCGCCAGACGGGTGCGATCATCGACTGATTTAATGAAATTTGCCATTACTCGTTATCCAGTTGTGGAAGTGGATTGAGAAGGGACATCCTCGTTATGCAAAGCAGGGATTATTCCTCCCGGATCACTAACGTTAGCGGCCAATAGACGAAAAGCTTTAGGAAGTTGTTTCCAGGACATTGGGGTTGGGTGAGATTTGGCTTGCGCCTAAGGATTAGATATGTGTTGATAGAGGGCATTGTCCCGTCGCTGTAAGGAGATGTGTTGTAACAATGCAGGAATCGTTAATACTTGTTGATGAATTCGGCAACCGGACCGGCACTGCCGGGCGGGGGGACTGCCATCTTGGACAGGGGGTCAGGCACCGTGCCTTCGTTACCTTCCTGAGCGATCCGGCCGGACGACTGCTGATCCAGAAACGCCAGGGAAGTAAACTCGGTGGCGGACGTTGGGATGTTTCAGCCACCAGCCACGTCCGTTCCAACGAAACCTTCGCCGCAGCGATTCGACGCTGTCTCTCCCATGAACTCGGTATTGCAGATGGGCTTGTACCTCGCTATCTGCTCTCCTACACATATCTTGAGCAACTGGATGGCCGTGCTGAAAATGAGTACTGCTCTCTGTTTGTATTACCTTACGATGGGCCGGTGGTGGCTAATCTGGAAGAACTGGAGAGCTATCGCTGGGTGTCGGTTTCGGAACTGCTCGATTGGTATCGTTCCGATAGCGTGGGATTCACCCTGTGGTTTGGAGAGGCGTTTGAGCGGATGGTCAGATATCCGTTACGGGAGTTGAGCGATGGATAATCCAATCGACATGTTGATAGACTCTTTTCAGCGGGCAAAATCTGCGGGCGACACGAACGGGCCATTCTTCGCCATGACTACCCTGGACGAGTCCGGTTTCCCGATGTCCCGGACGGTCACTGTTCGGGAGATATCGACGGCGGGTATCGTTATCTACATCAATCGCGTGAGTCCCAAGATCGAGCAGTTGAAACTCAATCCTGCCTATGAACTGCTCTTCTTCTGGCCGAGTCAACTGCGGCAGTTTCGGGTGCGTGGCAGTTATGAGATTTTTGAAAATGAAGATCAGCGCCGTAGCTGGGAGCAGAAGCCCTATGCCGGCAAACTTTATGATCTTTTTCAGGTAGAAGGTCTGTCGCAAAGCAGTGAACTGCCGTCACGGGAAGCCTACCTTGAGACGGCGGCGGAAGTTCGCGCCAGGTTTCCTGAAGAGAGCCGTCTGGAGATGCCGCATGAGCTGGTCTGCTTGGGCTTCCAGCCAGACTATGTCGAATCCTGGTACGGCGATATGAAGGATCGTCTGCACGACCGTCGTCTCTTTCGTTTGCAAAATGACGGGAATTGGTCGGAGCAGGTGTTGGTGCCGTGACCTGTAGAGGATGAGAGTAGGCCGGTTCAAGCGTAGCGGAACCGGCAATCCGGTGTGCCCGATCCGCTTCGTTTGATCGGGTCTACGAAGCAAGCCCGCGCAGAATCAGTTGTTTGACATCGGTCATAGCATATTCGTCTGCCGCCAAGCTTCTGTCCGAACCGATCAGCAGTGGACCCTGTTCTGGGTCATCCGCCAGTCGACCATGAGTTCCCTGAACCTGATCCGCATGAGTGGGTATGACATCCAGCAGAGTGCGGAAGCCCAGTTTTTTCTGCAGCAACCGGCGCGCTATGCGCAGTTTGGGAAAACGCAGCTTCGGATCAAGGAACAGTTCTGCCGGGTCGTAACCCGGCTTGCGATGAATGTCCACCGTGGGCGCAAAATCAGGGGCCTTGTTTTCATCTAGCCAGTAGTAGTAGGTGAACCAGTGGCCGGGCTCCGCGATTGCGACCAGCTCGCCGGCACGTTCGTGGTCGATGCCGAAAGCCTTTTTTTCCACCGCGTCCAACACCCGCTCGATGCCCGGTGTCTTCTCCAGCAGGCTTTTTACTGTTTGCAGATCGGATGAGCGTTGCAGATAGATATGGGCCACCTGATGGTCGGCCACCGCAAAGGCATGTGAGGCGCCAGGATCAAGCAGTTCCCAACCCAGGGTCTCCTGAGTGCGCAGAAAACCCGCCGTGCGCAGGATCCGGTTGATATCGACACTGCCGGTCGCCTGTTCGATACCGTACTCGGAGACCACCATGACCTCCGCTCCCTGGGCGCGAACGTGTTCGATCAGTTCACCCGCGACCTGATCGATCTGGCGCAGATCCTCGCGGATGGCGGCATCGTTTGGACCCAGTCGCTGCAGGTTGTAGTCGAGATGCGGCAGGTAGACCAGTGAAAGCCCGGGTCGGTGGGCATCGAAAACCTCTTTGGCGCTTTGGGCGATCCAGGCTGATGAGCGAATGTCAGAGGCGGGTCCCCAGAAGTTGAACATGGGGAAGGGGCCGAGTTTTTCCTGCAGCGATTGTTTCAGTGTGGGCGGTTCGGTGTAGATGCCGGGGATCTTGCGCCCGTCAGCCGGATAGATTGGTCGTGGCGTTGCCGACCAGTCCACATCGGCGTACATGTTGTACCACCAGAAGAGCTTGGCGCAGGTGAATTCCGTGTTAGCCGAGCGGGCGGCATCCCACACCTTCTCTCCCTGTACCAGATGGTTGGATTGGCGCCAGAGCCAGATCTCCGCCAAGTCGCGAAAGTACCACCCATTGGCGACGACACCATGTCCACTGGGGGGCAAACCGGTGAGCATCGAAGCCTGAGCAGTGCAGGTGACGGCGGGGAAGACCCCTGCCAATGTGGCCATGAAACCGTCATTCACCAATGCATTGAGGTGTGGGGTCTCCTCTCCCAATAGCGCTGGAGTGAGGCCAACAATATCGATGACCACCAGTGGCCTGCTCATTGTGACGTCTCCTTTAACAGACCGCGGCTTTGCATCGCTTGCTCCAGCCATTCAAGCTCAGCGCTCAGCCCTTCGATCAATGCCGGTTCATCCTTGGGCCGGATGGCTTCCGGCAGGATCTGCCAAGTGTAGGTCTCCACCTCCAGGTGGGGATGAAAGTCCGGGTGGTCGAGTAGAAAATTGAGTGTCCGAAGGATCTGGTCCTGGGTGGTGCCGAGTGAGCCGGAAGCGAGTTCCCGGGTCTGGATGGGGATGTGAAAATGGGAGCGCCAAGGTGTCGTCCGGGGAAAGGTTTCCACTGCCTGATCCAGATCCATGACACGTTGAACCTGGTTGTTCTCATCCAAATGGCAGCTCTGGTGCAGATAGCGCGTCTCGATAAATTCAGCGAGTTCATTCCTGGCCGATTGGTTGGCCGGATTGCTGAGTTCCAGGGCGCTGGATATCTGTATCTTGCCGACCGGAATACCCGCCTGGTGAATCCGCGACAGGCTTTCGTAGGCGTCTTCGAACATCACGGCCTGGTGGCAGACATCGAAGCAGATGCCGAGATGTTTGAATAGCAGATCCGGATCCATCTGCAACTGCTCCAGCGCACGGGGCAGTTCCCTGGTGAAGAAGGGGATCAATCGATCCGTCTCTTCCAATACGCAGCCCGGTTCCATTTCCAGACAGAGCCTGATGCAGCAGCCGGTCTCCTGATGGATTTCATAAAGACCGCCGATACAGCGGCAAAGGGTATCCAGCGCTCTCTCCTGGCGGGCTTCACTCCAATTGTGACCGAAACCGAGGGGGACGCTGGAGATGGTACCCTCCTGCCGTTCCGGCAGCATCACCCCGGCAAGGATGACGGCAAGATCCAGGGTGTATAGAAGCCTCGTCTCTTCAGTCCAGTCAGGTTGATAGACCTGTTCCTTAACCCGTTCGGAGTGGAAGTCACTAAAGGGAAAACCGTTGAGGGTGAACAGGTCGATGCCGTTGGCATCCAGGGTCTGGGAAAACGCGAGGTAGGCCTTGTCGGACGCCAGCAATTTTGTGGCCGCGGTGCGGCTCAGCCAGAGACCGCTGCCCATATTGGGTAACCGACGCGCTTGCCTCACAGCGGAGAGCGGGCCATCGATGACCGCGAGCAGCTGCTCCAATGTCTCGCTGGGGTGAACATTGGTGCAGTAGGTCAGGTCAGATCGATGCCATGCGGTCGTTGCGTATCCTGGTGTGTCTTGCGTCATACTGTTCCTACTATGCCGAATTGCCCGATCCGCTACGCTTGATCGGGCCTACATTCTGATATAGATACGCGTTGTATCGATAACCGCTTTCGGATGGATGCTTGTTATTCTTCCACGATGGGTTGTTGGCCACGTAACACCGAGTTCTCTTCCCAGAGCTTGGTTTGGTCGACCTTTTTCGGGTTCATCTCCTCCAGAGAGATGCGACCGCTTTGTGCGAAGAAGTTGATGGGATTTTCAAACAGCACTTTCTCAATCTCCGCCTCGCTGAACCCGGCTGCGATCATTGCTGCACCGGTTTTTGGCACTTTTAACGGATCGCTGCGTCCCCAGTCTGCGGCACTGTTGACCACCATCTTTTCGGTGCCGTACTGTTTCAGCAGTTCCGCCATGCGCTCTTCCGACATCTTGGTGAAAGGGTAGACGGAGTGACCCCGCCAGCAACCGGTCTCCAGTACCATCGGCAGCGTCTGTTCGTTGAGGTGATCGATGATGACCATCTCTTCATCGATCCCCACCTCTTTCACCAGCGCGATGGTGCGTTCGGTGCCTTGTACCTTGTCACGATGGGGCGTATGGATGAGTACCGGCAGTTCGAACTCCTTTGCCAGTTCCATCTGTTCGGCAAAGAAGCGTTCCTCTTCCGGTGTCTGATCGTCATAGCCGATCTCGCCGATGCCGACTACTGTGTCTTTCTGACAGAAGCGGGGCAGTACCTTCATTACCTCTTCGGCCATAGGCACGTTGTTGGCTTCTTTGGGGTTCAGGCCCATGGTGCAGAAGTGGCGCATGCCGAACTGACTGGCGCGGAAGGGTTCCCAGCCGATCAGGGTGTCGAAATAGTCGATGAAAGTGCCAACATTGGTTCTTGGCTGTCCCTGCCAGAAGGCGGGTTCGACCACCCCAAGGATACCGGCAGCCACCATGTTTTCGTAGTCGTCGGTGGTGCGCGACATCATGTGGATATGTGGGTCGAAATATTTCATAAATGACTCCCTGAATCTGTTGGTTAGCCCGGCTGTTGTTGCAGGAGATCCTGCAGTATGCCGAGAACGAGCGTGTTATTTTCCTGTTTCAGCCGATCCTGCAGATGCGACTTAAGCGATGGGTTTTCCGACAGACGCTGCCCCAGGGCAAGTGCCGTGTAGTAGCGGTGTCCTGTCTCCTCGTGGTTCAGATAGGCCAGGATCTGCTGTTCCCCTTCCGATGTGGCATGTGGTCCGATGGCCAGCCATATATCGACCGGTACGGTACGGCTGGCATTCTCCCGCTCGACGACATAATTTTCGCACATACGGGTAAGATCCGGATTTGCCCGCTGTTCGAGCCCCACCACCCGCTCTATGGCAAGACCGAGAAAGAGGCACTTCAAAACCATCTGATTGAACGTCTGCGCACTGTAGAAGGAAGCGGGGTAGGGGTTGTCCAGCGAGAGAGCAGAGAGCAGTTCCAGGCTGTTGGTACGCCCCGCATCGAGGGCAATGGTGGTCAGATAGTCCGCTGGTGCGAAGAGGACCAGTCCCCGGATGAGGGCGATGCGTTCGGATTCGTCACCCATCCTGTAATAGGCTTGCACCAACTCTTCGGTTTGATCCGGCAGACGTTTGACCACCGACAGCAGCAGAACGAGTCGTGCGGCGTCAGCTTTCCCCCAGCGGCGGATATCAAGAGGAGAGAAGACGGCGTCGATGGCAGGTGCCTGTTCCAGACGCCTGTTTCCCAGCTTGCGTTTGGCCATCGCTGAGTAGAGTCCCAGATCGTCAAGAGGCTGATCGCTGGCGGCCAGTTTCTCCAACGTTTTGTCGAACCATGCCTTGCCGCTGTCCGTCAGAACCGGCGCTATCGCCGCAGTCAGCTGGGTTTGAAAGTTATCAAGGTCTTCCATGGATTGTTCCAAATAGTTTCGCCCCGTCTGAATTATAGAGATTATATCGCTACGACGAGCATCTAAAAGCCGTTTTTTCTGTGATTTAGTAGATGTATCGTCACGGCATGGCTTTTCTGTATAAACCTGTTTGAAAAGGGTGGAACCAAGAGTTTCTCATGTGACATACATGAACCTTGCCAGCAGTTTTCCCGGCAGCATCAGACTCAATACGGCCAAGGCGCCCCACCAGGGACCGAAGGCCAGTACCAATAGTGCATCCAACAGGATAATACCGAACAGCAGCAGTTTGACGGTGGCTGTGACTCTTGCAGGGGTAAAGTCACGGTAGGTGATGAGTAACTGTCTGGACACGATGAACAGGCCCGCAACTATCCCCAGCGCCAATAGTGGATGTTCCTGTATTGACGCCGGTGCCAGCAGGACGATGAGTAACCCGGCAGTGGTGATGCCCGCGGCGGTGAGTATGAGCACCCAGCGGTGCCTTGCCTGCTCCTCTTCACGGCTGAGCAGTGTCAGAGCAGTGATGTAGATAAAAACCGGCAGCGTTATGATCAGCAGATCTCCGGTGAGTGGTAGAAAGGAAAACCCGAGCAACCAGTTGAAATAGCGGCAGCCCCCCATGTTCAGGCTGCCGAGCAGGGTGCGTTTGAGCAGGCCGTCGTAGAGCAACACCAGCAGTGCGATGATGATGGCGATGAACATCGACTGAATATTTGCATAGGCCGCGAGACCGATGCCGATCACAAGTAGTTCCAGGCCGAGAAACAAGGCATTCTGTCGTTCGATTCTGCCGGAAGGCAGAGGGCGTTGCGGGCGTTCCAGCAAGTCTACTTTGTAGTCGAACCAGTCATTGAGCGCCATGCCTGCGGTATAGAGTGCGGCGGTGGAACCCAGCAGAAGCAGCAGCTGTGGCCAGGCAATCTCTCCTTGGGTGATGATGAGATGGGCCGCAAGGATGTTTGACAAGGCAGTGAAGACCGCCGGCGCCCGTACCAGTTGCAGGTAGTCGATCAATGGGTGTCTCTGCGTTGTATTCATCGATGCAGAATTCGTGAGAGATAAGCGAGAGATCTTTCACCCGCTTCGATGGGATTGTGCGGATAGGTGTAGAGTTCTACCGTCAGAAAGTTATCGTAACCCTGTTTATGCAGCGCTTCGAAGTAACGTTCGAAGGGGAGGTCGCCATCACCGGGAATACGATGGTAGTGCTTCATGCCGAGGATGTCCTCCACATGAACGTTCCAGATCCTGCCGCTGAGCAGTTCGATCGACGCCTCCGCTGACTCTCCATCAAGATAGGAGTGACCGATGTCGAGGTTGACTCCAAGGTTGGCCGATCCCACCCGGTCGATGATATCGGCCGCTTCGGTGGCGCGCTCAACGAGCAGTCCGGGTTCGTACTCTATGCCCACCCGGATATCCAACGCTTCTGCAAGGTTGCAGACCTGTTTGAGACTGTCGACGAAAAGTGTCAGTCCAGCTGTGGGGTCGCCGCCGGAACCGGGTTGGCCGGAGGTGACACTAATGCACTTTGCCCCAAGCTGTTTCGCCAGTTGCAGTGCCTTGAGGGTGTACTCGATACGCCACTCCCGCCACTCATCCCTGCGGCTGCTGAGCGCCGGTTCGAAAACATTTTCAGGTGGCAGTGGGTTGAAATAGGTGTTGGCTGTATTGACGTTCAGGTTGCTGATAGCAAGATGCTTCTCCTGCAGTAGTCTGGAGATGGCGGTCACTTCATCGGCGTCTGCCTGATGAGGACGCAAATGGGGTGCGTCGCAGAGGATCTCGGCGCCGGAAAAGCCGAGATCGGCAATACTGGCCAGCGCACTGAAAAGATCGGTGCGAGTATAGGCGTTAGTGCTGTAAGCGAGTTTCATCTGATATTTATATAGATCAATCGGTCATCATTAATAATCGGGTAACGCCGTAGGCCGGTTCAAGCTTGCGGAACCGGCAAATGCCGTATGTTCCACCAGTGCTGCTGCCTGATCCGCTGCGCTTGATCAGGCCTACGAACTTCGCTTGTTGCCGCTGATCATCGCTTTGATCAGGTTTTCACGGTGTGCAATGGAGGCGTGGATGACGCCGAGAATATGCAGTGGTATCAGGACCAACAAGATATTGGTGCTCCAAACGTGGATATCGAGAATCATCTGTTTATGGCGGTAGAGTTCCATCTCGGCAAGCGGGCCGGACCAGTTCTCTGCACCGTCCAGGGCGATGCCGCTGATTGTCACCACCGTAAGCCCAAGTAGCAGGAGCAGCACCATCATGCCTCCCGCCGGATTGTGCCCGAGGTGGCGTGATGCCTGTTGCCGCAGCAACGACTTCGTATAATCCAGTACCCTGTGTGGGCCAGTGACGAAATCGGTAAAACGGGCATGAGTCGGTCCGATAAGGCCCCAAAATATGCGAAAGCAGACCAGTCCGATAATGGTGTAACCTGCCTGCAGATGAAGTTCGTAATTCGCCTCCTGGGTATACCAGGCAACCGCGAAACTTGCTGCCAGCAGCCAGTGGAAGATGCGTACTAAAGGATCCCATACCCGGATCATGTCAGGTTGATTCATTCTGGTCTCCACCATTTTGTTGTGGGAGTGTTGCAAAGATGCCGGCGCGCCGTTCGTGCAGCACGATTGAAAAGAACAGAAAGAGCGCCAGCAGCAACCAGACCTTGCGTGAAGGCGATCTTCTGCTGCTTGACTCCAGGAATGTCATAAACGCCGTTTTCGACCCGTTTCGGATACTGCCCTGGTCAACTCCAGCCTGCAGCCACGGTATAACGGGGGTCTCTATCGATTCACTGTTCCGGGTCTGCTGGAGCAGCCGGTGGGTCCGCTCGTTGCCAACCCTGACCCATGCCTGATAGAGGCCGGAGAGAGGAGCCTTGATAATGGCTTCAAATCGTCCCGGTGCAGAGGATGTCAGGTGGTGTTGCCGGCGGATTCCAGCAGGAGTTTCCAGAATCAGTTCGGCAACCCTTGCATCACTCCAGTGACCCTTTCTATCAAGAGCGTCGATCGCTGCCAGCCATGGAGAGCGAAGCGAAGGCTGGTAGTCCCCGGTAGCCGCGAGGCCGCACTGCTTACCCGGCGTGCCTTGCGCCAGAGGGGA
>JAESPE010000103.1 GCA_016756835.1 gamma proteobacterium endosymbiont of Lamellibrachia anaximandri | reverse complement strand
CCGGGACGGCCGGGGCACAAACAGGCTGTCGAAGGCCGAGTCGATTTTGGGGACTGGGATGTCCCAAAATCTTTCACGAGGTCGAAGACTCACTTGTCTTGGGTGAAGGCGTTACTGCTGGAACATCTGCAAACACTCTATGATTTCTATGGGGAACATCAGGGTGTTCGTATTGCCCGCAAGCATATTGCGTGGTACAGCAAAGCCCATAGAGGCAGCGCTGAGTTTAGAAAAACGATAAATGACTCGGAATCAGCGGACGAGCAACTTCAGCTTATCCACGGTTTTTTCGATAGTAAGACAAGCACGGGGAGCTTGGCGGCATGAATATGGAAGCAGGTATGTTCCGGAGTGACAGTGATTCCACACTGACAGTCACTCACAGCAAAAAAAGCGAGCCTCTGCGTCACTGCGTGCAAGACGCGATGCAACGCTATTTCAGCCATCTCGACGGGCACGGTACAAGCAACCTCTACCGCATGGTGATGAATGAAGTCGAGGCGCCTCTGTTGAAGAGCGTCATGGAATATGCCGGCGGAAACCAGACCCGCGCAGCCGCTATTCTCGGTATCAGCCGCAGCACGTTACGCAAAAAACTCTCGCTCTACGACCTGGATTGAACCCGCTGTCGGTATCTGTCCTTAGACTATTTCACCATGGACGCTTTCGGCACTATCATATTGCGCTCAAGCAAACATAACATCTCATTAATCCCTCCAAACAAACGGATAGACCTATCATGTCTTCGATTACCCGCGCCCTGATCAGCGTTTCCGATAAGACCGGCATCGTGGAATTCGCCCGCAGCCTGGCCGAAAAAAACGTTGAAATCCTCTCCACCGGCGGCACTGCCAAGCTGCTTACCGACAACAATGTCCCTGTCATCGAGGTCTCCGAATACACCGGTTTCCCGGAGATGATGGATGGACGGGTCAAGACCCTGCACCCCAAGATTCACGGCGGCATTCTCGGCCGGCGGGGCACCGACGACCTGGTAATGAAAGAGAACGGTATCGGTAATATCGATCTGATCGTGGTCAACCTCTACCCCTTTGAGCAGACCGTGGCCAATCCCGACTGCGATCTGCCGACCGCAATCGAGAATATCGACATCGGCGGCCCCACCATGCTTCGCGCCGCAGCCAAGAACCACAAGGACGTCACCGTGGTGGTGGACGCCGCAGACTATGCGCGGGTCCTGGAGGAGATGAACGGTAACGACGGCAATATCTCCGCTGCCACTCGCTTTGACCTGGCGGTAAAGACCTTCGAACACACCGCCCGCTACGATGCAGCCATCGCCAACTATCTGGGCGCCCGCACCGGCGAAGAGGTGGCAGACTTTCCCCGCACCTTCTCCATGCAGTTCAAGCAGGTGCAGACCATGCGCTACGGCGAGAATCCGCATCAAAAGGCGGCCTTCTTCGTTGAACACAAGGTCGAAGAGGCGTGCATCGCCACCGCCAAACAGATCCAGGGCAAGGAACTCTCCTACAACAACATCGGCGACACCGACGCAGCCCTGGAGTGCGTGAAGAACTTTGACGAGGGTCCCGCCTGCGTCATCGTCAAACACGCCAACCCCTGCGGCGTGGCCTTCGGCGACAATCTGCTCAAAGCCTATGATCGCGCCTATAGCACCGATCCGGAATCCGCCTTCGGCGGCATCATCGCCTTCAACGGCGAACTGGACGGCGAGACCGCCCAGGCCATCGTCGACCGGCAGTTCGTCGAGGTGATCATCGCACCCAAACTCTCCGCCGCGGCCATCGAAGCGGTCAGCAGCAAAAAGAATGTGCGCCTGCTGGAGTGCGGTGAGTGGAATGTCGAAGCACTGCACCGCACCGAGTTCAAGCGCGTCAACGGCGGTCTGCTGGTACAGGATGCCGATCTGCAACTCACCAACGAGATCAAGGTCGTCACCGAACGCCAGCCCACCGATGAGGAGATGCGCGACCTGCTCTTTACCTGGCGCGTCGCCAAGTTCGTCAAGTCCAACGCCATCGTCTACGGCAGGGACGGTATGACCATCGGTGTCGGCGCCGGTCAGATGAGCCGCATCAACTCCGCCCGCATCGCCGGCATCAAAGCGGAACATGCAGGCCTGGAAGTGAAGGGTTCCGTGATGGCATCAGACGCCTTCTTCCCCTTCCGGGACGGCATCGACAGCGCAGCAGAGGCAGGTATCGCCGCAGTGATCCAACCCGGCGGCTCCATGCGCGATGACGAGGCGATCGCTGCCGCGAACGAACACGGCATGGCCATGGTCTTTACCGGCATGCGCCACTTCCGTCACTGATCAGCTTTACCACGAAGGGAGCGAAGAACACTAAGGCTTAAAACACTTAGCGCCCTTCGTGGTTAAACATTGATTTCATGAAACAAATCCACCCCACCGCCATCATTGAGGATGGCGCAGAACTGCATGAATCAGTCACTGTCGGCCCCTTCTCCATCATCGAATCCGAGGTAAAAATTGGCGAGGGGTGCGTCATCGACAGCGGCGTGCGTATCTACCGCGGCACAACTCTGGGCAGAAACAACCGGGTCTGTAGCGGCGCCATGCTGGGCTGCGAACCTCAGGACCTCACCTTCGATCCCGCCAACAGCAAGCCACTCGTCATCGGTGATAACAATCACATCAAGGAGGGGGTGAACATCAGCCGTGGAGTGAAGACCGAGGAGGGAACCCTCATCGGCAACGGTAACTACTTCATGTGCGGATTCCATGCCGGACACGACTGCCGTTTCGGCAACAACAACATCTTCGGCCCCAACAGCACCATCGCCGGTCATGTCGGCATCGGTGACAAGGTATTCGTCTCCGGCCTGGTGGGAATCCACCAGTTCACCTTCATTGGCGACCATGCCATGATCGGCGGCTGCTCAAAGGTTGTAAAGGATGTACCGCCCTACACCACCTGCGACGGTAATCCAGCGCGACTGGTCGGTCTCAACGCAATCGGCCTAAAACGCAGTGGTTTCGATCCCAGGAAACGAGCGGCAATCAAACAGGCCTACAAAACGCTGTTTCTCTCCGGCCTGAACATCTCACAAGCAGTGGAACAGCTGAAGGGAGAGGGATTGACAGAAGAAGTGGAAAAACTCATCCGCTTCATCGAGAAAAGCGACCGGGGTGTGACCGGGCATAAATAGTGTCCATCCGGAAACAATGTTTTTTACCACGAAGGACACGAAAAGCACGAAGGTAAAAGATTTATTAGCAATAAATTTTCTTCGTGTACTTCGTGCGCTTCGTGGTTAGATATGGGTTTCCGGACGGATTCAATCAATAGGTCAGAAGCTTTGGCAGATCCTTGGCCTGGCTGACCCAGTCTTCAACCTTGCTCAGCGCAGGCGGCTGTTTGGTCAACTCCTTTTCCTTGTTGGTCTCAACAATTTTTGCATGCAGGTTATCCGGACGACGAGTCGCGAGTTCCTTCACGGTGTCAACACCCGCCTGCTCCAGCAGATCACTGTAGACGCCGGAAACACCCTTGACGCGCGCCAGATCCGCACGATTGGCCAACTCCAGGATATCCCGGGTATCACAGCCACAGTGGGCCGCCAACTCTTTTCGTTGCGCAGGGGCAGCGGCCGCAGCAAGCAACGCCTCATTGTCCCCGATTCCCTTCTCTTTCAGCTTGGCGACCATTTCTGCCGTACTGCCCTGTAGATCTTTTACTGATGTCACCATGGCGCATCCTCCAGATAATTGGTTTTCAAATTTATTTGAAACGACCCAACAGACCACGGGAAACACGATAAACGCTTGCCTGGAGCCTGTTTGTCGCCTGATTAGATCGCGTAACTTATGTCCAGGAAATAGCTGTTTACAATATTTAACAATTAAAACGATAACCACAGCCCAAGATTCACCCTTGCATCTTGCGGGTGAAAATTTACAATTCGATTCATCGACATATTTATGAGCAATAACCTCCCACCCCAACAGGATCGCAGACATATCAGCATGAACATTCTCATCATCGGCTCCGGCGGCCGCGAACACGCGCTGGCCTGGAAAGCCGCCCAATCTCCGCTGGCAGAACGCATCTTCGTCGCCCCCGGCAACGCAGGCACTGCGCTGGAACCCAAACTGGAGAATATTCCGCTTGGCGTTACTGCCATCGATGAACTGGTCGCATTCGCGCAAGAGAATGATATCGGACTCACTATCGTGGGTCCTGAGGTTCCACTGGTGATTGGAGTAGTGGATGCCTTTACCGATGCCGGACTCAACTGTTTCGGTCCAACCCGGGGTGCAGCCCAACTTGAGGGTTCCAAGACCTTCACCAAGGACTTCCTCGCCCGTCACAACATCCCCACCGGAGAGTACCAAACTTTCACCGAGGTGGAACCGGCCCTCGCCTATGTTGCAGAGAAAGGCGCACCGATCGTAGTCAAGGCCGATGGCCTGGCCGCCGGCAAGGGGGTGATCGTAGCCATGACTGAAGCGGAAGCCAAAGCCGCCGTGTCCGACATGCTCGCCGGCAACGCCTTCGGCGAGGCTGGCCACCGGGTAGTGATCGAAGAGTTCCTGGAGGGCGAAGAGGCCAGCTTCATCGTCATGGCGGATGGAGAACACGTCCTGCCGATGGCCACCAGCCAGGACCACAAACGCGTAGGGGATGGCGATACCGGCCTGAATACCGGCGGCATGGGGGCCTACTCTCCCGCCCCGGTTGTCGACGAGCGGATTTATCAGCGCATCATGGACGAGGTAATCCTACCTACCGTACACGGTATGGCGACGGAAGGTCTGCCCTACACCGGTTTTCTCTACGCCGGCCTGATGATCGCAGCCGACGGCACACCAAAGGTGATCGAGTACAATTGCCGTTTCGGAGACCCTGAAACCCAGCCCATCATGATGCGCATGCAGTCGGATCTGGTTGCCCATTGTCTTGCCGCCATCGAGGGCAGACTGGACACCGAAACCACCGCCTGGGATCCCCGTGTCTCACTGGGGGTGGTACTGGCCGCCGGCGGTTATCCCGGCAGTTATACCGGCGGTGATGCCATATCCGGCTTGCCTGAGACCGAGACCGAAGGGGAGAAGGTCTTCCACGCAGGAACAGCCGAAAAGGCGGGCCAGGTGGTGACTGCAGGTGGACGGGTGCTCTGCGCCACTGCGCTTGGGGATACGGTCGCGCAGGCCCAGCGAAAAGCCTACGAATTGGCCAGGCGCATCCACTGGGACAGGCTCTACTACCGCACCGACATCGGTTATCGCGCCGTGGCTCGTGAAGAAGCCTGACAACAAACAGAGACTGCTGCCAGCGGCCACTCTGCCGCTGACACAACTCTTTCGTTTCGCCCTGGCAGTCACCCTGGTGATCATCACCCATCTGGCCACCACGACGCTGGATTACCCAGTGGTGTCTGACATAAACGACAAATGGGAACATTTCACCGCCTTTCTGGTGCTCGCCTTTCTTACCGACTTCGCTTTTCCCAACACCACCTGGGGCTGGAAAAAGTTCCTGCCCCTGCTGGGTTACGGCCTGGCCATTGAGATTATTCAGTACTTCCTGCCTCATCGGCTATTCTCCCTTTGGGATCTGGGTGCGGACTCCCTGGGCTTGGTCTGCTATCCACTGCTCCTACCGATGCTGAAACAGATACCCCTGCTGGCGCCGCGCTGGCATACTGAGTAACTGCTTCCGCCGGAGAACGATAAAGGTATCCGCCATGAGCGACGGAAAAAAAAGCGCATTCAAATACGACTATCTCGGCTCCGACCCCAAGGCGATCCAGCGCTCGGTCTCAAATCATCTCGTCTACACCATTGGCAAGGATCCCTTCACCGCCACCGATCACGACTGGATGATGGCCTTCAGCCATGTGGTCCGGGATCGACTCATCGAGCGCTGGATGGAGACCCAGCGCAACTACTACCGTCACGATGCCAAACGGATCTACTATCTTTCGATGGAGTTCCTCATCGGTCGCAGCCTAGTCAACAGCCTGCTCAATATGGACATCCATGACGAGTGCAGCAAGGCGCTGCATAAACTCGGCGTCGAACTGGAGAAGTTGCGCAGCCTGGAACACGACGCCGCCCTAGGCAATGGCGGACTGGGACGGCTGGCCGCCTGTTTTCTGGACTCCATGGCGACGCTCAACATTCCCGGTTACGGTTACGGCATCCGTTTCGAGTACGGCATGTTCCGGCAGAAACTGGAGGATGGACGGCAGGTGGAGCTACCGGAAAACTGGCTTGCCCACGGCAATCCCTGGGAGTTCCCCCGTCCCGAAGTCTCCTACAGAATCCGCTTTGGCGGCCGGGTCATGGAGTACCTTGGCCCGGACGGCCGCCGTCATTTCGACTGGATCGACGGGGATGTGGTCGTCGCCCAGGCCTACGACACCCCGATCCCCGGCTACCACAACGACACCGTCAATAATCTGCGTCTCTGGAGCGCCAAGGCCTACGAGGATTTTGACCTGGCCTGTTTTAACATGGGGGAGTACACCCATGCAGTGGAGGAGAAGACCCAATCTGAAAACATCTCCAAGGTACTCTATCCAGATGACAGCAGCACCAGAAATCAGGCACTGCGTCTGAAGCAGCAGTATTTCTTCGTCAGCGCTTCCCTGAAGGATATCCTGCGCCGTTTCTCCATCGATCACGATGACCTGCAGGAGCTGCCAGATAAGGTCGCCATCCAACTCAACGACACCCACCCGTCCATCGCCATCCCCGAACTGATGCGCATCCTGCTCGACAAGGAGAAGTTGCAATGGCAGCTGGCCTGGAACATCACCACCCGGGTCTTCTCCTATACCAACCACACGCTGTTGCCGGAAGCACTGGAGACCTGGCCGATACAACTATTCGAAAAACTGCTGCCGCGACATCTGCAGATCATCTACGAAATCAACCGGCGCTTTCTACTGATGGTGGGGAACCTGCACCCGGACGACCGCGAGATCCAACGACGCCTCTCTATCTTCGATGAAAAGGGGGAGCGGCGGATACGCATGGCACACCTGGCGATTATCGGCAGCCACAAGGTCAATGGCGTCTCTGCACTGCACTCCGAGCTGCTGCGAAGCAGTACCTGCAAGGACTTTCACGAATTCTATCCCGACAAACTCATCAATATCACCAACGGCATCACCCCCCGTCGCTGGCTGCTGCTTTCCAATCGGCCGCTCTCAAAATTGATCTGCGATGCGATCGGCCATGACTGGGTGCAGGATCTGGACAGACTAGAGGATCTCGTTCCGCTGGCGGACGACACGACATTTCAGGAACGTTTTCGTGCCGCCAAACAGGCCAATAAAGCGCGGCTTGCCGGGCTAGTGAAGCACTACCTCAATCAGGAGATCGATCCCCATACGCTGTTTGATGTGCAGGTGAAACGCATCCACGAATACAAACGCCAACTGCTCAATGTGATGCGGGTGATCACCCTCTATAATCGGCTGCTGGACGACCCGCATACCGACTTCGTGCCGCGGACCGTCATCTTCGGCGGCAAGGCGGCACCCGGTTATTTCATGGCAAAACTGATCATCCGGCTGATCAACGATGTTGCGGACATCATCGATAACGATCCGGCGGTCAATGATCGGCTCAAGGTGCTGTTTATCCCGAACTACGATGTTACCACCGCCTCCGACATTATCCCGGCTGCGGAACTCTCCCAGCAGATATCCACGGCAGGCATGGAGGCCTCTGGCACAGGCAATATGAAGCTGGCCCTGAACGGCGCGCTGACCATCGGCACCATGGATGGTGCCAATGTGGAGATGCGCGAGAAGGTCGGCGATGAGAATATCTTCATCTTTGGCCTGACTACCGATGGCATCGGGCAGCTAAAGCGGAAAGGCTATCATCCCCGCCACTACTATGAGACCAACCCGGAGCTGAAACGGGTGGTGGATATGATCGGCAACGGCTTCTTTTCACCGACCAATCCAAGCCGCTATAAGGTCATCTCGGAGACCCTGCTCAACAGTGACCCGTTCCTGGTGCTGGCCGATTTTCAGGACTATATAGAAACCAGCGACAATGCGGATGCCTGCTATCGGAACCCGGAGATATGGACCCGCATGGCGGTGATGAATACCGCCATGATGGGACACTTTTCCAGTGACAGGACAATCAAGGAGTATGCCGAGAAAATCTGGGGGGTCGAGCCGGTGTCCCGTTGAACCTCTGATTAAATAGTGTCTATCCGGAAACCAATAACCGTAGCCCGGATGGAGCTTGCGTAATCCGGGAACAGACTATGAATCAGACACTTATCTCCCCGGATTCCGCTGCGCTTCATCCGGGCTACAATTATTCATCTGTTTCCGGACGGGCACTAAATAAACTACCCCACCGCAAGCGATGGAGTATTAAATCGCAGCAAGCTGCGGGGAATCAAACCCAAAGAGATTGAGTTACTGATCCTGGAACAAGATGGATAAGGCAAAAGAAACCATTGGTCTGGCCTTGGGCAGCGGCTCTTCACGGGGCTGGGCACATATCGGCATCATCAAGGAGCTGGCAAAAAACGGCATCGAGCCTGACATCATCTGTGGCTGTTCCATCGGTTCTATTGTCGGAGCATCCCATGCCGCCGGCAATCTGGAGGCACTCGAAACCTGGGTCAGGTCACTCTCCAAGCGAACGGTCACCCGCTTCTTTGAGCTTAATCTCTCTCTCAACGGCTTTGTCAATGCCGAACGGTTTCACGCTTTTCTCGACGAGTGCGTCTGCGATGAAACGATGCAGATCGGACAGTTGCCCAAGACCTTCGCCTCTGTCTCCACCGACCTGAAGAGCGGCCGTGAAGTCTGGTTCACTGAAGGCCTCACCCTCAATGCAGTCCGTGCATCGATTTCACTGCCGGGCCTGTTCCCGCCTGTGCGGCATCAGGGCAGCTGGCTGGTGGATGGGGGACTGGTGAACCCTGTGCCGGTCTCTATCTGCCGCGCCCTCGGCGCAGATATCGTGATTGCAGTCAATCTGAATGGCGACATCCTGGGCAAGCATCAGAGAGAAAAAACCACTGAGGAGCCACCGGAGGATGAAGGTCTGCTCGACAGTGTCTCCCGCAGCATCCGCGCCTACTCGGACACCCTCTTTCCCAGCAAAGACCCGGCGCCCAGTCTGTTTGACGCCATCGCCGGCTCCATCAATATCACCCAGGATCGAATCACCCGCAGCCGCATGGCCGGCGACCCACCGGACATCATGCTCTCACCCAGGCTGTCCCATATCGAACTACTGGAATTTCACCGGGGAAAAGAGGCGATCAAGGAGGGTGAAAACTGTGTGAAACGCATGCTCCCTGAGATTGAGTACAGGCTGAAGGGATAAGGGCGTATCGATTATCGTTCATCCAGGGTAACGGCAGTCACTTTTCCCGTACATTGACAATCTTGCAGATCTCCCCGCCCAGTCCCAGGACAAAAAGCTCGCCGTCGTGTGCCTCGGCAAAGCTGCTGATATTCAAATCAGTCTTGAATAACTCCGAACTCACATAACCCGTTTCATCGCTGGCCGAAAGTTGCCAGATCCTACCGGAACCGTAGTCGGCATAGAGATACTTTCCCTGCAGTTCCGTTATCCTGCGGCCCCGATAGACATACCCTCCGGTAACCGCAATCCCGTCGTTTCGGCCATACGCCTCTACCGGCATCTTCAGATCCTTTACCCGGCAATCCGTGGCAGGTTCAAAGCAGTGATCGCCTTCCATTCTGTTCCAGCCATAGTTGCCGCCCTTGACCAGTTGGTTGATCTCCTCATAACGGCTCTGTCCCACATCCCCGACCCACAGATCACCGCTCTCCCGGTCGAAACTCCAGCGCCATGGGTTGCGCAGACCCCAGGCAAAGATCTCTTCCCGGCCGCTGCCTGCCGCAAAGGGGTTGTCCGTTGGAATGGCGTAACGCCCTGAACTGCCGTCACCCAGATCGATCCGCAGCATCGCACCCAGCAGTGTCCCGACATTCTGACCATTGCCATGCGGGTCGCCACCTGCCCCGCCATCCCCCAGACCGAAATAGAGATAACCCTCTGGCCCGAAGGCAATCTGCCCGCCGTTGTGATTGCTGTAGGGTTGGGAAACCGAGAGAAGAATCCGCTCAGACGCGGAATCGACCATTCCTGCGCCAGGTCTCAACTGAAAGCGGGAGATCCGGGAAACCAGCCCCTTCCGCTTGTCCCTGCCGGTATAGGAGAGGTAGAGATAACCGTTGCGGGAATAATCGGGGTGAAAGGCCATACCCAACAGCCCCCGTTCATCACCGCCATTTCTGCCGCCAGCCACCCGCTCACTGATATCGACAAACGCTATCACACGGCTGGCTTGGGAACTGTTATCAAAGCGGACAACCTGTCCCGGCTGCTGCACCAGATACCAGTTGGAATCGTCCCCGGGCGCCATCAGCATGGCTACGGGCCGGTTCAGCTCAGGAAGTGAGGGAAAGGGAGCGGCAAGCCGCATACCCTTGGTCTCATTGGCGGCACAAACAGGTTTGCTACCGAATAGCGAGGCAAAGCCCTGTGCATCCGACAGAGCATCGCCACACCACATGAGTGCGGCCAGAAGAGATAGTAATCTGCGCAGATCCATAATCGATTCGGCTTGGAACCCTGCCGGTGCAGAGTCAGTTCATCACAGCCTGTAAGGAGATTAACAAAATGTGTGAGGCTCCACTCCCGTACAGACCTCCTGGTAATCAGATAATCCTGTGGATCAGCTTTGCCAGCCCCTCCAACTCAGGATAGTCAGGTGCCACTTCAAGAATATAGTTGAGCGTGCGCGGAATATCCTGCAGATAGCCGGGTTTACCGTCACGAATGTTGAGACGCGCAAAGATCCCGCTGGCCTTCAGATGACGCTGCACCCCCATCAGATCAAACCAGCGCAGGAATTGATCCTCATGCTCACTGCGTAAAACGCCTGACTGCACCGCCAGCTCATGGTAACCCATCACCCAAGCCTCGATGCGGGCCTTGGGCCAATGGATATAACAGTCCCGCAGCAGTGAAACCAGATCGTAGGTCACCGGCCCAAGCACTGCGTCCTGAAAATCGATAATGCCTGGGTTCGACTGATCCGTCACCATCAGATTGCGGGAGTGGTAATCGCGGTGTACACAGACTTGTGGCTGATCCAGCGCATTGCCGGCCAGAAAATCAAAGGTGACATCCAACATGGAGTGCTCATCGGCAGTAAGGTTAAGAGCGTGATGCCGCTCCAACAGCCATTCACGAAACAGTTCCATCTCCTGCAGCAGCAGCGTTCGATCATAGTCCGGAAGCCCCTCGACGGGGCCACAGGCCTGAATCACCACCAACGCCCCCAGAGCGTCGCCATAGAGTCGATCCACATTCGTCTCATCAAGACGGTCAAGATAGAGGGTCTTACCCAAATCACTCAACAGCAGAAAACCCTCCGCCTGATTGCGAGCAAAAATATGGGGCACCTTGAGCCCAATCGACTCAAGGGCCTCTGCCATCCGGATAAACGGTTTGGTATCCTCTTTCTCCGGTGGGGCATCCATAGCAATATAGCTCTTGTCACCGGTTTCGATACGAAAGTAGCGGCGAAAACTGGCATCGCCAGAGGCTGGTTCGAAAGTATAACTTTCAATTTCCGGCAAGGAAGAGAGCCAGTTTTTCAATTGTTCGATTCGTTGGGGCATTTTTTAGACACAGTGGTTGAATGGCGGGACAGGCTGAAAAGCGCAAAGTCCGCAGAGTATATTTTGATTTGGAAGGAAGGTGTAGGTCCGATCAAGCGCGCGAATCGGGCGTGCTGTATTTGACATGCCACCAGAGGATTTCGGTTCCACCGCGCTTAAACCCGCCTACACCGCTTCGATCGAGAAAGTTGTCAGAGATCTTCAGGTGCCATCTCGATCTCAAATCGCTCCAACCCTTCAAGCACAAGCTCAAAAGTGGTATCGATATTGGCAGCGATATCCCCTTCCAACACACTCAGGCCATCAAGAATCTCCCGCGCCTCGGAAAAGCCCTGCTCGATTGCATCACGAATGATTTGCATGAACTCATCCAATGCCGCCTGAGGATCCTCATTTGCATGAGTGTCAAGAAAGGCAGGGAGAAAACCGGTGGCAAAACCGACAATACGTTCCGCCGTGGCCTCCGGCGAAAAATCGATACCTGAGTCTGCAGCCTGTTGAACCGCATTTTCCCCCAACTCAGGAAGCAGCAATTCGTTGAGCTTTTCGATAGCAGAACGAAACAAGAGCGCCTGCGGCTGGCCCGCGGTGTCAGACTTGAACTCAGCCGACGCGGAGACGATCTGCGCGTTCAGCTGCATACGCTGCGCCTGGACGTTCAGCGACTGTGGCTGGTGTGAATCTGAGATCTTCACACCAGTGGAAGTGATGGGTGTCGTCATGGTGCGAACCTCCACTCAAGGCAGTTACCTTTCAATTGAAGCTTAGCCCAAGTGGAGGAAGGCTGTTGGTGGCGGGAATAAATCGCCCAATAAATACAGCGCAGAATCCAGGGTAGTGTGCGCTGGTGACAACGAAGCACGCTGGACATGCGAAACCGGAGTGGACTTGGTTACTCACCTCGGCACGAATTGGCATTACAGTAGTGAACTTGCGCCTCATTGCCTCAGGGCGCGGCGCCAACTGACAACATCACCTTATCTCTAATTATCTCTAAGCACATAGATCAAAACGAAAGCACTGATCCATTCGTAATCAGTGAGTGAGCAGTCGAATATAACTGACAAGCGCCTCGACATCACCCTGGCTGAGGATGCCGCGCCAAGCAGGCATAAACCGCCCTTTACCATCAAGGATACTACTGACCAGTTCCTTATTATCGAGAGGGTTGGTCTCGTTGGGATTGGTATGATCCATCGGCATAATTCCCATGAGTTTTGTCATGATGCCATCACCATCGCCCTCCACACCGTGACAAACCTTGCAATATTTCTGATAGAGTAGCAGGCCTACCATGGGATCCCCCATCAGATCATGCTTGGTGTTGCCCAGAAAGCGAAGGTATGCGATCAATGCCTTGACCTGGGACTCGCTGAATATATCCTTCCATTCCGGCATCGCATCACTAAGCAGATTGTGACGGTCCCGGCCCGTTATGGTCTGCCGACCCTCCCCGGTGATGATCTTCATGAGGATGGTATCGCTCCTGGAACGTACCGTGGTGGTCAGATCCGCCGGACTGATCTTCATCGCCTTTGCCAGAGGACCATCTCCCTTGCCACCCGTCCCATGACACAACTGGCAGTAGGATACATAGAGTCCTCTCCCCTCATAGGCTGGCGGGGGGCTGGCTGATACTTCAGGGATGCACACTGCGAGGAGGGACAATAGCACCACGGAATGGATGATGTTTTTCATGGATTCTCTCCAGCATTGGAGCCAATGGTATATGATCTAACCGTATTTTATACAGATCTCTATAGTGTATGCCTTATTAATTAGCATTCTGCGACATTCTTAACTTGTGTAATATTTCCCACATTTGAACTATTTTTCGTAAGAATTAGCAAGTTAAATTATTCTTTCTTTGGCAATAATTCATATCCTGACAACTGCCTATGGACTAAAACCATACTCATGATTACTCCAAAACCAAATACAAAAAGACCCGAGTGGATTTGCACGCTGGCAAAAGCCCCAAGTTTTACAGTAGCTGCCATGACAGAAATTACAAATACATCTGCCATTGACCATTTTCCAATAATTGAAAGACGTTTTACTATTAACATTTTTTCCTTGGTTGTAGGGATTTTGTTTTTTACAACTCAAGTTTCGGAGTTCAAAATTAGCAATATATATCGTGTAACCAACTGAATATAAAAGAAAGAAGGCCTCACGCATGGTAAAATGTTTGTGTTCAAAG
>JAESPE010000102.1 GCA_016756835.1 gamma proteobacterium endosymbiont of Lamellibrachia anaximandri | reverse complement strand
AGCTTGCGAGGTTGTCGCGTAGTGCCAGTGACCGGGACGGCCGGGGCACAAACAGGCTGTCGAAGGCCGAGTCGATTTTGGGGACTGGGATGTCCCAAAATCTTTCACGAGGTCGAAGACTCACTTGCTTTTCCGCTTATG
This sequence comes from gamma proteobacterium endosymbiont of Lamellibrachia anaximandri, assembly GCA_016756835.1. GTDB lineage: Bacteria > Pseudomonadota > Gammaproteobacteria > Chromatiales > Chromatiaceae > QGON01. The sequence goes on along the minus strand of JAESPE010000102.1, from coordinate 13,973 downwards.
CCTTTACCCGAATGAACAATGTTGAACTCTTCAATGAGTTTCAACAAAACCTGGACAGGCAGGCCGCGCTGATCAACACATTTGCACTGATCACCAGCTCCTACTTTGTGGTGCGTGCCGTCAGCGCAATCAGAGAAGGGAACAGTCAGCACTGTGTTCGCTGGCTGCTTGCCGCGCTGGTAATGGGCGTGGTGTTTCTGGTGGTCAAAGGGGGTGAGTATTCGCACCACCTCGGCGAGGGGATCAACCTCAGCACCAATACCTTCTACATGTTCTATATCTCCCTGACCTTTTTTCATTTTATGCATGTGATCATGGGTATGGTGATTTTGGCCGCCGTGGCGATTAAGGCGCAAAAAGGCGGCTACTCTGCCGCAGAACACACGGGAGTGGAGACCGGTGCCTCATACTGGCACATGGTGGATCTGCTCTGGTTGATCCTCTTTCCCCTGGTTTATGTGATGCGGTGATGGAACGATGAGCAGACAAACAAAATTTGGTATCCGTCCCTGCACCTGGGTCTATCTTTTCCTCATGTTTTTCAGTTTCGTCACCTTTATGATTGGCCAGATGGGCTGGAGCGGACTGGAGGTGGCGCTGGCGGTGCTGTTTCTTGCCTTGATCAAAGGGCAGCTGGTGGGATACTACTTCATGGGGTTGGGCGCGGTACGCGGAATCTGGCACTGGCCCGTCTTTATCTGGCTGTTTATTCCAGGTATTTTGATAGGCACGGCTTTTTACCTCTCTTACTCAACAGGTTGAACCACATTGACTGAGCTGCCATTTTACAAACCCCAGGGCAACGAGATAGCGCTTTTTGAACACGCTTACAAACATCAACTGCCGATGCTGATCAAAGGCCCGACAGGATGTGGAAAGACCCGTTTCATCAACTACATGGCGGCTAAACTGGGGCGATCCGTCTACACAGTGGCCTGCCACGACGATCTTACTGCAGCAGACCTGGTTGGACGCCATTTGATTGGCGACAGCGGCACCTTCTGGAGTGACGGACCCCTGACCCGGGCGGTGCGTGAAGGGGCGATATGCTATCTGGACGAGGTGGTCGAGGCGCGCAAGGACACCACGGTTGTGTTGCACCCGCTTACCGATGATCGGCGTATTCTGCCCATCGAGCGGACGGGTGAGACCCTGCATGCGCCAGCAGAGTTTATGTTGGTGGTCTCCTATAACCCAGGTTATCAGAATCTGCTGAAAGGCATGAAGCCGAGTACCCGGCAGCGCTTCCTGGCGGCCAGTTTCGATTTTCCGGAAGCTGAACTGGAACAGGAAGTTTTGATCGGAGAAACCGGGGCAGATGAGGCGTTGGCAAAGCGCCTGGTCACCCTGGCCAATGCACTGAGGTCACTCAAGGATCACGACCTTGAAGAGGCGGCTTCCACCCGTCTGCTGGTCTACACGGCGACCCTGATTCTGGGTGGATACGACCCGGTCGAGGCCTGTCGGGCCGCGCTGGTCGAGCCCCTGACCGACGATGAAGAGACAGCAGCTGCATTGATGGAAGTTGTCGACATTACTTTTGGAATATAGGAATCGTCCAAATGAGTGATGACAATCAGGCTAAGCCACTGGCAATCATCAGCCAAGGACTCTATCTGCTGAATCTGCTTTTTCCCCTGCTGCCGCTGATTGGGCTGGCCTGGCTCAGGTATCGTCATCGCAACAGTGAATTCGATCTGGTGCGCAACCATCTGCCTCAGGCGTTTATCGGGGCCTGCATCAGCAGCAGCATCTTTGTCGCCGCCAATCTGTTGATCCTGGCCCTTGGCGGTTATGGCTCCATCGCCGCGCTGATAACCTTTGAGGTCTACTTCATCGCGGTCGTACCCCTGTTTCTGATTCCTGGTCTGATGGCGTTGATCAAGGCGATGTCCGGGCAGCAATACCGATATCCACTGATCGGCAGAAAGTATGCGCGTTGAGCGTCAGCGCCTGCGTTTCTGGTTTCAGGCGGGTTTTTTTATCCTGTTTGTACTCGCGCCGCCTCTCAATCTGTTTCGCTTCGATTTGAACCTGAACCACTTCTTTTTTCTTGGCATGCACTGGACCCTTGGACTGGATGCGCTGATTGCCGGCGAGATCAGTGGTCTCGAAGCGGGTTTCAATATCCTGATCCGGGGCTTTGTTCCACTGCTGTTGATTGGTGGCGGGCTTATCTGGATCGCCCTCCGCTATGGTCGTCTCTACTGCGGCTGGCTCTGCCCCCATTTCTCGGTGGTCGAGACCATCAATCGCCTGATGTTCCGTGCCAGCGGTAAACAGTCTATCTGGGAAAAGAGTCCGCAGCCGGAACTGCAGCCGGATGGGGCGGTCATCAAACCCGAGAAAAAGTTCTGGCCGCTGACCTGGCTTGCGGCACTCGGTTTTGCCTTCCTCTGGGCGGTGGTATTACTGACCTACCTGTTGCCGCCGTCAGAGATTTACCACAATCTATGGCATGGCTCTCTGACGCCAAATCAGGCGCGATTCATTGGTGTCGCTACCCTGTTGCTGTTTATAGAGTTCATGTTTGCACGCCATCTCTTTTGCCGTTTCGGCTGTGCCATCGGGCTTTTTCAGAGTCTTGCCTGGATGGCCAATGATCGCGGCATGGTGGTGGGGTTTGACAGAAACCGCGCGCGACTCTGCGGCGACTGCAACAACGCATGTGACAACATCTGTCCAATGCGCCTGAAACCGCGCACCATCAAACGGCGTATGTTTACCTGCACCGAGTGTGCTCAGTGCATCTCCGCCTGTGAGCAGGTTCAGGCGCCACAGCGTCAGAAAACCCTGCTGCATTGGGTGACGGATGAAGCGGCTATCCAGGTCGCGACAGGTCGTCCGGCAACTTCAGAAACCGGCTCGTCAGATACCAACCTTCAGGAAGTCTCATAAGTGGAAGAGAAAGTTGGTGAACTCTGGCATCGTTTGATTACCCGGATGGCGCAGACCCGTCATCCGGAAGCGGCAGTGAGATTGAATGAGATCCACACCACCGTCGGAATTCTCTTCCGTGCTCTCGGCGGTGATGGTGGCCTGCAGGTTGAAACAGCCCACGCCAGTGAACACGGTGCGCGGCGCAGTCTGCTGCACCGTATCGCAGGTGACAGTAAACGCGTGGAACTCGCCTGGCGGGATGAAAATTCCCTGCACCTGCCGGCTGTGATCGACTATTTTCCATCAACCAGTCTCAATCGCGATCTTTACATCTGGCTGGCGGCCTTGGCCGTGGGTGAGCATCAGGAAGAGGAGCCCTGGTTCAGCAAAAATCAGCGTCTGACGGCGGAAACTCTGGCGCGTTATCCCGGCTTGCGCGCACGCTATCTGCGGTTGGTTGAGGCGCATCTGGAACAGCGGATTCATCCCGACAGGCGGCTCGTTGCCGAAACAGCGCAAGAGGTCGTGATACGTCAGGCGCTGATCGAACCGGGTAGTGTGGAGAGACTCCCCCAGGCCAAACGTCCTCCCCAGCCTGTCCCGCTCTGGTTACATCCCTTTCCCCCAATTGTTGCGGCCGATAAGGCCAATGACAATGAAGATCCAGGTGCTGCCGGACGGGGTGATATCAAGGATTTGGAAGAAGAGGAACGGCGACAGGGCGAGCGGGCTGAAAAGCTCAAAGGCAAGGATCGCGGGCTGATCACCATCCGTATGGAGACTATCTTCACCTGGGGGGATTTTCTCAATCTGGATCGTAGCTCTGAAGAGAATGACGATTTGGATAGTGCGGCAGATGCGGCTAAAGATATGGATGTAATGAGCGTCAGTCGTGATGCCAAGGCGTCCACCAGCAAACTGCGTTTCGATCTCGATCTTCCCGCTGCGTCTGAAGACGATCTGATATTGAACGAAGGGATTCTGCTGCCAGAGTGGGACTATAAAAAAGGGCAGCTGTTGCCTGATCTCTGTCGCGTGGTTCCCATGATTGCGGCAAATGCAGAGCCGATGGCGTTGCCGGACAATTTGCGACGAACCGCAAGAAAACTGCGTGCCCAGTTTCAACAGCTCGCACCGGCACGCATCTGGTTTCGAAATCAGCAGGAGGGCAGCGAGATCGACCTGGATGCCTACCTGCGTTTCTCCACCGACCGGGAGGTTGGGCAGGCCTCTACCAGTGACGGGTTATACCGAAGTTTGCGTGTTGGTTCCCGCGATCTCTCCTGTCTGCTGTTGGCCGACCTTTCTCTCTCCACCGATACTTGGGTGAATAACCATGCCCGTGTGATCGATGTCATTCGCGACAGTCTATTCCTATTCGCTGAAAGCCTTGCCGCCACCGGAGATCGTTTTGCGATGTATGGATTCTCATCCCGCAAGCGTGATCCTATCCGTTTCCACCAGTTGAAGACCTTTGATGAAAACTACAGCGCCAATGTGCGTGGTCGAATCAATGCCATCAAGCCGGGTTACTATACTCGGCTTGGTGCGGCGATTCGTCAGAGCACGAAGCTGCTCGAAACACAGTCTTCGGAACGGCGGCTGTTATTGATTCTTACAGACGGCAAACCCAATGACCTGGATAAATACGAGGGTCGGTTTGGCGCTGAAGATACCCGCATGGCTGTATTGGAAGCGCGTAAAGCAGGTTTGCATCCCTTCTGTATTACCATCGATAAACAGGCGGGTGATTATCTTCCTCATCTCTTCGGACAGGGAAATTTTGTGCTGATCCGGCAACCCTCCGACCTGCCGAAAGAGCTGCCACTGCTCTACGTTCGCTTGACCTCCAATTGACATATTTTGTAGAAGTGATGGCTAGTTTACTCAGTTGAAGTAGGCCGGTTCAATCGCAGCGGAACCGGCAAACTCTTCCTGTTTGCTAGGGCTTGCATTGCAGGTCCTTATGTCAATTTCACATCTCCCTTGAAATTTCCATACTCGCATATCGCAATCTGAATGCTTTGCCGCTTTGCCATGCTCGTCTGTTAGACCGATTAATCACTGCGTACTAGCGAAAAAGAACCTTTATGAAACTTAATAAACAAGCAGATAACTGAAGAGAATCCAGCAATTTTACAGGTTGCTCTCGATGATCTGCAGAAGAATCTCTTGAATGCCACCAGAGACAGAAGCGCCATACAAAAAGATCATTCGTAGTAGAGAGTTTTAGAGCAATCGGTATAGAAATCGCAATGATAACTTGGAAGCAACTGCTGCCAGGTTTTCTGGAAGTGGAATGGATGTTCGTTGTGGATGTCAGCCAAACTAAAGCAGCGAGGTGTTTGGTTTATGGCGAAGATCTTGCTGGCGGGGTGATGAATGAAGTGCCGCTATCGTCAGCAACGATAGCGGCAGAAGCTTTTAGTCGATCCGCTCTTTGAGGGCTTTGAGCGCAGAGATCTTTACAACTTTGCGAGCAGGTTTTGCTGCGATTTTGATCGATTCGCCCGTTGCTGGATTGCGGCCCATGCGTGCCTTGGTGCGTGGTTTTACAACCCGGCGTACCTTTACTCCAGTGTCTGGAATTGTGAACTCACCGGAGCCACGGCGTTGCAGATGACGGGTGAGCAGGCTGCTCATGGAGCCGAATACTGCGGCTACCTCATTGCGAGTGAGGCCGGTGTCCTCTGCAATTGAGGTAATAATCTGGGTTTTGGTCTGTTTGGTGGTGATGGCTTTCAGACGAGGTGCTGCTACCGCCGCCGCTTTTTTAGCGACAACCTTTTTCTTTGCAGCCTTTTTGGTGGTTTTCTTTGCAACTTTCTTCTTTGCGACCATTGAAAAACTCCTGGGTGGACTGGCTATTCGAGAATAAAATAGCACATAATTATTTACGGGATAGTAATGTATTAATAAATAGTACGGATTCAATCATGAATTGTAGCGCTATTTATTTGTAAAACTTTAATTTTTTCTCGTTTTTTGTTTTTTCGCCATTAACATCAATCTGTTTTCATGGGAGATACGATTGTGAAATTACTTTTTAGCTTATTCGTTTTATTGCTGTCAGTAACTGATGCATGGTCAAAAGATGTGGGAGGAGTCACGCTTCCCGAGCAGGTAAATGTGGATGGCAGTAATGAAACATTGCAGCTGAATGGTGCAGGAATCAGGAAAAAGTTCTTCTTCTCCATTTATGTTGCCGCACTCTATATGCCGGAAAAGACAGGGGATGCGGAAAAAATCATTAATGCAGATGTAACCAAAAGAGTGCTGATGCATTTTGTCTATTCTGAGGTTGAAAAGGAGAAAATGCGTTCCGGATGGGACGAAGGTTTTTCTGACAATCGAAGTTCGGATGAAATGAAGGTGTTGCGCAAGCGCCTCGATAATTTCAATGCGATGTTCGATACGCTGCACGAAGGAGATGTGGTATTGCTCGATTACCTGCCAAGTGTCGGAACCAGAGTGACCGTTCGAGGTGAACAAAAAGGGATAATTCCCGGCGCTGATTTTAATCAGGCACTGATGAGTGTCTGGTTGGGTGCCTCACCCGTGACCAGTAGTTTGAAATCGGCGCTGCTGGGCAATTGAAACGACCGGTTTTTTGATGATCTTATAGTGATTTCATAGGGGGCTGGAGCCAAATTTGACTGAAGCAACGGGGCTTTCAGTGCTGTTATGGCCATCAAGTTTGACTTCGGTCCCCGGGCCTTAAACTGTCTCGGTAGAGAGCCAGACGCCGCCGCGCCGCTCATCTCCTGCTCCTATGAGTCCGCCATTTGCCTCCAGCATTACCGTATGGGCGCCGCCAAAGAAGAGGCTTTTACTATCCCATTGCCGCTGCTGCGGGAATTCCGTGGCAAGACGGCTGGAGACACTCTGGTCTACCCCAGGCTCCATGCTGAGCAGCCCTTCTTCAAAATGGATGCGCGGGAAAGCGACGGCCTGTTGCAGTGGCATGTTGAAATCGATCAGATTGGATAGCACTTGGAGGATTGCACTGCGAATCCGGTTTGAACCACCGGATCCCGTTACAACGATTCTTCCTTGATCAAGGAATGCCAGCGTCGGGGACATCATGGAAGCGATGCGTTCATCTTCAGGCCAGTTGTGAAATCCACAGGGATTGATGTCCTCTTCCCCTAACATATTGTTCATCATGATGCCGGTGCCGGGAATGACATAACCCGACCCCTCGCCATTGGATAGGGTCATGCTTGCCAGATTGTCCTGTCGGTCCAAAATACTGATTTGGGTCGTGCCCCGAGAGCAGATGCCGCCTTTATGAAGTCGTTGCCGGTACTCTCGTAGAACATCTTCATTCAGCAGTTTTTCTATCTTCCTGCTTTGTGTTGTGCGCAGATGCTGTGTCAGGCAGATAGCCTGGATCACTCTTCTCAGATGATCTGCACCCCCCCGGCAAATGATTGTCCAGGGAGTGTGATTCCAATAATGCGAGAGTGAAAGCGATCAGTGTGCCGCCAAGGGCTGGTGTTGGATTGGTAAGGATGCGCGCCTGCCGGTAGCGTCGCTCAAGTGGTTTACGTTTTACAGCCTGATACTGTTTTAAGTCGTGTGGGCGCAAGTGTCCTCCCGACTCCCGGCAGGTATCGGTCAGTTGTTGACCCACCTCTCCAAGATAGAAAAGTGCTTCCCCTTCCCGGCAAAGATGTTCGAAAAAAGCTGCCATCTCAGGTTGTTTGCGCGTCTCACCCACCTGCGCGAGCTGGTCGGAGCTGATGGTTGATCTGTGCAACTGAAATGCGGCATTGCTGGATCGGAGAATCGGCTGCACGATTCCGGAGATCAGATGCTGGAACGGATTGATCCTGACGCCTCTGGTTGCAGCATTTATGGCCGGCATTGCCAGCAGTTTTAGCGGCATGCTGCAGCGTTCCCGATGTATCGCAAATACCCCTTTGATGAATCCGGGTGTGGCGATGGAACCCATGCCGATATGAAAAGTCTGGCTGGCGTTTCCGAAATCAGCCACAATGGGATGAAGATTGGTGGCGGCTTCAGGCTGCTTTCGAGAAGGTGTGTGGGCGAAAAAATCGTAGACCAACGGGTCGGCATTCACCGGGCGGGCGGTAAGGAAACCGCCGCCACCGAGCGACGCAAGTACTGGTTCCGCCACACAGGCGGTAAACATGGCCGCAATGGCGGCATCAAATGCGTTGCCCCCCTCCTGCAGGATCTGTAGGGCTGCGTTGGCAGTTTCCTGATGTCCTGCGGCAACTACGCCTCCCGTTGTCTTTTTTTTTCGCACGTTACGTTTAGTTCCAGGAATGAAAAGACTGTTTTTGCTGGCCAGTTTTCAGAACTGTGACCCGTTACGATACCTTATGCAAAGCGGATCAACCTTTGATAGGTATAGGGTTCCCCTTCTTATTCAGCTTTTCTGTATCTTGCCGCTATCTAGCATAGTAAATATAAACGGAACAGGAACTTAACTCCTAGAGGCGAATGCATGGCGGTGGCGAAAACACAAAAAGATGATGCCCTGCTGAAAAATCTGGTCCCCCTGAATACCTTGTCGGACGAGCAACTCGGCCAGCTGCTGAGCCGGATCGTGGTTGAGAAGGCGGTGAAAGGTGAATATCTCTTTCACGAGGGTGATACGGATCATCAGAATGTCTACCTGCTATCCGGCAGCGTTGGACTGCTGTCCGGCAAACGGGAGGTTGATTCTGTCGCCAGTGGTACCCAGACGGCTCGTTTTGCCTTGGCTCATCAGCTCCCCCGCAAGCATTCCGCCAGGGCGAAGGGTGTGACCACCTTCGTTCGCATCGACAGCCGAATGCTAAGCGACATGTTGGCGCGGAGTCAGAAGGCAAGTTACGAAGTCAATGATATCAAGGAGCAGAGTAGTGGGGACTGGATGACCCTGCTGCTGCAATCCTCCATTTTTCAACAGATACCTCCCGCCAATCTTCAGCGCGTCATGATGCGCATGGAAGAGGTTTCAGTCACCACCGGCGATGTCATTATTCGGCAGGGGGAAGAGGGGGATTACTACTATCTGATCAGCAGTGGTCGTTGCAGTGTGGCGCGCCAGCCCGAGCAGGACAGGCCACCTGTGGAATTGGCGCAACTTCGTGCCGGTGACAGTTTTGGCGAAGAGGCGCTCATCTCCGACACCCCGCGTAGCAGCACTGTTACCATGGTTACCGATGGTGTGCTGGTACGACTCAGCAAGGCGGACTTCGTTGATCTGGTAAAGAGCCCCCTCTCCAGAACACTCAAATATAAAAAGGCTAAAGCCAGAGTCAAGGACGGCGCGCTCTGGTTGGATGTACGTCCACCGGAGGAGTACGAGGCGGGGCATCTGCCCGAAAGTCTGAACATGCCCTTCTTCTCGCTACGCTTCCAGGCCTCCAGTCTGGCTAATGACAGAGAGTATGTCGTCCATGGCGCTGAAGTGGGACAGGCTGCCACCGCGGCTTATCTATTGGTGGAGAGAGGTTTTGAGGTCTACGTGCTGGATCAGGCATGGGATGTAGTGGCTCCGCTTGCCGGTATTCACGTTGCTGGGGAAAAAGTCGACAACGTCATCGACTTCAAGCGGGAAGCTGTCGAGGCGAATGGGTCTGAAAACGGCCAGCCTGATGAAGACGCCCACATGGCAGAGTTTTACGCTGAGCAGCAACGTGCCGACGAAATGCAGCAGCAATTGGAGGATACGACTCAGGAGTATAAGGATGTTCTTAGTCGTCGCCAGACTGAAATCAAGCTGCTGAAACAGGCGTTGGTGGTTGCGCGCCGCCGGTTGGATGAACAGGAACAGCAGGTTCAGGAGGCCAGGACAGCACATGAACAGGAGATCGGTGGTCTGCAGGAGGAATCGGTCAGTGCAGAGCATGACCAGGCTGCGGCAGCAGAAGAGATAGCCTCCCTGCGGGGAAAATTGAGCCGCTTGGATGAACAGAATGCCCTGGATCAAGGACGATTGAAAGAGGAGCTGACCGGGCTGCAGATAGAGCTTTCAGAAACGAAAGAGGTCCTGCAGGAGACCAAGGCTGTAGCTCAGGCCCGGGTTGAAGAGAGTGTCGACAAGCAGACAACGCTGGAGCGGCAACTTCAATCCATGCAGCAGGGACTTGATCGTCTACGGGAGCTGTCGGCAGACGAACAGGCCAGACTGACTCGCGAGCGCGATGAACTCTCCGGGCATCTGGAAACTTTGCAACAGGAGTTGGATGAACTACGTGCGGGCGATCTGGCGCGGCAGAAGCAGGCAGAGGAGAAGCTTGCCGAAGTGACGCAGCAGGTGTCTGCTGCTGAGGCGGCGAAACAGCAGCTGGAAAAAGAAAAACAGGCCCTGGATAGTGAACGGGATGACTTGGCGTCCCGGTTGTCTGAGAGTCAGCGTGAGCAGGAGGCCCTGAAAAACGCTGGTGTTGAGCAGAATGAGGCCAGGCAGACAGCTCTGAAATCACTCACCGGGGAGCTACAGCTGGTCAAGGATGAGTCGGCACGTTCCGCCGAACGTCATGCGCTGTTGCTGGTGGAGATGGAAGAGGCCAGGGAGAGTCTGAAAATGGATCTTGCCGACAGGGATGCCCTGTTGGAAGAGCAGACACTGACCGCAACCCAGCAGACAGTAAAAATTGAGCAGCTGGAGCGCTCTCAGCAGGAGGCGGAGACGAGGCAGCAGGACTTGGCTGGGGAGCAGTCTGAACTGGAAGCGCGTCTCACTGCGGAGCAGGAACAGGTTGCAGAGCTGAAATGCGCCCGGGAGGATCTCGAAGAGAGTCGAACTGAACTGCAGAAGACCTTGACGGATCTGCAGCAGAGTGCAGCGGAATCTGAAGCCGGTCAACAGGCCGAGCTGGCCTCCTTGCGTACCGAGCTGGATCAGGCGCAGGCCGAAGCGGGTGACAAACAGCGTCAGTACGAAGAAGTTGCTGAGGCCAGATCGAATGCTGAAGAATCCACTCTTTCACTTGAGGGGCAAAAAGCAGAACTTGAGGCCGGTGCCGCACAGCAGAAACAACTTGCAGATGAACTGCGTGAATCTTTTGAAGCGGCGCAAGGCCGGGTCGAAACGCTGGAAAACGAACTGCGCGCAGTGCGTTTGGCCGGTGATGATGCCGATGCGCAAAGCCAGGGTGTTTTGGCAGCCCTGAAAGAAGAGCTGGAACAGACGCAGGCTGAGTCTGCCGGCAGGCATCAGGAAAATTTAAATGGAGAAGCGGCACGACAGCAGCTTTTCGAAAAACAGACGGAACTGGAAAATGCACTGGCAGTTTCTGAGGAACAGGCTGAAATCCTGCGCCATTCGTTCAGTGAACTTGAGACGAGAGCCATCTCTCTGGAGGAAGCGCTTTCCGCCGTCAAGCTGGCAGGAGAAACGGCGGCAGCATCTTTTCAGGAACAGCAGGATAATCTGTTACAGACCCTGGAGCAGGTTCGCGCCAATGTCGTTGATAAACAACATGCGCTGGAGCAGGCAGGTGAGACAAGCCAGCGTCTGATAGAGAAAAAGGCGCAGTTTAAGGCATCCCTGAAGGAAGAGCGCGGTGTGACAACAGCGCTGCGCGAATCTCTGGAGCAGGCGGAGGCCCGTGCCACCGGCCTTGAGCAGCAGCTGTCTGCCGCTCAAGCGGCAGAGGATGAAACGGCGGCCCGGCAGCAGGAAGAACATACTGCTCTGCAGCAGGCGCTGGACGATGCCCGCCATGAGATCAGCGGCAAACAGCAGCAGTTGGAGTCGAAAGCCGAGTCGGATCAGGCCATGAGCGACAGGCTGCTGGAACTCGAACGTGCGCTGGAGGCTGAGCAGGGAACAACCGGGGAAATCCGCCAGTCACTGGAAAACAGCGAGGCGCGGGCTGCAACGCTTGAAGGAGATCTCGCCACGGCGAATCTGTCTGTGGATGAGACTGCGAGCCGCTACCTTGAAGAGCGGGATAGCCTACAGAAGCACCTGGATGAGGTTCAGGGCGATCTGAATGACAAGCAGGACTTGCTGGAGGCAGAGCAGCAGACTACAGCCGATCTCCAGGCAAGCCTGCAACAGTTGGAAAGCAGAGCGGCCACCTTGGAACAGGATCTTACCACTGCGAGGGAGAGCAGTGATGAAGTGGCGGCACAGTATCGTGAAGAGCGTGATGCGCTACAGCACACCCTTGACGAAGTGCGGGGTGAGATAGAGAACAAGCAGAAGCTGCTGGAGACGAAAGAGCAGATCGCCGGTGAATTGGCCGACCGGCAGAGTGAACTTGAAGCAGCGCTTGAAGCTGAGCGGCAGTTGGTGGCTGGTCTTCGGGAATCTCAGGAGCGGATGGAAGCAAGAGCCGCTTCACTGGAACAGGACCTTGCCGCGGCGAAGGCGTCCGGTGATGAAATTGTTGAACAACACAGTGAACAGCGGGATGCCTTGCAGCAATCCCTGGAGAACGCCCGCAACGAAATAGAGGATCACCAGCAGCAGTTGGAATCGGCTACCGCCTCGGTTGATGGATTGACTGAAGAGCGGGCTGCCCTGCGGAAGACGATCGAAGATGAGCAGGATGCTGGCGCTGAACTGCGGCAGGCATTGGAGCTTGCAGAAACCCGCATCGCCACCCTGGAACAGGATCTGGCATCAACCAGAGAGGCGGAAGATGAGACTGTGGCTCGTTATCGCGAGGAGCGGGACAAACTGCAGCAGTCGGAGTCGGGGCTGCAGGCCCAGCTGGAGCGGGAGCAGGAATCCACTGCGGTCCTGCAAAAAACGGTAGAGGATACGCAGCATCGGTCTGGAGAGATTGAGGACGAATTACAGGCTTTACGGGATGAGTCGGCGGCTGAAGAGAGCGAGCGGCAGCGGACACTGGAGCAGTTGCAAACCGAGAAAAACGTGGTTGAGGAACGGCTTGCGGCGATTGAAACGGAAAGCCAACAACAGCTGGCTTCACAAAAGGAAGAGTTGGCCCAAGCGGAAGAAACACTGGCATCTTCACTGCTGGCATGGAACGAAGAGAAGGAGCAACTCACTCAGACGCAAAATAGTGCCGAGCTGCTGACCGAAACGCTGCAGCAGCAGCTTGATGAGGCCAAAGAGGGTCTTGAGCAGGCGACAGCAGCCAGGGCTGCCGGAGAAGACAGGGATAGTGAGGCGCTGGCTCAGGCACAGGAACGGATCACAGAGCTACAGCGAACTGTCGACGGATTGCGTGAAGTGCAGCTGGAGATGGAGGCTGAGTTTGAAGATGATGTGGAATCCGAGATCCAAAAGTTGCGCGCGGCTCTCGGGAAAGAGGAGAAGCGGCGCAGAGATGCGGAACAGCAGGCGCAGCAGGTTGATTTCCTGAAACGGGAACGGCAGGTTCAGGAGACGGCAGTAGAGATGCTCGAAGAGGATTTTGAGGGACTCACCAATGAAAAGATTGCCATTGAAGGCGAACGCGACACCCTTGCCAAACAGCTAACGGATCTGCGGGATCAATTCGATGCTTTGATGGGTGAGAATGATCAGTTGCACTCAGAACTGGTGGAAAACAAAGGCACAGCCGAAGACTCTGAGGTGGCTGACACACTGCTCGATCAAATGGAGCAGATGCGTCAGCAGAAAGAGTCGGTGGAAGAGGCGCGGGATCAAGCCGAAGGACAGGCGAAGCGTCTGAAAAAAGAGGTAAATGAACTGCGCTCGGTGATGGAAGAGTATGTGGAACAGATCCAGACAGTGCAGTCCCTTGGCGCTAACGATGAGGTTGATGCGCTGCGTACGGAACTCAACATGGTGCGTAGTCGTGCGTCTGAGGATCTGGAGCAGATGCGCCAAGCATTGGATGCGGCAGAGACACAGGGTAAGCAGTCAGGGCGTGATATGAATGAGGTTGCGGCCCTGCAGGCGACACGGCAGGAGCTCGATTCGATCAAGAAGGCGCTACGCGAGAAAGAACAGACCCTGCGTATGTCGCAGAGACAGTGCCGCACATTGGAGGACGCCATTGAAGACCGTGACGGTGAGGTGGATCGTCTGGGGCGCAAGCTTGAGGTGTTCAAGTGAGTCTTCGACCTCGTGAAAGATTTTGGGACATCCCAGTCCCCAAAATCGACTCGGCCTTCGACAGCCTGTTTGTGCCCCGGCCGTCCCGGAG
>JAESPE010000101.1 GCA_016756835.1 gamma proteobacterium endosymbiont of Lamellibrachia anaximandri | reverse complement strand
GGACGCCGCGCTCGGATGCCTACTTTGCTTCCCCTCTGGCGCAAGGCACGCCGGGTAAGCAGTGCGGCCTCGCGGCTACCGGGGACTACCAGCCTTCGCTTCGCTCTCCATGGCTGGCAGCGTAAGAACAATAAAGAACCGAAACCCTTTGTCTGGACAAAGTCCGCTGAAGAAATTTTGGAAAAAGTGAATCGTGCACGATCAACTCTTGATAATATACGATCTGTTTAGGACACTACACTAGTTCCTAACGCACCTGCGATAGCATTACGGGCAGCGACCGCTCCGGTTGCATCACCCCAAAATGTTGGAGCAGAGGCGAAGAAGCCATCACCAAATACCCCATCACCATTGCTATCCCATAGGTAATTAAATGACTCATTACTATTGGTATGGAATGTCACGTCGTAGGGTGTGCCGCCAATATCGAGACTAAGTAATTCCGTGACCACGTCCGCGTTAGCAGACGAAACCACTGAAGATAAGGCGAATAGACACACTGCTCTAAATATTTTAGTTTTTTTCATAACTCCCCCTAATATTAAAAAATTCGCAATATCGGTGACAATCTGATTGTAATCAGCAATATTGCATTTTGGTGGTGACCAGCATCATTGGGTTCATCCTATGCATAAGATGGGAAACCGGAATCTTCACCACGGGAGCCAAGTACTAGCTTGCCCCGTGGACCCGATGCGTTACGTTAATGAGAGTGCAACTTGTGGGCCAGCGGGGAGCTGGTTGCATATTCTGGCCCATCGTGAACACCCATTCTGGTTCAACGTGAACACCTATTCTGGCGGAACGTGAACGCTGATTCTGGTTTCAATGTGAACACTTTTGTGGATTTTCCAGAATCGATGTTCACCATCCCAGAATTACTGTTCACATTGCGCCAGAATCCCTCCCAACGCATTGTTTTTTCATCTATTTGCTACGGTCTCTCACTTTTGGGGGAGAGACCATGGCAGCACAGAGAATCACAATGCGCAAAATCCGCGATATTCTACGATTACGATTCGCCGCTGATCTATCCATTCGGCAGATCAAAAAAAGCACCCGGGTCAGCATCGGCGCCATCCAGAAACTGCTGATCAAGGCCAATGAGTTGGGTCTGTCCTGGCCGCTCCCCGATGAGCTTGATGACAACCAACTGGCTCAGCTCTTTTACCCAACTGCCGACACCCGCTCGTCCACCCGCTTTCAGATACCAGACTGGTCTGTGGTTCATCAGGAACTCAAGCGCAAGGGCATGACCAAGCAGTTGCTATGGGAGGAGTACACCCAGCAGTACCCCAACCGCTGTTACAGCTACCCACAGTTCTGTGACCGCTATCGCCACTGGAATGGTCAGCAGAAGCGGTCTATGCGACAGATCCACAAGGCGGGTGAGAAGTGTTTTGTGGATTATTGCGGGCCAACCATTCCGATCATCAATGCCAGTACCGGTGAGATACGTGATGCCCAAGTGTTTGTCGGCGTACTTGGCGCCTCCAATTACACCTATGCCGAGGCTACCCTGACACAGTCGCTGCCCGACTGGCTGGGCAGTCATGTACGGATGTTTGAGTTCTTCGGTGGCTGTAGCGAAATGGTGATCCCCGACAATCTACGCAGTGGTGTCAGTAAGGCCTGCCGCTACGATCCGGATCTCAACGCAAGTTACCAACAACTGGCTGAACACTACCAAGTGGCAGTGGTGCCAGCACGCCCTTACAAACCCAAAGAGCGCAAAGCCTGCCCTTGGGGTGCAAGTCCAAGGCAGAGGTAGGCGTTCAGATTGTCGAGCGTTGGATACTGGCCCGCCTGCGTCGCCACAGCTTTTTCTCGCTGGCAGAGGTGAATCAATGCATTCGTGCCTTGCTTGATGACCTGAACCAGAAACCATTCAAGCAGTTGCCGGGTAACCGTCTACAGGCCTTCGAACAGCTCGACAAACCTGCATTGAAACCTTTGCCGGCAAACCCCTATCGGTATGTCGAAATCAAGCCAGTGAAGGTCAATATCGACTATCACGTACAACACCAGCAGCACCACTACTCGGTCCCCCATCAGTATGTCGGCGAGTCGTTGGAACTGCACGCCAGCGATACTCTGGTTACGCTCTACTTCCAACAGCGCCAAGTGGCGTCTCACCCACGCAAACATCGACCCGGAACGACCACCGAGGCGACCCACATGCCCAAGCGCCACCAGAAACATCAACAGTGGACCCCCGGGCGATTGAAAAACTGGGCCAAAGATGTCGGTCCCGCAGTGCTTACCTGGGTAGATACCCAGCTCACCTCCAAGGCGCATCCTGAACAGGCCTACCGGGTCTGTCTTGGATTGCTGAACCTCAACCGAGACTATCCGATTGAACGGCTTAATGCGGCCTGCAACATCGCCAACCACGAAGGGCTGCTACGGCTGAAGCAGGTCAAATCGATCCTGCAAAGCAACCGCGACAAGCTCCCCGAACAGCTCGACCTGCAGGTTGAGTTACCCCAGAACCACGAAAATATCCGTGGCCCCCAAAACTTCCATTAACCCGGAGAAAACAGCGATGACAACACAAACACTCACACAGTTACGTCAGCTCAAACTTAGTGGCATGGCCAATGCCCTGCAAACCCAGATGGAACAGGTCGGCACCTATGAAGGACTGCCCTTTATTGAGCGGTTTGATCTGTTGCTTGACCAGGAGAGCCTCAGCCGAGATCAACGTAAACAAGAACGACTCATCCGCCAGGCGAAGTTCAAGCTCAGGGCCAGCGTGCAGGAGACCGACTACCAGCACCCACGAAATATCACTCAGTCACAGATCGCCCAGTTGGCACAGAGTGACTGGATCAATCGCGCCCAGAACCTGCTGGTTACCGGGCCTTGCGGAAGCGGCAAGACCTACCTTGCTTGCGCCCTGGGGCATAATGCCTGTCTACATGGCTACAGCGTCCGCTACTACCGCCTCTCACGGCTGTTGTTGGAACTGACCCAGGCCAAGGCCGATGGCACTTACCACAAACAGCTCAAGCAGCTGACCAAGATCCAGTTACTGGTCATTGACGACTGGGGGCTGGAGCCACTGAAACCGGCCCACCGTAACGATCTGATGGAGATCATGGATGATAGGCACGGCAGTGCGTCCACGTTGATGATCAGTCAACTACCGACAGACCAGTGGTATGCCAGTATCGGTGACAACACCTTGGCTGATGCCATTCTTGATCGCTTGATGCATAACGCCCATCGCCTTCCGCTCAAGGGAGAATCGATGCGAAAACGTATGGGTCTATTGACTGATGGTGAACACTTGGGCTAATAATCAACATTCGTGATGCGTTGAGAAATCAGGTGTTCACGTTCGTCCAGAATCGGTGTTCATCTTCGCCAGAATACGCAGCTGGTAAGGAAGGATTTTAATAACGTGCTGTTTTACTTGGATTCTAGGGGAGCAAGAAGCTCAGGGAGACTAGTGTAGTGTCCTGAATATAATATTCATTTATAATTCCCTATGTTCCGGTTTTATGGCATGGGAAGGAAAAATGAATTCAGCAGTTGCTATTTACCTTACTCCACAAGAACAGACAGTATTGCAAAAGAATGTTCGGAGTCGAAAAACATCCATACGGTTAATCGAGCGTTCGAAAATTATCCTGCTCGCAGCAGATGGATTATCTAATATTGAGATTGCTGAGCAATTGGATATCAGTGCGCACAAGGCCGGACGTTGGCGAAACCGTTATGCCGAGTTTGGATTTTCTGGAATAGAAAAAGAGTTACCCCGCGGCGGCAATCAAGGGGGTAAAAAAACAGCTGACCAAACCCGGTTACGCTCAAAAATTATTCAGGCAACAACGCAAACGAAACCGCAGGGAGCTACGCACTGGTCAACACGCACCTTGGCTAAGGCGTTGGGAACAACGCATAGTTTTGTAAATCGTGTGTGGCAAGAGAGTGGATTAAAGCCTCATCTGACTAAGGGATTCAAAGTCAGTAATGACCCAAAGTTCGAGGAAAAACTGGTGGATGTTGTTGGCCTATATTTATCCCCTCCAGAGAACGCCGCTGTTTTCTGTGTTGATGAAAAATCCTCTATCCAGGCACTGGATCGTACGCAGCCAGGCTTGCCAATGAAAAAGGGGCGTGCAGGTACCATGACGCATGATTACAAACGTCATGGCACCAGTACCTTATTCGCTGCCCTGGATGTTGCCAACGGCAAAGTCATTGGTGAATGTAAATTACGACACCGTCATCAAGAGTTTTTGTCATTTCTAAAAATCGTTGAGAAGCAAACACCGAAAGAACTGGAACTGCATTTGATTGTTGATAATTACAGCACCCATAAGCACGAAAATGTTAGGAAATGGTTGGCTCGCAATAAGCGAGTCATGCTGCACTTTATTCCAACAAGTTCATCATGGCTTAATTTGGTGGAACGCTTTTTTGGATTGTTGACGCAAAAGCAATTGAAACGTGGTGTGTTTACTTCAGTTGGAGAGCTGGAAAAGGCAATCAGACAGTTTATTGATCAACATAATCAAGCCCCAGAACCTTTTGTCTGGACAAAAAGCGTTGATCAGATACTGGAAAAAATTGGGCGAGCTAAGGTCGCATTACGAAATGTTTGATATATTCAGGACACTACACTAGTCGAGGCGGGGGCGCAACCTACCCTATGGGGTGGGTCCCGCGCCATGGGGTGGTGATTTCGCCAGAGTCTTACATCTGACTCAGGGTTTTGGCAGGCGATGAATGCCATGTATGCACGGTGCAAACGAGTTACCAGGCAGCGAAAAAACTGTAGTGCGTCCCCTATTGTTTTCGTATCCAAGCTATAGGTTATACTGCTTGGTAGTATTTATGCTCACCACTACACCAGAGGCAATCCATGGCCACAGTCGAAAAACTCAGCATCGCCCTGACCCCAGAAATTGCCCAGGAAGTTCGTATGGCGGTCAAAAGTGGTGACTACGCTAGCAGTAGCGAAGTGATACGTGAGGCCTTGCGGGACTGGAAGCGAAAACGCGCCCTGCAGGATCAGGAGATCAATGAGCTACGCGGCCTGTGGCGTGAAGGCGTAGAGAGTGGCAGCGGGCGGTACGGCTCTATGGAAGAGATCAAGCAAGCAGCCCGTAAATGCTTGGCTGATAATGACCAGTAAGCTCTGACTATGGCCGTTTTTCAGAAGACCGCCCAGGCTGAAGAAGATCTAATCGATATCTGGCTCTACATCGCCCAGGACAACCCTACTGCCGCCGACCACCTACTCGACACCTTTGAGGAGAGAGGCTGGCTGCTTGCTGAGAATCCGAATCTGGGGCAAGCGCGGCAGGACATCGCTGAGGGCTTGCATCATCTGCCCGTGGGTCGCTATCTGCTACTCTACCGGAAGATCCCAGGAGGGATTGAGCTGGTGCGCGTGGTGCATGGTATGCGAATGTTGAGTTCACTATAAGCAATCTCCGTCCAGAAACGACCTATTTTCATCAGGCCGATATTTTTTCGGCAAATAAGTTTTGGGGTCAGAGGTCGAGTAGATGGGTTCCTCTGACTGGTTAGGATCGTGTTTGTATTCTCTGTTGCCGGCTGATTTCCCGCCGGTGCCACAATATCCTCTCCATACAGCCATTGTCACCACACCCCTCACAGAACTTGTACTCTCTTAGTAGTAGTAGGAAAACCGCACGTCCGGGTCTGTGCAGGGGGCGCCGAGTAACCGGCGTTCCTTCTGCGAGACTACTCTGACCCCAGATACCTGACCTACAGAAGCAGGAGCCTGCTCTCTACTCTACCCAGAACTCTCCCTGCTTACGGCACGGTGCGGTCGTT
Source organism: gamma proteobacterium endosymbiont of Lamellibrachia anaximandri (assembly GCA_016756835.1). Taxonomy (GTDB): domain Bacteria; phylum Pseudomonadota; class Gammaproteobacteria; order Chromatiales; family Chromatiaceae; genus QGON01. The sequence continues at coordinate 8,368 of JAESPE010000101.1, read as the reverse complement.
AAAGAAAAAAAGACGCCCCGTGAGCAGCTGCAAACGGAGCGTCTATTCCAGACTATATTCTCTCCCGGCTACAAAAGTCCAATCAAATAGATCAGTTGCTCAACGTCGCTTCTAAGCAAAGTTTTTTCCGGACTCGACAGCATCCAATCTTTCGGACTGTCGTCGTCATCCAGCTTTTGCAGGAGGCTCGTCAGACTTTCTATTGCATTCTCATAGTTTCCTGCACTGATCGCATTTGCCGCGGAATTAAGCTTATTGGAAAGCGCGTTTCGTCTTCCCTTCGCAGCATTGTTGTTCTTTGCATCGATCACGCTGAGATCATACGCCAATGCGTCTGCGCTAATCATTCGTAACCAGTCTTCGGTGTATCCGCTGGTCACTCCGGGATCATTCGGAAGTGGGTCTACCGCGTCACCAACACCATCACCATCACTGTCAGGGTTGTTTGGGTTCGTTCCTAAGCCATTGACTTCGTCCCCATCTGAAACGCCATCACCATCACTATCTGGATTTAACGGATCAGTTCCAGTGGCTGGATCAACTTCGGTACCATCTAACAGACCGTCAAAATCGGAGTCCGCGTTGTTAGGATCGGTACCGAGCAAAACTTCCATGCCGTCTCCCAGACCATCTCCATCAGCGTCGTTAAAAGTATTCGGTTCTGGATCGGAACCATCGGATAGACCGTCGCCATCGGAATCCGGATTGAGTGGATTGGAGCCCGCGCCCAACTCGTCCCCGTCATTCAAACCATCGTTATCCGAATCTGCATCGTTCGGGTCAGTGCCGTAGATGTTCGTTTCGTCTTCATCTGAAATTCCGTCACCGTCGGTGTCTATGGTGGCGGTGGATACGCTCCATTTCGCAAATGTACGGGTAACATAATTACGGTCCGCGAGGTCACCAACGAAATTCTGCGCTGGGTTTGTAGCGTGAAAAATAGCAGCTCTCCCGAAGTCTACGTTGCCGCCCAGAACGTCAAAAACAGTCACAAACCAACCGAGACCTACCGAATTAGCAGGAAAGACTTGATCGAAAAGAGCCTGCGACGCTGCAGCAGCGTCTGATGCAGTGGAGAATGTAAAATCATGATTCGATTCTGTACAGTTGATGAACACGGTTAAACAAGTGCCGGTAACGAACTCAACATCGTATAAACTCCCAGAGACTAAAACCCCTGTGGCACCGGTAATCACGCCAGAGCCGTCAACCTGAGTTACAGCCGCTTGTGAGGGGGCGGTGAATAAAACCAGCCCCAACATGAGCCCGCAAAAGCTATTTTTTGTTTTCATCGTTTTTCTCCTTATCGTTATCGTGACCGCTGTGCTTCTCATCGTGAGGCTCACTATGAATGCTAGGCGTTCCCCACAGGCACCACGTACTCGTTTCTCCCGTTGACTAACTCGGGTTACGTTAATTCAGGGCAAGTTGCAGGCCAAAGATGACATGACGGGCAATAACCTGGATAAGGTTTTGATTTCGTTTGGTTTCTATCGGGGGGTGAGGCTCAGGGAGGCTGGTCGAGGCGGGTCAGAACCCACCCCATAGGGCGGGTCCCACGCTATGGGGTGGTGGGTTTGCCGGAGTCTTACACGGAACTCAGGGTTTTGGTGGGCGGTGAATGCCGTGTTTTTGCATGCGTTTTCGCAGGGTACTGGGAGGGACGCCCAAAGCCTTGGCGGCCCCGCCTTCCCCCTCGATCTTCCAGTGGGTCGTTTCAAGCGCCCGGACGATGCAGCAGGCTTCGGACTCGGCGAGGGTCCGGGGGCAGGGAGACACCTCGGGTACACCCAGCGTGTCCATCAGGCGAAGACGGGGACCTTGGGTGTTGATCACCGCCCGTTCGATCACGTTCTGCAGCTCCCGGACGTTGCCGGGCCAGGGGTAACGTTGCAGGGCCTCCATCGCTCTGGTCGGTACGGTGTCAATGGACTTGCCCGATTTGTGGGCAAGCTTCTCGACGAAGGCGCCCACCAGCAGGGGGATGTCATCCCGACGCTCCCTGAGTGGCGGCACGGTGATGGGGAACACCTGCAACCGGTAGTAGAGATCTTTCCGAAACCGACCGCTGCTAACCTCTTCCTCCAGGTCTCGATTGGTCGCTGCGATGACCCGGACGTTCACCAGGATCGTCCGTGAACTGCCCAACCGCTCGAACTCACCATCCTGGAGCACACGCAGCAGCTTGCTCTGGAGCTCCAGCGGCAGCTCGCCGATCTCATCCAGAAACAGGCTCCCGCCGTCGGCCACTTCGAACCGCCCCACCCGTTTGGCTTCGGCTCCGGTAAAGGCGCCTTTTTCGTGGCCAAAGAGTTCGCTTTCGATCAGGCTCGCTGGCAAGGCCGCGCAGTTCACTTTGACCAGGGGTCGGTCTTTGCGGGGGCTCCACTGGTGAATGGCCCGGGCGACAAGCTCCTTGCCTACCCCTGTCTCACCGAGCAGCAGGACGGTCGTGTCGGAGGGGGCGACCTGCTTTGCCCGGAAGAGGACGGACTTGAGGACGTCGCTTTGGCCGATGATACCGTCGACGTTGTGCTCTCCCCTGACCTCTTCGCGCAGATAGACGTTTTCCGTCTGGAGTTGCTGCTGGAGTGTCTGGATCTCCGAAAACGCATTCTGCAGCGACTCGTCGGCCTGCTTACGACTCAGCGCGTTGGAGAAGATCTCCCCGACCAGCCGCAGTTGTTGAACCACCCCGTCGGGACAGGGGCGCTCAGTGCGAAGGGAAGCAAAGGCGACCGCTCCGATGATGGAACCGGCCACCGCCAGCGGGATCGCCACCACCGACTTGGGGCCGCACTTTCGCAGATACTCCTGGTCACGCCTTGCCTCAGCGGGCAGATTGGAACCTTGTGAAAACAGGAACATTTCGCCGCGGAGCATCTTCTCAGTGGCCCAGGGCAATTGATCAAACACAACCCGTGCTGGGGCTGGCTCGCACCCAGGAGCCGTCCACGAGTGGGTAGCGCAAAAGTGGGTCTTTTCTTCCGAGAACCCGAACAGGGTGCTTCGATCCACCTGTAAAGATTCTGCGATGTATTTCAGCCCCTGCTCGATTTGCCGGTCCATCTCACCTGGCAGCAGGTTCAGGAACCGGGTCGAGAGTTGGGAGAGCAGGGTTTCGAACCGAAGCTGTTCCTCAACTGCCAATTCGGCCTGCTCCAGTTCTGTGAGCTTCTTTCTCAACCGCCGGTTTGACGCCCTCAGTTCGGCCGTACACTCCAACCCCCTGAGTTCTAGCTCTTCATTTTGCTGTCGCAGTTCCTCTTCGGCAATGCGCAGCTCCTCGTGGGAGCAGAGCAAGGCCTCGAGGGTCTCGGTGGGTATCACTTCCCCGTTCACCCGCCGCCCACTGGAACCTTCTTGTCGCAGGCTTTCTACCCACCCTTGAAGCGCCTCGAGTTTGGGGGCTGATGCATCCGTCCCCATTATTATTTGCCCTTTGCAGAAGATAAGAACTCTTCTACTTCAGCCTGACCCGATGTCGACATCTTACTCCTGGTGCATTTGGTGGAGAGACTCATTGTGAATTGTAATGACCCAGGTGTGATCTGGCAGGTGGTCAAACTGGGTAATCAGGGATAGGGTAATCAGGGTATGGGATCCGAGTAGGGGACATAGGTACTGTCAAGTTGGCGGCCAAGAATTGAGGCCTGGTGATACTTGCTGTGGCGAGCAGTGGACCAGGATGGTGACGTCTTGGATATTCCCCCAGGAAAATAGTTACGGATAAGCTGAGGAGTTATGGTGCTGCACACCGGGAGCTGGGTCTCAGTGCTAAGCACGAGACTGGCCAATACCAGACAACCGAGCTGAGAATTCGCACCAGCCGAGCCGGCAGAAGGAGCGACAGATGAGGGGATTCAAGTCACCTGGTCATGCCCAGCAGTTTCTCTCAGCTCACGGCTCGATCAATAATCTACCTGATTACCCCTGAGACTCAGCCACTGAGGAGAGCTATGAGTGTAACTCTATGAAATATAGCCATTACTTTGTGTTGCTGATTGTTGGGCAGCAGAACATACCGATTTCTTCGTCTTTTTGAATTTGAAAACAAATGTCGAATCAAACAGTTGCTGTCATTGCGCCACAATAGCTGAGTCTCAGGGGTAATCAGGATAATCTATTTTGCCGCGATCGTCACTTGATGTTGGCTCGTTCCTATCGTGAATTGCGTGGGCAGGCTTTTGCTAAGTGGAGTGTGATTACTGGAATTTCGCCTGCAATATGAGTGAAGGGGAGAGTGTCTGCAGTTGATGGAATTCTTTGCCTTGGTATTTGGTAACTTGACAATGCCAATTCTATCCCTATTACCGCGTAGTCTGGGATGCCTCTTCCCTGGTATAGAAACGACCATCGCGGAGAAAACCGGATATTATCTCTGCATGAGCCTTGAGGACATTGCCGTCAGCATCCCGGCTTCCCACCCAATCATCTGGCAGGCCATCGAGAATATGCACTGGGGCAGGACAACCATTAGCAAAGCACGAAACAACACAGAAGCCACTGCGGGTATCCTGAAAGGCTGGTATAAATCCCTGATCCCGATTGTGGGCGCTGATACCTCTTGTATTGGCAAAGCGATGATTCTCATATCGCAATGATTGACTGCTCAATATTCCCTTTTGCGTGATATCAGACTCTTGCCGGTTACCGTGAACGCTTGGAAGACACTCTTCCAGAACTGGATCAATCTTTATCATGATGCTCTCCTACTATTTTCAGCACATATCCCAAGAGTCTTATACTAAGTGTGTACGCTGAGCGACAGCTTGATATGGGTAGGTCCATGTAGTTAGAGGGCGGTTTTTTATGCATGACGAGTGGGAATAATGCCTCAGCAAAACCTTCCTCGCAGCCTCAGCCCGGCTACCCCAGTCTCGTTTGCAGATATTTTCCACCGCTCTCCAGCCGAAAATGTGGAAAAAATGCCAGTGAAAGCGAGTGGCCGAAGGAAGCACAGGGGATTCAGCCGTGGATTCTCGCGAAAGGTGGGCTATCCTTACCTATACTCAGTCGCTGGATATAGACTACATAAGAGAGAGGATGGATCTTCTGTTTACTGCAGTCGGCATTCACGATCCAAGCCGTAACCCACCAATTAATAGCCCGTCGGAAGCACCACTATGAAACTGTTAAGAAACTTTTTGGCCGTTATCGGCCTGCTTACCCTTTTGATTGTCACCGTGGCGGTAAGTCAGATCTGGTCAGCCACCCGGCACTTCGATCCCGATGCCTTTACCCTCTATAGGGAATTTGCCGGTAATCTTCTGGAAACCGGCGATCTGGCCAATGCCTTCGTCTGGCGAGTAAAAGTGGAAGACGATATTAAAGCTGAGGATGTAAAGGAATCCATGAAGAGCCTTGCCGTTGACAGGAACTTCTTCTTTGTCAGCGACTCGCCTTTTTACAAACAGGTCAAGGCCGTAACCGGAAAAGATTTCCGGCACGTGTCGTTCATGCAGTTCTGCGACGTCAAAGTCGGTGTGAAGATGCTCGACCACAATGATGCCTATTCCGCCTTCATGCCCTGTGTGATCAGCGTGGTGGAGGACAAAGAAGGCAAGGTGTGGCTGTATGCCATGAATATGGATTTCCTCATCCACGGAGCCAAGGAATTACCCCCGGAGTTGAAGAGCGATGCACTACGGGTACGTCGGGTGATGCGGGAGATTATGGAAGGCGCGGCAACGGGTGAATTCTGATCGATCATCCGGACCGATGACAGACCTGGTTTATGACACCGGTGGGGGCATCGGTCTAAGCCGATGCGTGTTTGTTCAGCAGTGAAGCCATCTTCTTTGACAATTGGTTCAAGTTCACAGGTTTGCTCAAATAGCTATCGGTACCGGCCTCCAAGCAACGCTCTTTGTCGCCCGGCATGACCAGCGCGGTCAGGGCGATGATGGGAACCGATGCCAGGTGTGGCATCGCCCGGATGCGCCGTGTTGCCTCCAGGCCGTCCATCTCGGGCATCTGTATGTCCATCAGGATGATATCCGGATGGGTATTCGATGCTGTTGTCCTCTTGCTTTCCCCGGACATTCAGACCAATTGTTCCCCCGTCCGGGGTGAATTTCACTGCATTTCCCATCAGGTTGACCAGGATCTGTTTAAGGCGAACCTCATCTGCCCAAATAGTTTCCGTCTTCGGATCCTGCTTGAAAGCAATGTGCTGGCCCTTTTTCTCAGCAGCTGGCCCGACCAGTGCCAGACTGGCCTGGCAGATATCCTCCACTTGAATCCAATCGGGCTCCAGTTCCATGCCTTGGGATTCGATCTGGGCGTAGAGGATCATCACCAGCATGATCCCGTAGTAGAACCCATGGATATATCGGACCTTGCCATTCTCGCTGGCAAATACCGTTGTGGACCAGAGATACAGCGGCAGTTGCAGACTGCCTCCGGATTGAACACGCAGGAAATAGGTTTGTTCGGAATCGGGTATGGCAGGCAGAGAGAACAAAACATCGGGTGAGGGGAGTTCCCGAATGGAAGCCGGCAGCGTGTCGCCTGCTCTTGATACCTTGAAGTCTTCCGGGCCATTGGGGAGGTAGAAGGTGATGGAATCCAAGAGGGGGAAGGCCAGCTGCAGCAGCAGGGGACTGGCGTCGGTCCAGCGAACCGAAAAACGCAGCCAGAACGCGGATCTGCTGTAACCGAGACTGAGCTGCTCCTTGCCGACAGGATGAAAGCGTTGTTCGAATGCAGGGGAGGCTACATCAATAATATCCAGGCCTGCCTGTTTGTCTTCGAATATTTCCAGGTATGGACCAAGAATGATCTGCTCCGTCTGACCCGAGAGAATTCGTTGGTCAGAGGCGTTTGCAGAGAGGCTTGATCATAGAAACAGAAGGGTCACCAGCAAACGCATAGTGGCGGGAATGAATGACTTCGGCATGTCTACGGTAGCTGTTTTCCAGATTTACGAGGTGTAGTGGCCAAAGTTTTCGCAGGCAGGCAAGCATTGTCTTTTTGACAGGGTGTTCGCCCCGTTGACGCCAGTGACGTATAAGTATACACCATTGGTTAATGTCATGAGGATAAAGGGGACGCACATTCTTTGTGTCAATGATTTGTCCCTTGTTGTTAGTCGCTCAACAACAACTTCAGGGAGATCAGCACTGACACTGTGACCAGCATTGGGCGGATCAATTGGGTACCGTGACGTATGACCAGGTGAGAACCAACCCAGGCACCTGCCACCTGCGCCAGTCCCATACTAATCCCAATTGTCCAGACCACATGACCACCGTATGCAAAGAACAGCAGTGAGGCGATATTGCTGGTGAAGTTCAATATCTTGGTGCCGGCAGTGGCGCGGCGCAGGTTGTACCCGAGCAGTAATACGAATGCGGCGGCGAAAAAAGTACCCGCGCCAGGACCAAAGAAACCGTCGTAAAATCCGATGGAAAATCCCCCAAGCAAGGCAAACATGGCATGGCTGATACGGTGCTGCGCATCTTTGTTGCCAATCCGGGGTGAGAGCAGGAAATAGAGCGAAAAGCTGATCAGTAATAGTGGGATAATCTGCGCCAGCAAGTCGCTTTGCAGATACTGTACGGTCAGGGTGCCGCTGACGGAACCGACAAAGGTCAGGGCTATCGGCAGCTTGAGTCTGTCCAGTTCGATCTCGCCCTTGTGGATGAAGTGCCATGATGCGGTCAGGGTGCCGAAGCTGCCTTGCAGTTTATTGGTCGCCAAGGCCTGCACAGGAGGCACTCCCGCCCACAAAATGGCTGGCAGAGCGATCAGTCCACCGCCGCCTGCAATGGCGTCGACCATGCCCGCGAACGCAGCGACGACGACTAGCAGAGATAATACTTCGTAACTGATGGGTTCCATGGCTTAAGGTGTATTTTCTGGCTCAGCAGTTGCGTCACCTGGTTGGAGAAATTCATTGACTCATAATTTTGGCCATTGCAGTTATTGCAACCGGTTGTGCGAGCACTCATTCTGGTTCCGATAGTAAAGCAAAATGCGATCCAGTAAATGGTCGCATTGGTGCCATTGTCATGCACGGCAAGGGTGGAATTACCTATGGGCATAACATGGTTCTGATACGGAAGCTGTGTGCCGAGGGATTTTGGATAATAGAATCTAAGGAAAGTAGCCGTACCAAGGCAAATCTTGATCCCGTGGGTCTTTAATATATGCGTATTAACAGAAATAGACTTGTTGAACAAGGTAGGAAATAGCTGTAGCGTTCTATCTATCGCGTGTTCCTTTGTGGTTGGTTTTGTTTCAACACCATGATTTTACTGAATATTGTGGGCACACTGCATCCGCTGCCAGCCATGGAGAGCGAAGCGAAGGCTGGTAGTCCCCGGTAGCCGCGAGGCCGCACTGCTTACCCGGCGTGCCTTGC
>JAESPE010000100.1 GCA_016756835.1 gamma proteobacterium endosymbiont of Lamellibrachia anaximandri | reverse complement strand
TAGTGCCAGTGACCGGGACGGCCGGGGCACAAACAGGCTGTCGAAGGCCGAGTCGATTTTGGGGACTGGGATGTCCCAAAATCTTTCACGAGGTCGAAGACTCACTTGATTGGGTTATCTGCAGTATTATGAGCCGTTTCTTAATACTAGCAGAAAGCCTTTGAATCGTATATGTCATGGCTGGGAACCGCACCTCAAAGCTGCCCGGAAAAATTCAGCTGAATGCTGCCGCCGGTTCCTGATTTGCCTATCGCCTTCAAAGTGTTTACCAATGCTGGGTCAGCGGATGCCTTGGGTAGAATCCTGCCCGAGATCCGATAGGTGCCGGTCGGCGCCAAATTCAACTCACCCTTGATGCTGAGGCCGCCGCCAATATCATGAATAGTCGACCTTAGCCCATTTTCATCACCTTTGATGTCGAACTGTATGCCGCCCAAGTCCACGGCAACCGGGCTGGTGATGCCGGCCCCCTGCCAACGAATCTTGCCGGCAGCCTCATCGAGGTTTGATGCCGCAAACTGTATCGAGGAGATGTCGATGTCGAGATCGCCGATCGCACCGATCATGGGTTGATTGAGCAGCCCGGGAACAATACGTGCCTTGACGATGCCCTTGAGGTGCTCGGCCTGGTAACTGCCATCAATGTTAACCCCCGCATAACCGTCGAGTTGTTGCCCCGGTCCGCGTAAGCTGAGTCGATAGCGGAGCTTCCCGGTCAACAGATCCAGCGGTTGGAATCTCCAGGCTATTGTACCCAGGTTGACGCCATTGTAGTGGGTTTCTGTAGCGCTGCCTGACCAAATGGTGCCGCTGCTGTCGGCAAGCGTGAGTGGGGCGATAGTATCTCCAAGCCAGCCCAAGACGTGGCGTGCCGGAGTGGCGGCGATCAGAAACACCACAAAGCAGCCAATGCCGAGAATTGTTGGGCCTGACTGAAGTCTCATTGTGTCGCTCTTTCAAGGTCGAGTCTGGCATTTACCAAACCGGGTTTCTCCTGGCGATCGATGTTCACGGAGATGATGCTGACCGCATGGCGTGCCTGGAGTATGCCCAGCCATTTGATGATGCCGTCGAAGGAGGCCTGCTCGATCCAGATCTGAACCCGGTCGCTGCCTTGGGGTTTCAGTCGTTTGATTGCCTGGCGCAGACGATGCTTTTTGGCGGTGCGGTCGATCAAGGTAAACAGCGCCTCGTTTGAGTTTGTCGGAGCGGTTGTACTGCCCTCACCGCGTAGCTGTATGACCTCACTGGCGGCTTTCTGCATCCAGGCTAGATTTTCCTGCCGGTCTTTCAGTTGACGTGACTGCTTGTCTATCTCCTGTGCGAATGGCAGCCAGAAGAGCAGATAGGCCAGCAGGAGAACAGGCGTGACCACTCCCGCAATCAGCGCCATACGTTCTTGTGGGGTTTTGGATGAGAGCCACTGGTTGATGTTCATGCCCGGGTTTTCCTGACACGGAGGTGGGATGAAACCTCTTTTCCCTTGGCATTGGCTGAACGGATCTCAACTGAGAGGTTCTGTGCTTCAATCTGCTTTTTCAGTTTTTCCAGCGCAGGAAGTTCGCGCGTGGTCAACTGCAGGTCGAGTTGGCCCTCCCGGTAGCTGATGTTGTTCAGGCTGCTGCCGGGAATTTTCATGATTTCCGCTGCCGGAATAGAAAAAAGATCGATGAAAGTGTCTCCTTGTTGTTTCTGATCTTTGCGTAGCTGGCGCAGTTTCTGTTCCATCTGCACTCGTGGATCCACGATGCGTTTGATCTCGGGAAATGCGTCGCGGAAAGTCTGAGTGATCCGTTGGCTTAGTGCCGCATTCTCTCCCTTGAGCCGAAAGTGGTCGAGTGATGATGAGACGATGGAAAGTCCCAGAAAAACGCTGAACAGAATAGCTGCCGGAAGCCAGCGTTGCCACTTTTGGGCCTGCTTGTCGACTTGACGATAATCTCCCTGCAGCAGGTTGAGTGTCTGTTGCTCAATCAGATTGTCTGACAGTAGTTGTCTAAAGTCGCCGTTGTAATCGACATGAGTTATCTCATAGTTGAGATTACCCAATGCGAGGTCGAAGTAGGGTGCACTGCTGAGAAACGGAGCCTGAATGACCTCGAGGCGCTCTGGTGGATCTCCCTCTGTCTGGTCAATGGCAAGGCGGAGCAGTTCGGCGAAGTTGACCGGATCGGCTGCGAATCCGGTATTGTCGCCGGTGCGAACCAATACCCTCTCATCATCGAGGTAGAGCGTCCAGCGATTGGGTTTGCGCGGCAGGGCGAGCAGGTCGGGGTACATGGCCAGCGGGGCGATGCCGACCTGATGGAATGCATTCAGCCAATCATCGAGCAGCTGTTTTGCGATTACGGCGACCAGGGTCTTATCATCTGGGCTGGAAGTGTGAATCGCGAAATGCAGTTCATCCAACTCTTCCGCAAGGTCGTTTTCCAGGGTAAAGGGAACTGCCTGGCGCAGTCGTTGGCGGTTTTTTGTGGGGATGTCGACTTTCGTCAGCAGCAGTTCGACGCTGGGGACCAAAACGACCACGCGCCAGCCAGCCGCCTGTTCAGCAGCCTCTTTCAGAGTGCCACTGCCAATCGGTTCGCTCTCCGGGGATCTGGCGCCAAGTGGATGCCAGCTTACCTGGTTTGCTTCACTATCCAGCAGTCGAATTACCAGTGTGCCAGCCATATTTAGAAGGTTCCCGTTGTCCTCGACAGAGTATAGACGCCCTTGTCCGTTTTATTGATCAGACAACGGAGGTACTGATTTGTATTATCCATGCTTATCGACGTCTCCAGAAGGAAGTAGTTGCTGGATACTGAGTAAGTCTTATCGGCATTATTCAACAGTTCTTTATTATCGCTTAAAAGCTCGGTGAGTCTATCTTCAAATGCCTTTTTATTTGTGAAAGGTGACTCTTTTCGTTCCGAGATCAGGGTTTCAGCATCGGAATCAGTCAGGGATTCCACCAGTGCTTGAAGTAAAATGGCATCCGCTGTATTTATGTTGATGGGAACGGTTTCAGGCAGTGTGGTGACGTGGGGTTCGAGTCTTTCAAAAATCTCCGGGGTGATGCCTTTTATCAGTAACAGTTCGGTTGGGCTGCTCATGAGTCCATTGGCTGTCCGGTAGGGGAGAGTTCCACCAAGGTATTCGTTGTCTTCGGCTCCATCGGGAAACTGAGCGTCGATATCCTGATCGAGCCAGTCTGATACCGTCTGCGCAAGCCCCTCCTCCAGTTCCAGTAGGTTCAAAAGACGGCTGAATACTTCGAAGTGTTGCGCAGTCCGGTCTTTGCTCTCTTGATCAGGCTCTTCGGCGAGGTAAAGACTATTCAGATTGAAGCGTGCCTGCAAGTCGACGATCTGTGCAGCGACCGTGCCCCCTTCGACAGCGGTTATCGGCAATGGTTTTGCCCAGTCTTCGTCTAGGGCGTCATAAGGATTACTAGCCTGTTTGTCCCTTCTTGCGTCCCGTATCAGCTGGCCTCGCGCCCACTCTTCGCTGCCCAGTGCATAGAAATAAGTCTGATCGGTGATCAGTATGTTTGAGGTACGGCGAATGCTCAGCTGTAGAGTCTCGGTCATGGTGACGGCAGCAATGCTCGCTACCGCTACGATCATGATTGCAGTGATCAGGGCAACGCCGGATTGAGATCGTTTTCTAGGTGATCTGTTTTGCATTTTTCTGGTTATTGGAGGTTGCCTTCCAGCGATGGATTGATATCCGCAACCCGGAAAAGGCGTCGGATTTTTCCCCAGTCTTCGAGTTCCAGGGTGATTTCCATCGCCAGGGGGAGAGGGGCGTTGGTTTTTTCTTCCAGCTCTCCGGAGATGGGCCAGGATGGGTGAGCTTTCATCTTGTGATCGAAGAAACGGACCTCTATGTTGGAAATGCCATCTAGAACCTTGGTGCGTCGTGGTTCGGTCCCTTGGGCTCTATCCAGGGTGGGCCAGGTCAGGCGGAACAGCTTTTTGTCCTCCAACAGATAGGCAACGCGTTGAAGATTGCTGCGCTGTAGATTGAGTGGATTGGGTCTGCCGCCGCGGGTAAAAACCAGTGCTGTCCCCCCATCTCCTCCGGCCTGCATGACGGGTAGAGGATCGCCGTATTCGTCTCTGATAGGGCGAGCCTTCGCCTGTTCGATATCGCGACGCATCAGGGTCAGGGCGATCTGCAGACCCGAGAGGCGGTCGATATGTGTTTCAACCTGAGCTTCGGTGTCGAGTACGACTTTCAATCCACTGTAGGCGATGAGAGAGATGATGGAGAAGATCGAGATCGCGATCAGTAATTCCAACAAGGTGAAGCCGGATTGTTTCAGGTCAGATTTATACACGTTATTCGTGACACCACACTGGGCAGCCTCTGAATCTGGACGCAAGATACGAGTTCATGACTTGTTCAGAGGCTCCCTAGAAAGGCTGGCCGATAAAACTGACTAGACGTGTTACTGAGGCGTCGTCATCACTATTGCGGAAGACGCTGATCTCGACCTGTCTGACCCGGTCGTCTCTAGTATTGGTGATTTTGCTCTGCCAGTGCCATTCGCGCAGCCCCATTTCACTCTTGCCGGTATTCGTTCCCTGCGCTGGCCAGCGCCGGCTGACCTGAAGCTGTGTGAGTTGGTTCATGGCGACCCAGTGTGCCATTGTTTTATCTCTAAGATGTTCTGCGTTCAGAGACTGATTTGCTGAAACCTTTACGACGGAGGCGAGTGCGATTGCAAGAATTGCCAGCGCAACGAGGACCTCGAGCAGTGTAAATCCCTGCTGACGGGTGGTGGGTTTATGCAGATGCTTAGGGTTCGGAAACATGGTCTAGGCTGAGTTCTCCGATCTCGGTGCCTTTCAGCAGAAAGTAGTCGTCAGTGATTTCTGATGCGATCTTTACTTCAAACGGGGTGATTTCTCCACTGGTAAAAAAAACTATATCCGGTGTTTTTTTCTGTTTTTCCCGCCTGATCGGCTCATCGGTCACTATTTCAAAGGATATTTCCTCAGGCAGAGAGCGCTTTCTGAATATGCTCTCCTCCAGTGGCTTCCAGGTCTTTTCCTGCAGGATGAGAAATTCGTAACGCTCCTCCTCAACCAGTGCGCCGATGATGTTGGAGCGGAGAAGCGCCTCTTCAGCTGCCAGGTCAACCAGGGTGAAGAATCGCCGTGCCTCGGTTTTCAGTGCGTCGGAAGGGGATGAACTCCCTATGGAGACCACCACATAGTTGACCAGTATCCCAATGATAAGGACGACCACCATGACCTCAATCAGGGTGAAACCACCATTGATCCGGGCAGATTTGGTTTTCTGATAACCCATTCGCAATAGCTTTATTGAGTGGCGCTTCATCTTAAGACCGGGCTCTCATAGACCGGGTAAACTCGTCACTCCAGATTCCAGTTGCCGACATCATCTTCAGTGGATTGAGAATCGACCCCTGTGGAGTAGATGTCGATGGCTCCATGGCTGCCTGGGTTGAGAAACAGGTAGGGGCTACCCCAAGGATCCTTGGGTAGCCGGTCGACATAACCCCCGTCCTTCCAGTTTTTGGGTTCCGGAGCGCCGGCAGGTTTGCTTACGAGTGCTTCAAGCCCTTGGTCAGTGCTGGGGTACATCATATTATCCAGGCGATAGAGATTAAGGGCGGCTTCGATGGCCCTGATATCACTCTTGGCCTTGGTCATCCTGGCCTGTTCAGGGCGATCCATAATCTTGGGCACTACGATCGCCGCCAGGATGCTGAGAATCACAACCACAACCATGACCTCGATGAGCGTGAAGCCGGAAACCCAACGTTTGGGTGTGACTAATGAGGGGTGTTTTCTGAAATCAGATGGTTGCATTGAATCGGCCTGTCTGGAGATGGGGTTGGTTGATCTCATGATTGTTTAGTATTTATACTTTAAGATTAGTGAGTTAGGATGTAATTTTCCGCTGTTTTCTTAACCACTAGATGCTAGCAGAGCATGATGACACATTTCCACAGGTGAATTGTGACGGGGTTTTCTCTATAGTATACCCGGTACCCGAGGAGGGGGGACCTAGTGGCAGTTTTCAGTAAGTAATCCAGCTAATAAATCGGTTCTAACTGCTTGATAATAAAAATATTAATAGGAATTTGGCTGCATCCCATGTTCTGCGTGGGTGGTTAGTGTGACTGTTGTTCCCGCCAGGCGTTCAACTTCTCTGTCTCTCTGCCGCCATGTTCTTAAATTAAGTGAGTGTTGTTTTGAACAGGGTTGCCCGTGTTAACGGGCCTCCCACAAGCTGGGATTTCGTTCTGTTTTGGAGAGGGCTTCAAGCCTGTCCACACCTTGAATAACTGCGATGGGTTGAATCTGGGAATGACAGGGAAGGTACGAGGTTTGCTGCGGTGAGTGTCGGTATCATCGGCTATTCGTTGGCAGCGTTGTTTTTCTTTCTGTTCAGTGCGTTGCTTCTGACCAGCTGGCGCGGCAGGATTGAAGGCATTGTCTTGCTATCTGCAGTGACGGTTACCGCCTTTTGGGGGCTGTCGGCGGTTTTTCTGCTGCTGCAGGAGACTGCGCTCACTGTAGGTGTCTATTTTACCCTTGAGGTTGCCAGAAATATCGCCTGGTTCGTGTTTCTGTTGCGCCTGTTGCAGCCACTTTTGCAGTCAGCCAACGGGGATGTGCGTATCCTCCGCTTTCTGCCCGCGATTGTCCTGGGTGTCTCTATCGTCCTCTTTGGACTTGGGCTGTTGGCCTCGAACTATCCAAATCTGGTGGTTCTTCCCATGGCGGCAAGTTTACAGCTGTTTGGGCATCTGGGCTTTGCCATTACCGGACTGACACTGGTCGAGCAGCTTTTCCGCAATACGCGTCTTGAACAGCGTTGGGCCGTGAAATACCTTTATTTTGGTATCGGCGCGCTGTTTGTGTTCGATTTTTTCCTCTATGCAGATGCGCTGCTGTTTAAACAGATTGATAGTGATTTGTGGCAGGCTCGTGGGTTTATCAATGCACTGGTGGTACCCATGTTGGTCGTGGCCGCTGCCCGTAATCCAAGCTGGTCGGTCAAGATTTTTATCTCAAGGAAAGCGGTTTTCCATACCACCGGTTTGCTGGGAGCAGGTGTCTATCTGCTGATAATGTCAGCGGTTGGTTACTATATTCGTTTTTACGGTGGCTCCTGGGGAAAGGCCGCCCAAGTGATTTTCCTGTTCATGGCCATAGCAACGCTGACGGCCATTCTTTTCTCCAGTCACCTCAGATCCAGAGTCAAAGTCTTTCTCAGCAAACACTTTTTTCGCTACAAATATGATTATCGGGAAGAGTGGCTTCGCATCATCCATACCCTGTCTGATGGAGAGCCTGGTCCAAGGATCCGTGAACGGGTGATTAAAGCTGTCGCTGACCTTGTTGACTCCGGCGGGGGGATTCTCTGGTTGCGTGACGACAGCGGTAACTATCCCTGTGTCAGCCACTGGCAGGCACCTTTGTGTCAGTTCACGGTTATGTCGGAGAGCTCTCTCGTAGACTTTTTTATCGCAAAGGACTGGATTATCGATCTAGAAGAACTAAAATCGTCTCCAGCGCTTTATGAAGGTCTCAAGCTGCCCGATTGGGTGCGGGATGTGAAAGATGCCTGGTTGCTTGTGCCGATTAGGCATCATGGTGATCTGTTGGGGTTTCTAGTCCTGATTCGGCCTAGGTCGCCAAGGCAAATTAACTGGGAAGACAGGGACTTACTGAAAACTGCTTCGCAGCAGGCAGCCAGCTATCTGGCGCTGATGCAGGCCTCTGAAGCGTTGGCCAGGGCCAATCAGTTTGAAGCATTCAATCGCCTTTCCGCTTTTGTTGTCCACGACCTGAAAAACCTGGTTGCGCAACTTGAATTGGTTGTAACCAATGCAGCCCGTCACAAAAACAACCCTGAATTTATGGAGGATGCCATCAGAACCGTGGATAATGCGGCCAACAAGATGAGTCGTCTGCTCGCACAGTTGCGAAAAGGGCGGTTTGAAAAAAGCAATGCCCAAGTGGTTCTTGTGGCGGAGGCGTTGCAGGAAGCAGCAAGGGAACACGCTGGATTTTTGCCACGCCCGGAGCTGGCAATTTCCGATGAAGAGGTCAGAGTGGTCGCTGACAAAGACCGCTTTGCCGCAGTAATTGGTCATTTGATCAAAAATGCCCAGGAGGCAACGCCCGATGACGGTTATGTGCGATTGGCTATGTGTGCGATGCCTGGGCAGATTGAGATCACCATTGAGGATAATGGCTCGGGGATGGATGACACCTTCATTCGTGATCACCTGTTTCAACCTTTTGAAACGACCAAGGGTAATGCCGGCATGGGGGTTGGCGTCTATGAAAGCAGGGAGTTTGTCCGGGCGCTTGGTGGCCAGATAGCTGTGACCAGCAGGATTGGCAAAGGCACAAAGTTTTCTGTGACTCTGCCGATTCGGATTGAGGAAGAAGAGGATATGCAAATGGAGATCTCGCATTGAGCAGTGGAAATGAGTTGTTGCGGTCACTATTGATCGTGGAAGACGACCCGGGACTGCAGAGCCAGTTAAAATGGTGTTTCGATGGCTACGAAGTTCAGATTGCCGGCGATCGGGCGTCAGCCATAGCTGTATTGAGGCGAGTTGCTCCACCTGTCATTACGCTGGATCTAGGTTTGCCGCCGGATCCGGCAAATGTGAGTGAGGGGATAGCAACCTTGAAAGAGGTTTTGCGTCTGGCTCCCCGAACCAAGGTGATTGTCGTGACAGGGAACGACGATCGTAGCAATGCACTGAAAGCACTGGAACTTGGGGCCTACGATTTTTATCAGAAGCCAATCGACTCGGATGTGCTGAAGGTCATCATTGATCGAGCGTACCAGCTCTATGAGCTGGAAGAGGAGAACCGAAATCTTGCGATGCGGCAGGGGAAATCTCCGCTGGATGGGGTTATTGCCAATAGTCCGGAAATGCTGGATGTCTGCCGGGTTATCGAAAAGGTGGGTCCGACGGATGCTACAACCCTGCTCTTGGGTGAGAGTGGGACCGGTAAAGAGGTGCTTGCCAAGGCGATCCATGAAATCAGTGCCAGAAATGAGCATCCATTTGTTGCTATTAACTGTGCTTCTATCCCGGACACTTTGCTTGAAAGCGAACTTTTCGGCTATGAGAAAGGTGCATTTACCGGTGCCGCTAAAAGAACGCTGGGCAAGATAGAACATGCGAATGGAGGAACGCTGTTCCTGGATGAGATTGGTGATATGCCATTATCACTACAGGCAAAGCTGCTGCGTTTTCTGCAGGAACGGGTGATCGAGCGGGTTGGCGGACGTGCTGAGATTGCTGTGGATGTCAGGGTGATCTGCGCAACGAATCGGGACCTCGATGAAATGATTGGCAGTGGTACTTTCCGTGAGGACCTTTTCTATCGAGTGAGTGAAATTACGATCAATATCCCACCACTGCGTGACCGGGCTGGAGATGCGGTGATGCTGGCGTGGGCGTTTTTGGCAAAATTTTCCGCTCAGAACTCAACGAAGGTCAGAGGGTTTAGCAAAGAAGCACTGCAGTCTATTGAGGACTATTCATGGCCTGGCAACGTGCGTGAGCTGGAAAACAAAATAAAACGCGCTGTCATTATGGCGGAGGGTTCGCAAATCTCGGCAGAAGAGTTGCAATTGAGCGCAGGATCAGAAGAGAGTCAGCCTTTTAATTTGCGTGAAGTTAGAGATCAGGCTGAAGCAAGTGCAGTGTCGCGCGCCCTGACTTATGTCGAAGGGAATGTCTCCAAAGCGGCCGAATTGCTCGGCGTGAGCCGTCCAACATTATATGATCTTGTGAACAAATATGGTCTCAAATAGCAGCGGCGTGATGAATAACAGAACCGCAGTTCCCCCCGCAACTTTATTGATTGCAGGATTGTTACTGGCTTTTCCTCTCTATTATCCAACGCTCGACAGCTTTTTTAATATCTGGACGGCATCGGACTCAGATCAGTCCCATGGTTTTCTTTTGTTCGCCGTTTGTCTCTACATCTTCTACGAGGAGTGGAAGGCCAGAAAGGACAGTCTCTCCATCAAGCCAAGATATCTCGGCTTGATCGGGATAATTGTTTTGTCCTTGCTCTGGATGATGTCTGGTTTGGCCTATGTGGAATCATTGCAACAAGCGCTATTCATTGCCATCCTGGCAATGATCATCTTTAGTTTTCTGGGCCTCAAGGATGGAGCGCCATTCTATTTTCCGGTGCTTCTGTTGTTGAGTGTTGTACCGGTCTGGAAAGTGCTGGCACCTCATCTGCAAACCGGAACAGCCGTTACAGTCGGCTACATGCTTCAGGCATCGGGGATAACCTCAGTCAGAGAAGGATATCTGCTGATCATACCGGAAGGTACGTTTGAGGTGGCTGAATTCTGTAGTGGTATAC
The DNA here is from genome assembly GCA_016756835.1 of gamma proteobacterium endosymbiont of Lamellibrachia anaximandri. Taxonomy (GTDB): domain Bacteria; phylum Pseudomonadota; class Gammaproteobacteria; order Chromatiales; family Chromatiaceae; genus QGON01. Next base: position 4,083 of record JAESPE010000100.1, on the reverse strand, counting down.
GTTATCAAATTGTTGGTATAACGATTTCGTTGCTGTATGCAAGACAGTCGGGTTTCTACCTGAAAGAGACTATCGTGTATGTCGCGTTTGCCTCTCTTCTGGCATTTGTTGCAAATCTTATGCGCGTATACTCTGTCGTTGTAATAGGGCACCTCTCTAACATGGAGAGCGAGATCGTACACGATCATAATATGCTGGGTTGGACAATTTTTGGTGTTTTCATCCTCCTCTATCTGTGGGGGTCGCAACGTTATCTACCGATGCGTTCAGCCATAGAACAAGTGGAAAGCGATGGAATAAAGTTGGCAGACGGGACCATGCGCAGAAACCTGAGATTCACAGCTCTGGTTTTTTTTGCAACATTGACCGGTCCGGCGTTGGCCTTTTTCTACATGTCAGGTGGGGCGGAAACAGACAGTTCCAGGGTTGAATTGCCAGGTAAGATAGCTGACTGGAAGTTGGTTGAAAACAGGTTGACTTCATGGAAGCCTGACTGGTTGCAAGGAAATTCTGTTGTTGAAGGTAGATACAGCGATGGAGCGCATAGAGTTGATGTGTTTTTGTCCCGTTTCAGCTCACAGGAACAGGGTAGAGAGGCGATCAGTGTCCTGAATGAAGTATATGATTCTAACGTATGGTCGAGAATCTATCGGCGTGTTACCGATCTCGGTCAGGTAAATGGTCGTAACTTGATTGTTGAAGAGACGAGGCTGAAAGCCGCTGGGTCAGATAGAGGACGAATTGTCTGGCGCTGGTACAATGCGGCGGGTAAGCGGGAACAAAAAAATATCAAAGCCAAGTTGCTGAATCTACTGGGTACTTTAAAAGGAAATCCTGAGATAGATGTCAATATGGTGAGTTTTGACCTTGGTGCCGATGAGGATAAAACCAGAATCAAGATGGTCGGATTTCTACCAGGGTATCTGGCTGCGGTGGAGAAATAGTGTGTTTCAAACAGGGTTGTCTTGAGACATGGCTGAACTTACAACTATCCAGAACCGCAATGAGAACACGATTGATTTGTAAAATACTGGGCATGGAATAAAAGAGATGTATATCAATAAAAAGAGATTTCTCAAGGTGACGTTGATGGCGTCTGCTGCAATGGCGATATTATTGAGTGGTTGTAGCGGACAGGACGATGAACTTGCCTATCTGGAGAGCGCGCGGACTCACACGGAAGGGAAGCAGTATCAAAAGGCTGTTATTGAGTTGAAAAATGCTCTACAGATCAATCCAGAAAACGGCGATGCAAGATTAATGCTGGCAAGAGTTTATCTTAATGTCAGGGATGGTGCGTCGGCAGAGAAAGAGTTGATCCGGGCAAAACAACTGGGCATGCAGGAGAAAGATCTCTACCTGATAAAGGGAGAGGCTTTGCTACAGCAGCGGCTCTACGATCGGATCCTCGAAGAAATACAAGAAGAGGGGATTCAGGCTGCGGATTTGAGTGAAGTACAGATCTTGCGTGCCCAGGCGTTTGCCGGGAAAAACAAGAAAGAGAAGGCATTGGACTTGTACCATGCTGTTCTTGCACGAGAGGGCACCTATGCGAAGGCTTATTCAGGGATAGGGCGAATCTACCTTGTAGAAAAGGATTATGAAAAAGCTATAGAAGCAAGTGACAAAGCACTTCAAGTTGAAAAGGAAAATGTCGATGCATGGACCATCAAAGGATTGGCGTATTTCAAACTGCAAAAATTCCCTCTTGCAGAAGAAAGCTTTGAAAGTGCACTGGCTGGACTTGAACAGGAAATATTTTCTCAGCGTAAGTTTGTACTGCGTATTTCTTTGATTCAGACGTTGCTGGCACAGAAGAAGATTGATAAAGCTTCTGCAAATATCGAAATTATCAGAAAAATCATACCCGAAAATCCCTTTGTCTCCTATTTGTCAGCATTGCGCCACTTTATGGCGGGAAAATATGATTTGGCTGAAACGGATCTGCATCACGTAATCAAAGTAATGCCGGGCCATGTGCCTACGCATCTGCTTCTGGGTTCGGTGCATTTTGCCAGACGAAACTATGAACAGGCGAATGACTTCCTTACAAGGTATGTCAATGAAGTACCGACACACATTCAGGCGAGGAAGCTATTGGGTGAGACTCGTTTACGCTTGAACAAGCCTGGTGACGCGGTCGAAATTCTAGCTCCCATCGTAAATGATGATACCAAAGATGTAGAGCTTCTGACTATGATCGGCAACGCTGCAAGTCAGTCGGGGCAAGATTCATTAGGTACCCACTACCTGAGAAAAGCTGCGTCAGTCAGACCTGAAAGTACCGGCATCAGAGAAGAACTTGCAAAAGCCTATTTAAGGAAAGGTGCGATTGATCAAGCCATTGAAGAGCTGGAGGGGCTTTCCGGCACTAATTCGTCTGATAGCAACCGTCTTCTTCTTATCTACGCTTATTTGAGAAAACAGGAGTTTTTACAGGCAGTCAAACTGACGGATGAACTGCTGTCAGCTAACCCTGAAAGCCCAATGCTGATGACGCTAAAAGGCGGAATTCAGACTATGAGTGGAGAGAGGGCCAATGCACGTACGCTGTTTAGAAGTGCCTTGAAGAGCAAGAAAGACTATCTGCCTGCACTGTTTGCGCTGTCCAAACTTGATTTGGAGGATGGAAAGTTAACTGAATCGGGTGACAGGCTGAATCAGATTCTTGCATTGGATCCTAATAACGTGAACGCAATGCTTGGACTTTCACAAATTTCCGAGCGTAGACAGGATAGGAAGCAAGCACTCTCCTGGATTGAGCAGGCAAGGAAGGCAAATGCTTCAGCCTTGGTTCCAAGGTTTGTTTTGGCCAGATATTACCTGAAAACGGGTAAAACCGATGAAGCATTGGAAGTGTTGAAGGAGGTTGAGGCGATAAAGCCAACCGACGTGACATTCCTTCTATTGATGGGAAATGCTGAGTTGCAGATAGGGCGTTTCAATAAGGCGATTGATTATTTTGAAAGATATGTTCGGCAACAACCTCAGTCGATTGCAGGTTACATAGCACTCGCCACTGCAGAGTCGAAACATGGTCGACTTTCCAGTGCAAAACGCACTCTGAAAAAAGCGCTGGAAATTAACCCGAACCATTTGCGTGCAACAATTCTGTTTATCTCCATTGAAACAAAAGAGAAAAATTATCCTGAGGCCGAACGACTGGCGATGATAGTCAAGGAGAATAAAAAAACGGAGCAGTGGGGTTATGTTCTCTTGAGTGATATCTACGTTCAATCGAGAAATTATGCAAAAGCTCAGGTGCTATTGAATGAGGGGCTGGCAAAGTATCAATCATTTACACTGTCGGATAAGCTTTCCAGGGCATACTATCTTGATGGTAAAAAAGATAAGTCAGTGGAAGTGATGGCGAAATGGGTGAAGAATAATCCTGACGACTTGAAGGGGACTTTGGCACTAGCATCTACTTACCAGAAAATGGACAGGATTGATGAGGCGGTTAAACTTTACCAAAGTGTTCTTGATAATAATTCGGGGAATGTAATCGCACTAAATAACATGGCGCTGATACTTTTTGAAAATAACCAGGAGCTGGCGATTTCTTACGCGGAGAGGGCGTATAAAAATGCGCGCACAAGTACTGCAATTGCTGATACTTATGGTTGGATGCTGGTTCAAAGCGGTGATATGGAGAAAGGTTCTGAGATTTTGAGCAGAGTGGCAGTATCATCGGATGATCCCAACGTCTTGTATCACTATGCAGTAACTCTGCATAGAAAGGGGCTGAAAGAGCAGGCGAAAAGGGCGCTTGCCCGTGCCTTTGAGAGCGACAGGGAGTTCGAAGATATGGAAGGAGTAATGGCTCCCAGAAAAGAATTGAATAAACGGTAGTGTGATAGCATGCGTATTGAATAATCTGGAGATAGAGATGCAAGTATATTTTTCAACGTTTTCCCGCAAGATATGTTTTTTTGCTCTGATGTTCCTGGTTACTTTGGGAATGGGTTGTTCAAGCCCATCAATGAACAAGTGAGTCTTCGACCTCGTGAAAGATTTTGGGACATCCCAGTCCCCAAAATCGACTCGGCCTTCGACAGCCTGTTTGTGCCCCGGCCGTCCCGG
>JAESPE010000010.1 GCA_016756835.1 gamma proteobacterium endosymbiont of Lamellibrachia anaximandri | reverse complement strand
AGTGCCAGTGACCGGGACGGCCGGGGCACAAACAGGCTGTCGAAGGCCGAGTCGATTTTGGGGACTGGGATGTCCCAAAATCTTTCACGAGGTCGAAGACTCACTTGTAGAGCATTTACATCTTCATTTTTTGCAAGGTTGACTCGGTCACTTCGGCACTCGGGTGCGGTAGATTGTCCAGGGCATCCAATAAGGATGCAGGAGGGGCGATATGATCAACGGGTCCGCTGTGGATCTGTCGTTGCAGCGGAGATCGGCTCACATCCCACTGGCCTTTGGCGCGGTTATCGGGTCGCTCTCCTTCGAACACCAGGTAGCTGTACTTTCCATAATGGGGCAGTTTGCGCGCCAGTCCCGGCAGACTTGCCGGGTCGTCGCTGGTCAACCAGGCGATGGTGTTTCCTGATTCGGATCGTCCGGCAAGGGCAAAGCTGTGAGCGGATCGGGGAAAGGCTTTCTGTTTTATAGAAATAGCCTTATCTGACGAAGAATAATCCTTGTTATTCAATATTTTATTTAATATATCTAGAAATTGGTTCTCCTTGCCCATCAGCCAGATCTGTCGATCATCCGGTAGTTGGCTCAAGTCTTTGTCGAGTCTGATCTCTATATTGTCGTTCCCGGATGCCCACTGGTTTGCGAGTTGCCGGTAACCTTCGAGCAGCGGTTCCCGGGCATCTGCCGGGAGTACGATGAGCAACTGCTCCGCGCCGAACAGTTCGCTGAAGACTGGAGGAACCTCGTCCGGGTGCAGTTCACGAAAGAGGTCGAACCAGGGATCGATTTCGAAACGCAGGGGTTTTTCCGGCAGGGTGAAATCGAGGTCCAATGAATACTCTCGCATCGGCAAGGTCATCCGTAGCGGGGGTGCATCTGCCAGATAGATGATAATGGGGATGTCGAGTTCAAATGGGGCTGCCGCCTGAGTCTGACGTAGCTTGCCGGATAGTCGGTAACCACCGGTTTGCGCAGCCACTTTGAGTTCACTGAGTTCCAGTCTGGGTGCCCCGTTCCGTTCCGTCCATTGCTGGAAAAAGGGTCTCAGATCGCTGCCACTAACCTGCTCGAACGCGCTGCGCAGTTCAGCGTAACCGGCCTGCTTAAACTGGTTGTCGCGGTAGAAGCGGCGCAGTCCCTGGATGAACTGTTCGTCCCCCAGTTTGCGGCGCAGCATGTGAAACATCATCAATGCCTTGTCATAACCTACCGATTGGCTGGCGCTGGTGTGGCGGCTGCGGAAGGCGGTGAGGGGAAAGTCGTTGCTGTCGCGGACGAAATCCCCGTAGCGCTGCAGGGCGGAACGCCGGTACGCCATCCCCTGGCCCCGCTGCTCTTTCAGAAGGTGATCCGCCAGGTAGCTGGTCAGCCCTTCGCTCCAGTTGCCGTGCGCATAATCGACATAGACACCGTTGCCCCACCAGTTGTGCAGAATCTCGTGAGGATAGGAGGTGTATATGATGAAAGGCAGGCGGATCACCCGTGAGCCCAGAAGGGTGAATGAAGGCATGCCGTAGCCGGTCTCCCAGAAGTTCTCCACCAGTGCGAACTTGGCGTAGGGGTAGGGGCCGATCAGTTTTTCATAGAGTGTCAGATAGCGGTTGGTGGCCTGCAGGTACCGGTCCGCCAGGTTTGGATCCTTCTGCCGCAGAAAAACCTGTGCTTCGGTGTTTCCCTGTTGTTTCGAATAGAAGTGGAAAGGCGCCGCGATGAGGTAGATGTCGTCCTGGGGCAGTTTGGCGGACCAAACGGTTGCGCTGCTGCCCTGCGCTTTTACGGGGCCACTGCCCTGACTGACCACCAGCCAGCCGTCGGGCAGATCTACACTGAGCGAAAAGGTTTTCAGGGAGCCGCCGAACCGGGGGTACCAGGCAACTCCGGCATCGAGAAATACTCCCTCGGATGAGATGGTACCTGCGAGTCTCTGTCGGCTGCGGCCGGTACTTTCGTGGGTGGTGGTGAAGCCGTGTTTGATCTTCCCTGTATACTCCAGGGTGAATTGTTTCACGCCTTGGGGCAGGCTGACACGATAGCCTTGCAGCGGAATCTCCCGGTTTGCGCGACTCGTTTGGGAGAGTTGCACGCCGGGGGTTAGAATGCGTGCCTTGAGTCCGGCATGAAGGGTGAACCCGGTGTTGCCATTGTCGGGCAGGGTGACGGTATCCTTGACGTTGAGACTCCCTGTCTCGGGATCAATGCTCACCTCGATCCGGTGATCGACTACAGACTGCGCCAAGAGGGTGTGGGAGGTCAGTAGTAAGATCATCGACAGGATGAAACGTAATAGGCGATTGTTGGTCGTATTGTTCATGGATTTCTATTCTACGGCATCACAACCTGATCGGAAGCGGTTTAATACAAGGGGAATAAATTGGCGAAGTCACTCATCAATAGCGTTTTATTGCTGGCTTTTGGCGTGGTTGGCTTGTTTAGCACCACGGTTGTTATGGCAGATGAGAAGTCAGCTCATGGATCGCAGCAACAGGCTACCGTAGTGGCGCTCTCTGAACTGATGAATGTTGAACGGTTGATGGAACAGATTGAAGATCGGCAGGCGGTCTTTGTCGGCGAGACCCATGATCGTTACGAACATCACCTGAACCAGTTGGCGATTATCCAGGGAATGTACAAAAAGCATCCGGATATGGTGATCGGTCTGGAATTTTTTCAGCAACCGTTTCAGTCGGTGCTGGATCGTTACATCAGCGGTGAGATCGACGAAAACGCACTGCTCCGTGAGTCGGAATATTTCGATCGCTGGCGCTATGATTACCGGCTCTACCGGCCGATCTTTCGTTACGCCAAAGAAAAGGGCATCCCCCTGATCGCCCTGAATCTTGAAAAGGAGATTACGGGTCAGGCTTCTGCCGGGGGTATAGATAGTATTGAAAAAACGCTGAAGCTGCGCATCCCGAAAGAGATAGATCGCAGTGATACAGCTTATCGGCAGCGGCTCGAAGCCGTCTTTCAGATGCATCCTCATCCGGAGAAGCGGAATTTCGATCACTTTATGGATGTGCAACTGCTCTGGGATGAAGGTATGGCGGAGCGGGCAGCGGCTTGGTTCCGCGAAAATCCGCAGGGGCATATGGTGATTCTGGCCGGCGGCGGCCACATCGCCTATGGTTCCGGGATCCCCAATCGGCTCAAGCGCCGGGTACCGGTTACCACCGCGATTGTAATCAACGCCTCCACAGCCAGCGAACTCGAACCTGCAATGGGTGATTTCGTGATGATGACGAAACCCAACCGACTGCATCCCACTGGTAAGCTGGGTGTCTTTCTGGATGTTGAAGAATCACCTATTAAGGTGAGCGGTTTCAGTCCTCATAGTGGCGCTGAGAAGGTGGGCGTGCGGAAGGGTGACAGAATTCTCCGGGTTGGCGAACATGAAATCACAAGCTACGCAGATGTGCGTATTGCGTTGATGGATAGCCTGCCTGGCGAAAAAGTGGATGTGGTAGTGCGGCGGACCTGGCCGGTCCTCGGCAGTGCAAATCACACAATAGAGGTTGAACTGCGGTAGTTTCGTCCACCCCCTCAACCTCACTCCAGAAATCGACAATGAAGAAACCCGAACTGCTCTCACCTGCCGGTACCCTGAGGAATGCCCGCTACGCCTTCGCCTATGGCGCGGACGCCGTCTATGCCGGTCTGCCCCGTTACAGTCTGCGGGTGCGCAATAATGACTTTCTTCCGGAAAATCTGGCAATCGGTATCGATGAGGCACATCGGCAGGGCAAGCACTTCTACCTGGCCACCAACATAATGCCCCACGGGGCCAAGTTGAAGACCTTTATCGACGATATGGCGCCGGTGGTGGAGATGGGACCGGACGCGCTGATCATGTCCGACCCCGGCTTGATCATGATGGTGCGGGAGCGCTGGCCTGATATGCCGGTGCATCTCTCGGTACAGGCCAATACCACGAATGCCGCCGCTGTGCGCTTCTGGCAGCAGCAGGGGCTGACACGGGTGATTCTTTCCCGTGAGCTCTCCCTGGATGAGGTCGAGGCCATTCGCCAGGCCTGTCCCGATATGGAATTGGAGGTCTTCGTGCATGGGGCGCTCTGCATCGCCTATTCCGGGCGATGCCTGCTGTCGGGGTATTTTAACCACCGGGATGCCAACCAGGGGAGCTGCACCAACGCCTGTCGCTGGGAGTACAAGGTCAGTCAGCCGGTGGCGGGGCCGGATGAACCCCTCGATGTGGCCGAGATGACGCACCAACCCGAAGCTGATGCGATCCACTACCTGGAGGAGAAGGGCCGCCCAGGTGAGCTGATGCCGATCTTTGAGGATGAGCACGGCACCTACATCATGAACTCCCGGGATCTGCGGGCGGTGGAACATGTGCAGCGGCTGGTGGAGATCGGCGTCGACTGCCTGAAGATCGAGGGACGCACCAAATCCCACTACTACACCGCCCGTACCACCCAGGTCTATCGCCAGGCCATCGACGATGCAGTGGCGGGCCGTGCCTTTCAGCCTGAATTGATGGCCGATCTTGAAGGGCTTGCCAACCGGGGTTATACCGACGGTTTCTACCAGCGCCACGAATCGAGTGAGTTACAGAACTATCGCATCGGTGCTTCCACAGGAGATCGGCAGATCTTTGTCGCTGAAGTGACCGGTATCGATGAAGCAAGCGGGCTGGTCGATCTGGATATCAAAAACAAGTTGCGGGTGGGGGACCGTGTGGAACTGATGACCCAGGCAGGTAACACAACTTTTATCCTTGAAGAGATGCAGGACCGGCAGGGCAACCCGATCTCAGAGGCCCTGGGCGGTGGTTATCAGGTGCGGGTAAAACTGCCGGTGGATGAGGTGAATCTGGGGTTGATCTGCCGCTACCTGGATTGATGTTTCAATCCGCATCTGTCGTTTGTCAGCTCATAATCTACTGGATTTCTGGTTTTTTTACGCAATCACCGCTATCATGCCCGGTTTTTTCACCTCCAGGTTTCCCTGTCCGATAGATGTCTGATCTCTCCCTTACCTCCAGCACCAAATGGATGATCGTGGCGATTGCTGCGGTGATCTGGTTCTCCCTGCTCGGATACCGCGACCTGATGGAGCCTGACGAGGGGCGCTACGCTGAGATACCCCGGGAGATGGTGGCGACCGGCGACTGGACCACGCCCCGGCTCAACGACCTCAAATATTTTGAAAAGCCCGTTTTCCAGTACTGGATGACGGCGGTCAGCTTCTCCCTGTTTGGCGAGAGCAACGCGACAGCCCGGCTCTGGGTGGCGCTGATCTCTTTTCTGGGCGCGCTCTGGGTGATGTTCGTGGCGGGCAGGCTCTGGGGAGAGGCGGCGGGATTCTACGCTTTTCTGGTGTCGATAAGTGGACTGCTCTATGTGGCAATGGGGCATATCATCACGCTGGACATGACCGTCAGTGTGTTTCTCGGCATTGGCGTGGGGGCGCTGCTGATCGCTCAGTCAGACCGGGATAATCCGACCCAGGTGCGTAACTGGATGCTGTTGGGTTGGGCTGCCCTGGGCATCGCTACCCTGACGAAGGGGTTGATCGGCCTGGTGCTGCCGGGTGCGGCAATTGTGCTCTACTCGCTGTGGATGCGGGACTGGGCGCTCTGGAAGCATCTTCATCTGGGCAAGGGGCTGTTGCTCTTTCTGCTGGTGACGGCTCCCTGGTTTATCGCCGTCAGTCTGGCGAATCCGGAATTCCCGGAGTTCTTCTTTATCCACGAACACTTCGACCGTTATACCTCAACGGTTCATATGCGGGACAAACCCTGGTGGTATTTTCTCGCCATTCTGCTGCTGGGCGCGGTGCCATGGATCAGCGCGGTGACGAAAAATCTGTTTAAACCGGGGTTTTCCTGGTTGCCCGCCAAAGCCGCTTTTTTTGATCCGATCCGCTTTCTCTGGGTCTTCGCTGTATTTATTTTTGTCTTTTTTTCCATGGGCAGCTCCCAACTACCCGCCTATCTGCTGCCGATGTTTCCTGCGCTGTCGCTGATGATCGGAAAAACGCTGGCGGAAAATCCCCGCCTTGGCCCGGAGATCTGGCTGATGCCGGTTGTGGGCTTGGTGTTTCTGGTTGCTGCCTGGCAGATTGATTTGGTAGCGACCAGTGCACTGCCGGCTGAATTACTCCATACCTATCGTCCCTGGTGGTTGGCTGCAACAGGGCTGATGTTTGGTGGTTTCTGGCTTGTGAGGCATTTTGGCGCTGCCGGACCAAAGGCCATAACTGCGCTGGCGTTGACCGCATTGCTTTCAGTACAACTGCTCTCCTGGGGTTATCAGACCCTGAGCAGTTCCCGTTCCAGTCGGGCGTTGGCTGAGCAGATTCGTCCTTATGTCGATGCCGGTGCCCCGGTTTATACTGTGGAGACCTATCCTCAGTCACTGCCCTTCTATCTCGGAAAACCTGTGCAACTGGCCATTATGCGCAGTGAACTGGATATGGGCATTCGTCAGGAACCCGAGAAATGGATTCCAAGTTTCGACGCGTTCAAATCGCGCTGGCTGCAGGATGAACAGGCCATAGCTGTTTTCGATGCAGAGAGTTTTTCGAGATTCAACTTTGATGAGATGCCGATGCAGATTATCTACAGAGATCCACGCAAATTAGCGGTGATACGCCGATGAACCTGGTAAGTTTTTCCCTGATTTTGACCGGTGTACTGCTCAATGCCGTCGCCCAACTGGCACTAAAGGCGAGTGTGAACAGCATGGGGGCCATCGAACTGAAAATGGCTGACTCCGGCGCTGTTGCCTTGCGGCTGATGGGAGAACCCTGGCTCTGGGTCGGACTCTTCTGTTACGGCATCAGCGTCATCGTATGGATTCTGGCCCTCTCTCGGGTGGATGTCTCGATTGCCTACCCGATGCTCTCCATCGGTTATGTGGTGAATGCATTTGCCGCCTGGGCGCTGTTTGGTGAAGTACTGAGCATTGCGCGCCTCTCTGGTATCGGGGTCATTATCCTCGGCGTGTTTATCCTGGCCAGGAGCTGACTATGTTGCCGTTTACCCGTCCCACGGTTGGTGAGGAAGAGCTGCAGGCCATAAAGGAAGTCCTGGAGTCCGGCTGGGTTACCACCGGTCCCAAGGTGAAGGCCTTCGAAGAGGCGCTGGAGGCCTATATCGGTGGCGGCGTTTTGGTCCGTGCCTTCAATTCAGGGACCAGCGCCCTGGAGGCCGCCCTCATCGCATCCGGCGTTGGGGCCGGGGATGAGGTGATCCTCCCCGCCATGAGTTTTACCGCCAGCGCCAATGTCATCGTTCGAGTGGGTGCCACCCCGGTCTTCGTGGATGTGGATCCGGTGAGTCGCAATCTCACGGTGAAGGCTGTTGAAGCTGCTTTAACACCTCGCACCCGCGCCATCATGCCGGTCCATTTTGCAGGAGTGGCGGTGGAGATGCATGCCATCTACGATCTGGCAGAGCGGAACAACCTGGTGGTAGTTGAGGATGCCGCTCAGGCGATTGGTACCGGTACCGGCGGCCACAAAGTCGGCGCCTCCGGTAATCCGGTCTGTTTCAGTTTCCACCCGAACAAGAATATCACCACCATTGAAGGGGGCGCGCTGGCCAGTAGTGACCCTCAATTTATCCGCCGCATCGAACGCATTCGCTTCCACGGGATCGAACGGGATGACGAGGGCGGAATGGATGTGCCGGAGTGGGGCGGCAAGATGAATATGCCGGACGTGGGGGCTGCCATGGGTCTGGTTCAGCTACCCAAGCTGGAGGGTTTCAACCACCGTCGCCGCGAGCTGGCGCTACGTTATATCGAGCGACTGCCCAAACATTCTGCGATGGTGATTCCCAAAGATGTGCCGGGACACAGCTGGCACATGTTCGCCGTCTGTATCGACTATCTTTCTCTCAGCACCTCCCGCAAGGTCTTTCAGGAACAACTGAAGGCGATGGGTGTCGGAACCGGTATCCACTACCCTGCGATGCATCTGTTTTCCCTCTATCGGCACTACGGTTATGGTCCGGGAGATTTTCCGGTTGCAGAACGGATCGGTGAACAGACACTGACCCTGCCCCTGTTCCCCGCGATGGCCGATGGGGATGTGGATCAGGTATGCGATGCGCTGAACAAACTACTTAGCGGAGAAGTCACTCCATGACGGAGCAAACTTTGGAAGGGAGTCCCGATCTGTCGGTTGTGATCCCGGTCTACAATGAAGAGGCGGTACTGCCGTCGCTTTTTTCCCGGCTCTATCCGGCGTTGGACGCGCTGGGACGCAGCTATGAGATCATCTTTATCGATGACGGTAGCCGTGATCGCTCAGTCGCGCTGTTGCGCAAGCAGTATCAGGTGCGCCCCGAGGAGACCCGGGTGGTCTGCCTGCGCGCCAACGCCGGTCAGCATGCGGCCATCATCGCGGGATTCGAGCAGTGCCGCGGCAGTTTCGTGGTGACCCTGGATGCCGATCTGCAGAATCCGCCGGAAGAGATCGGCAAACTGCTGGCCGAACTGGATAAGGGGCACGACTATGTCGGCTCCATCCGCCGCAACCGGCAGGACAGCGCCTGGCGGGATCTTGCCTCCAAGGTGATGAACCGGTTGCGCGAGCGTATCACCAACATCCAGATGACCGACCAGGGCTGCATGCTGCGTGGATATGACCGGGACATTATCAACGCAATCCTCGACTCCAAAGAGTCGAACACCTTTATTCCTGCGCTGGCCTACCTCTACTCCGGTAACCCGGTTGAGGTGGTGGTGGAGCACGAGGAGCGGGCGGCCGGTGAGTCGAAATACCCGCTTTATAAACTCATCCATCTCAATTTCGATCTGATGACCGGCTTCTCACTGATGCCGTTGCAGGTCTTCTCCCTGATGGGAATGGGAATCTCCATCGTCTCTTTTGCCTTCGTGCTCTTTCTGCTACTGCGTCGTCTCATCATCGGACCGGAAGTGGAGGGTGTGTTCACCCTGTTCGCCATCGTCTTCTTTCTGATCGGTATCCTGCTCTTCGGCATCGGCCTGCTGGGTGAGTATGTGGGACGCATCTATGTGCAGGCCCGCGGGCGTCCCCGCTATCTGGTGCGCATGGTGCTTGAGAAAAACGGCCAACCTGAAACCGGGGAAGAGACCTAGTGACGGTGGCCACTGCGCACAGTGCGGTAGTCTTCGCCTACCATCAGGTGGGCGTGCGTTGCCTCTCGGCGCTGTTGGCTCAGGGGGTGGATGTACGGCTGGTGGTGACACATCAGGACAATCCCAACGAGAATGTCTGGTGGGAATCCGTCGCCGAACTGGCCGGGCGGGCGGACATTCCAGTGATCACGCCGGATGATCCCAACATGCCGGAAGTGGTTGAGCAGATACGTACGTTTGAGCCGGATCTCTTCTTCTCCTTCTACTATCGGCACATGCTCAAAGCCGATCTGCTGTCGATCCCCCATCAGGGTGCCTACAATATGCACGGATCCCTGCTGCCGCACTACCGTGGGCGTGTGCCGGTGAATTGGGCGATTTTCCATGGTGAGACCCAGAGCGGCGCCAGTCTGCACCGCATGGAGATCAAGCCCGATGCGGGTGATCTGGTCGACCAGCAGGCGGTGATCATTTTGCCCAACGACACAGCGTTGGATCTGTTTTCAAAACTGGTCTGCGCGGCGGAGACGGTCCTGTCCCGCTCACTGCCGGGTCTGTTGAAGGACTCGTTCGAAGCGACCCCGATGGATCTTCGGGCCGGCAGTTACTTTGGTGGCCGCAGACCGGAAGACGGCCGGGTGGATTGGAGTCGGAGCGCCTGGCAAATCCACAATCTGATCCGGGCCGTGGCGCCACCCTACCCAGGGGCTTTCACCCATGCGGATGGAAAAAAACTGCTGCTGATGGGCAGTTACTGGCGCAATGAGACAGGAAAAGGCGATAATACCCGGCTTTACTGGGAGGCTGGCCGCTGTTACGCGGACTGTGCCGATGGAAAACGAATTGAATTGACCCGCTCGGAGCTTGATGGAGAGGTGCTGGACGAATCCGCATTTACCCAACAGTTCGGTAAAGAACTGAAGCTCTGACCTTGAATAAAGTGAAACTGGAGAAGCATCTGTTATGAATATCCTGATTTTGGGCGTAAACGGCTTTATTGGACACCATCTGTCCCGCCGTATCCTCGAAACCACCGACTGGAATGTCTACGGTATGGATATGCATTCCGAACGGGTGCAGGAGTTCGTTGACCACGAACGTTTCCACTTCTTCGAGGGTGATATCACCATCAACCACGAGTGGGTTGAGTACCACGTCAAAAAGTGCGATGTGATCCTGCCGCTGGTGGCGATCGCTACTCCCGCCACCTATGTCACCAATCCACTGTCGGTTTTTGAGCTCGATTTCGAGGCCAACTTGCCGATCGTGCGGGCCTGTGTCGAATACGGCAAGCGGGTGCTGTTCCCGTCGACCTCTGAGGTCTACGGTATGTCGGCGGACAGTGAATTTCATCCCTATGAGTCCAATCTGGTGTTGGGTCCGTTGACCAAACCACGCTGGATCTACTCCTGCGCCAAGCAGTTGATGGATCGGGTGATCAGCGCCTACGGCCAGCAGGAGGGACTTGAGTACACCCTGTTCCGCCCCTTCAACTGGATTGGTCCCGGACTCGACAGCATTCATACCCCCAAAGAGGGCAGCTCACGGGTGGTTACCCAGTTTCTGGGCCACATAGCGCGTGGTGAGCCGATTCAGTTGGTTGACGGCGGTAGTCAACGCCGCAGCTTTACCGACTTCAGCGATGGTATCAGCGCGCTGATGAAAATCATCGAAAACAAAGACAACTGTGCTCTTGGCAATATCTATAACATCGGTAATCCTTCCAACGATCTGTCGGTGCGAGAACTGGCGGAGTTGATGGTCGAGATCGCCAAAGAGTTTCCGGAGTATGCGCCTGGTGCCGCGAAGGTCGAACTTCAGGAGGTCTCCTCCGGAAAATACTACGGCGAGGGTTATCAGGATATTCAGACTCGTGTTCCTCATATCGGCAATACCAAAGAGGAGCTGGATTGGGCGCCCAAGGTTGAGGTGCGTGACGCACTGCGCAAGATCTTCGAAGCCTATCGTCACGAGGTCGCTGAGGCCAGTGCGCTGCTCGACGATTGATCCGGGTTTGGTAACTTGGATCCGTAGGCCTGATCAAGCGCAGCGGATCAGGCAAAAGGCTTGGCGCAACGGTCGGTGCTTGCCGGTTCCGCTATGCTTGAACAGGCCTACGATTTGCCGCCTATGACAGTCGCACTCAAGGTTGACGTAGACACCTATCGCGGCACCCTGGAAGGGGTGCCTGCATTGTTGCGCCTGTTCGACGAGTATCAAGTCCGCGCCACCTTTCTCTTCAGTCTGGGACCAGACCACACCGGCCGCGCCCTGCGGCGCATCTTTCGTCCCGGATTCCTGCAAAAGGTGCGGCGTACCTCAGTGGCCAGCAACTACGGCCTCAAAACCCTGATGTACGGAGTGCTGCTACCCGGACCACATATCGGCCGTAAAGCGGGTGATGTGATGCGTTCGGTGGCCGAGGCGGGTCACGAGGTGGGTATCCACTGTTACGATCATGTGCGCTGGCAGGATTACGTTGCACACAAGGATGAGCAATGGACCCGTCGAGAGCTGGATCTGGCGGCAGAGACCTTCCAGGAAGTTTTCGGCCATGCTGCGACTACCCACGGTGCCGCAGGTTGGCAGCTCAATGCCCATACCTTGAAATGGGAGGAGGAGGCCGGTCTCAAGTACGCCAGTGATGTCCGTGGCAAGAGTGCCTTCTATCCTGTGCTACAGGGCATCGAATCCAAATGTCCACAGATCCCCACCACGCTTCCCACCCTCGATGAGCTGATCGGTCGCGACGGCATCACCGAAGAAAATGTACACGAATACATCTATGCGGAGAGTCAGCATATCCTGCCCAATGGCCGCGTCTACACACTGCATGCCGAGCTGGAAGGGATGCAGTTGCTGTCGACCATGGAGAAACTGCTGGTGATGTGGAAAGGGTTCGAAGGCACTGTCCAGGCAGTGGGGGATACTTATGATTCCCTGGATCTTGCCACCTTGCCCAAGCACCAGATCGGTTGGGGCGAACTTGAAGGCCGCTCAGGTCATCTTGCCATGCAGAGTATCCCTGTCGAGTAAATCGCGGCGGGGCGCCGCTCCTTACAATATAGTACCCTTTAGCCTGCAGCCAGGCAGTTTAACTGTACCCGAATTGACGGATGCATTGATATTACCCCCGTGAGCGATAGAGATGTTATGAATGGTATATGGCTAGGTTGTGTGGTTGTAATGTTGGCTTTGTTTCATCATGCCTCTTATGGAGAAGCATTACAGCCAATGGCTCCTGACATCCGTTTGCCTGAGGACATCGTTGCTGCCAAGGATGTCAGTGCACTCGATAAAATTGGTCAGTTCCTGGTGATTGGTGCAGACGAGGCTGCCGGCAAGGATGAAAACGAAAACTATATACAGCTTCTAACAAAAGGGGATGATGGCGGTTACAGTGTTCATAAAAATATTCTGCTATTTGAAGACGATGGCTCAAGCGGGATGGAGATGGACTCTGAGGGAATTGCGGTCGACCGCGAGTACATCTATGTAATTGGTTCCCATTCATCCAAGCGTAAAGCGCTCAAACCGGATAAGAAATATAAGAAGAACAGAAAAAGGCTTCGGGCCGACAGGATCGAAGATGAGAAGAGCCGTGACCGGCTGTATCGAATCAGAATTGATGCCGATGGTCGGGAGATCGACAGGAAATCAATAACGCTCCGGGGTGTGTTCAAGCAACATCCGGTATTGAAAATGTTCAGGGGAATCGCGAGCAAGGAGAACGGGATCGATATCGAGGGTATCGCCACTAAAGACGGTTGGTTGTATCTCGGTTTTCGCGGTCCGGTATTTCGGGGCAACTATGTACCCGTTATGAAACTGAAATTTGATGATCACAAATCACAGAATGACCTGTTGTATGTCAGACTGGGCGGTCGCGGTATCAGGAGTATAGCCAGTGTGTCCGACGGTTTTCTGATTCTTGCCGGTCCCGTCGGGGATGGTGATGGGTCTTATCGGCTGTATCACTGGGATGGTAAAGACCTTGTTCCCGGAGAGGCGCGTGACGTTGATATCGGTAAAGTTCAGCTTCTGGGCGAGATCACTCCTCCTGCGGGAGGGAAGGCTGAAGGGCTGGCTGTAATGCAGGAAGAGGATTGTTCGTACCATTTGTTGATCGCCTATGATGGCGTTGAAAACCTGAATGACATTATCCAGCGTTTTCGTGTCCCCAAACCCTTAACGGGGTCATGGAAATCTACTCACTAATTTTTCCTGAAGCGCCATTTTTTCTGCAATGTCTAAGGTGATTAGATATAAAGTTCAGTGGGGTTCACAAATTGACTCACCCGCTGGTGAACAGGGAAGCCAGAGACAGCTTCCCTACTGTAGGAGCCGCGCCCTCGCGGCGATGCCACGGTTCGAGCCTGGATCGCGGCGAGGGCGCCGCTCCTACCGATCTGCTGAGCTTTGTAACTAATCACCATGTCTAATGGCTAAAGTGACCGCCTGTAGGGAAATGGTTTAGTTCTGGGCAGGTTTGATCAGTCGATTTAACGCATCCGGGATATTCGGAAACAGGCGTTGAATCTCTTCTCGGGTAGCAATCGTCATATCCGCATAATCAAATCCTGGGCAAACCGCTTCACTTACCAATCCGTATTCGCCTGTGGTAAGTTCCGTCGCCTTCCAGCAACCGCCTTTGACGATGAGCTGCAGTTTTTGCCCTGCCGCCAGATCTTTTCCCATTATGACTCGTTCAACTCTTCCTTCTGGATGAATGATGTGGTACGTCAGTGACGAACCGGAATGGAAGTAGTGGATGATGTCGGAACGGTTTTTATGCAGATAGCCGATGGGGCTGTCATTGCTCAGCAGGTAATAGATCGAGGTGAGTAGTGGACGTGGTTTCCCAATATCAGTAGGGATCGTCAGATGTTCGGACTGGTAGGTTCGGTGAAAAAATCCACCCTCGATATGGGGTTCCAGGGAGAGATGAGTGATGATCTGATTTTTTTTCATGGGATCAGTCCCAATGAAAAGAGGTCGTGGAGAAACCACTACCTCTTGTTTGCAATCTACGCTTTAAATCACGCATGTTTTTCTATTGTTGCGAAAGATCTCCAAATTTTTCATCAAGCGCTCGCTCGACAAGTTGTTTTATGCGCCGTTCCAGGGAACTGCTCACCTCGTCCTCAATGACCTGTTTTAATTGGCCGGTGGCTTGGGTGACCGCTTGCTCTACAGCCTGCTGAACGATGGAGAAGAGTTCGTGATTGAGCTGATCCTGCAAACCCTCCCGAACTATGCTGATGATAGCGTCGTGATCGGGTAGAGGCTGGAAATCTGCTTGCTCGTCGATACTTTCCGCTGACGGCTCACTTGTTGGAGAGATGAGTGTCTCGGCTTGGACGACATCATCAAGCAGGGGGATGTCCAGCTCATTCAGATCGATATTTTCAGGATCGGTCGGGTTCATCTAGCTGATCTCATGGGTTTTGAGTGGGTAACCCCGATCGCGATAGAAACGGAATCGTTCGCGACCAGCAGTCTTGAGTTCAGGCTCTTTGTCTATCACTTCTGCCACCCTTTCAAAGCGACTGAAAAAGTTTGGCACATCTGTGGTGAGGTTGATCAGCACATCGCTCTCTTCCTCAGCATCTCCACCACAGCCGATAATAACAGGCGTGACGGCACTGTTTGCATCCTGTAGCTGTGCATGGGGCACGAAGCTGCCCTGACGGAAGGTCCAGAGCAGACGATCCATATGCCGGGCCTCCTCATTGGAAACCGTGTGGATGAAGATCCTTCGTCCCTGATGATAGATCTTCTCCACCAGTCGACAGGCGAGCATATAGCGGTTGGCTCTGGCCTGCTCTTTGAGGATGTAGAAATCGACTTGGGTCATCCTGCTGTCCTGTAGGGTGTGCCGTGCGCACCATGATTACGGCTTGTTTTGGTGCGCATGGCGCACCCTACATCCTGGCTGAATCCGAAATTATTACCTTGATAGCGCACTAGTCACTCTGTCCACTGCGTTTCAGCAGGAACTGGGTCAGCAATGGCACCGGGCGGCCGGTAGCGCCTTTTGCTCCGCCGGAAAGCCAAGCGGTGCCGGCAATATCCAGATGGGCCCACTTGAATTTTTTCGTGTAGCGGGAGAGGAAACAGGCGGCGGTAATGGTTCCAGCGCCCTTGCCGCCGATATTTCCCATATCGGCAAAGTTGCTGTCGAGTTGCGACTGATAATCCTCCCAAAGCGGCAGACGCCAGGCCCGGTCGCCGCTGTGGCTGCCGGCGTTGAGGACTTCATCGGCGAGCGCGTCATTATTGGCCATCAGACCAGAGGCGTGTTTTCCCAGGGCGACGATGCAGGCGCCGGTAAGGGTGGCGATATCGATGACGGCTGCCGGCTCGAAACGTTCGCTGTAGGTGAGGGCATCGCAGAGGATCAGGCGGCCTTCCGCGTCGGTGTTGAGTATCTCAATGGTCTGACCGGACATGCTGGTGACAATGTCGCCGGGTTTGTTGGCATCGCCGTCCGGCAGATTCTCGGATGAGGGCACCACACCGATGACATTCAGCGACAGTTCCATCTCAGCGCAGGCCTGCAGGGTGCCGATGACGCTGGCGCCGCCGCACATGTCGTATTTCATCTCATCCATTCCTGCCGAGGGTTTGAGGGAGATTCCGCCTGCGTCGAAGGTCAATCCCTTGCCGACCAGTACGACGGGTTTGGTGTCGGGTTTTCCGCCTTTGTACTCCACGATGATCAGTTTGGCGGGTTGGCGGCTGCCGCGGGAGACGGAGAGCAGGGCGCCCATGCCCAGTTTCTCCATCTGTTTTTCGTCCAGTACCTGCACCTTGAGGCGGCGGGATTTTCTGCTGAGTTTGCGGGCCTGATCAGCAAGGTAGGTCGGGGTGCAGATATTGCCCGGCAGATTGGAGAGGCCCTTGGCCAGGTTCATGCCGTTGGCGATGCCCTGACCATGGCTCACTGCCTTTTGCGCGGTTTTCAACCGGCGGCGGTCACCGAGAAAAAGGGTCAGGCGCTTCAGTGGACGCTTGGGTGTTTTGCGCTCACTCTTCAGTTCGTCTGCACGGTATACCGCCTCCTCTGCGGAGATGACCGTGTCGCGCACTGTCTGATAGAGGTTGCCGTCCTGAAGCTCCAGGTCACTCAGACAACAAACGGCTTCAGCAGCGTGGCTTTTGTCCAGACTTTTAACAATGGATGAGAGGGTCTTGCGGTACTGCTTAAGGGTAAACTCCCGGGCTTTTCCCAGGCCGACCAGCAGCACCCGCTCGGCCAGGCTACCAGGTACATCGTACAGCATCACTTGTTCGCCGGACTCACCATTCATATCGCCGCGCTTCAGAATCTTGGCGAGGTATCCCTTGCTGGCCTTGTCCACTTGCTGCGCAATGGGCGAAAGCCGACGATGGGAGTAGACGCCAAGCACCAGGCAGGCGGTGCGTTGTTTGGTGGGATCCCCAGACTTGATGCTGAATTCCATATATTACCGGTCCTCGATATTTTGGTGGAGATGATGTCTATCCAGGCTGCAATTCTTGATAGGATAGGGTTCCGAAACCATTGTAGTCTACCGAAACAGCAACGATTTACCATTGCCGTGATCTCTCTCATTGACCGTTATCTGCTGCAGGAAGTGTTCAAGGCGCTGTTTGCGATCCTCTTGATACTGCTGCTGGTATTGGTCAGCCATAGTTTTATCGGTTTTTTACAGCAGGTGGCGGTGGGAGAGGTGAGCGCGGATGTGCTCTTCCAGCTGCTGGGGCTGCAGATTTTTCGCTATCTTGCCCGCCTGATTCCGCCCGCTTTCTTCTTCGCTGTGCTCTATGCTGTCGGCCGGATGTACCGGGATAGTGAGATGATCGCCCTGGAATCCTGTGGTGTAGGCAGCCTGCGTATCTTTCGGAGCATCCTGCTGGCGGGATTGCCGGTTTCCCTGCTCGTGGCCTGGCTCTCCATGGGGGTGCAGCCCTGGTCGAGTCAGCTGATTGCGCGGATCATCAGCGGACAGACGGGCCAGTCGGTGGAACTGGCAGGTGTGAGTCCGGGGCGGTTCAACGAATACAGCAAGGGCGATCTGGTCTTCTATGTGGAGTCGATCTCGGAGAGCGACCATCGTATGCACAATATCTTTGTGCAGACCCGGCAGGGGGACGATCTGGGTTTGGTGACCGCCGCTACCGGTTTTCAGCGGGTGGATCCGGAGACGGGTGACCGGTTCCTGGTATTGGAGGATGGGTTTCGCTACAAAGGTCAGCCCGGTCGGGCGGATTATGTGGTGAGTGAATTTGGTGCCTATGCCATACGCATAGGAGAAGCCGTGTCCACCGTGGGTAACCGTCCCCGCAATAGCCTGCCGACCCATGTCCTGCTGGCATCTTCTGACATCTACGACCGCTCCGAATTTCAATACCGCCTGTCACCCGCGCTGGGGGTACTGGCCTTTGCTCTGCTGAGTCTGCCGTTGAGCCGTTCGCTGCCGCGCCAAGGACCCTTTGGCAGGCTGGCCCTGGCATTTCTGATCTACACTATCTATCTCAGTCTTCAGGGCGTTTCCGAAAACTGGATGAAGGATCAGGTAACCCCTGCCTGGTTGGGGATGTGGTGGGTACACCTTTCGATGGGGGGGGTGGCACTGATTATGCTGTTACCTGACCGTGTCTGGTATCGCCGCTGGCGCCGTCGTCTGCGTTGGACTCGGGCATGACCAACCTGCTGGATCGCTATATCGGCCGTTCCGTGGCACTGGGGATGTTGATGGTCCTGGCGCTGTTGTTGGTGCTGCTGGGTTTCTTCTCCGTACTGGGAGAACTGGAAGAGGTGGGCAAAGGGAGTTACACCACGGTCAAAGCCTTCACTTATGTACTCCTGATTCTGCCCCGCTATACCTACGAGATCTTCCCCGTCGCCACCTTGCTGGGCAGTCTGATTGGCCTGGGGGCGCTTGCGAACAACTCCGAACTGATTGCCATGCGTGCTGCGGGGGTGTCGATATCCCGCATCGTGGGGGCTGTCCTGAAGACCGGTTTTGTCATGCTGCTGGTTATTCTGGCTGTCGGGGAGCTGTTGGCGCCGGTAACGGAACAGCGTGCCCAGCGTATGAAGATGGACGCGCTGTCTGACCAGGTGACGTTGCAGACAAAGTACGGTTTTTGGGCGAGGGACGGCGATACCTTCATCAATATCCGTCGTATTCTGCCCGACTCGACGTTGGCTGATATCTCGATCTACGAGTATGGCGCGGGGAGAGAACTGCTGCGGGCCACCCATGCCGACACTGCTCGTTATGCCGATCCTGAATGGGAACTGGATGGTGTTGAGCAGAGCGAATTTGGTGCCGGACGGATCGCTACGAAACAGCTGGAGCGCCTGCGGTGGTCAACCCTGCTGGAACCCGCATTGCTGGATGTGGTGACGGTTCAGCCCCACATGCTGCCGGCCTGGGATCTCTGGAGCTATATCCGCTATCTGACTGAAAATGGGCAGGATGCCGCGACCTACGAGGTGGCTTTCTGGGGAAAGGTGGTGTCGCCCCTGGTGACATTGGTCATGCTGTTTCTGAGCGTGCCCTTTGTGTTCGGCGCCCTGCGTAGCGTCAGCATTGGCCAACGTATCTTTACCGGTGCGGTCATTGGTACGGTTTTCTATCTTGTGAACCGGGCCTTCTCCTATCTGGCAGTGGTCTATGATATCAACCCGCTGTTTGCGGCATCCTTCCCGACACTGCTCTGCCTGTTTTTGGCGTTTTGGTTTTTTCGAAGGGTGCATTGAAGGTAAGGCAAAAGGTGACCCCTGGAACTCGGGGGCTACTTGGCAACGATTACCAGCCGGGTCCCTGACATCCGGTCATGCCAGGCCAGTTTTTCCGGGTCGAATAAGATCCACAGGAATCCCAGGCCAAAGACCAGCCAGGAGAAGATGGCGGCCAGATGGCGTTTCAGGGCATCGCCCCAGGTGGGTTTGTCGCCATCAGCGCGCACCAGACGCAGTCGCCAGGCCCGCATGCCCAGTGTCTGGCCACCCCAGGCCCAAAATCCGGTGAAAAATGCCAAGGGTATGATTTCGAATAGAAAAAGTTGGTAGACGACAAGTAAGCTGCCGCTTGGCATCTCCAACGGTAGCGTAATCAGTGTCGTGGCCACTGCCATCAATGCCACCAGGAGCAGGCCGTCGTAGAGCATTGCAGCAATCCGGCGAAAAAAACCCGGGGATACCGCCTCTTCAAGGTTTACAGGATATTGTTCATGCATCCTGGGATTCTACCGGAGCACTAGTGGTTTTTGATAGGGAAAATCCCTTGCTCAGACGGGCAAAGCCCCGGCCTTGCCAATTCTAATCAGTGAACTACGCTTACCATTCCCTGATACAGATTTTTACAATCTATAGGACAGAGACAGTGGAACACCGTTGTGCTGTGCGAAAACCTATCGCGCTTAACGTAACGCTCCATTACCGTGGGCTTGGTTTGATCAACGGGAAAACCCAGGATGTAGGGTTGGGTGGTATGTTCATCAATGTCGGGCGTGTCCAGTTGGCAATTAATGCCTTGGTGGAGATCACTTTTCCAGTCAAATGCTCCACGAAAAGTGTGCTGTGTAAAGCCAAGGCACTGGTGGTTCACCATAGGGCGGATGGTGTCGGTCTCATGTTCAGTGAATTGGATACCAACGTCCGTCAGATGCTCAGACGAATACTGAATGGGCAGGCTGATACAACGATGACAAGACCTGGACCGGTGTCTGGCTCAAGCCCCGGCAGGACAATCGCAATTTGACTTAAATCCAGGTCAGATAGATTTCATATTTGGCCGATACTTTTTTCTATCCGGGATACACCTGGAATCTTCGAATGAGGCGCAAACAGCGCCTCTTTTTTTTGAAAAGAGATCGGTTTTTCTTTCGAGGGTTGATTTTGGTGCCTCGGTAGAGGGAGACAATATGAGATCCAAATCCCTTTGGACTATCCAGCGGCCCGTGAAAGTCCTATGATCAGTCTCATGATGGTTTCGTATATCATTGAAATCACAGGGTTGATCATTTGGGTATTTGATGGCGCATACGGGCAGAAGCAGGTTTTTTCGCTGGTTTGAGCGCATTCCGTTGCAGTGGATATCTGTCCTTGTGGGTGTGCTCTGCGGAGTGCTGGTCTGGTTGGTGCTGGACCCCATACAAAGCCGGGCACTGGGCGAAATTTTTCAGAGTGAGCTCGAACTGCAGCTGGATCGACGTGCACGTGACACCCGCTATCGGTTCGAGCAGTATCTGCGGCAGTGGCAGATTGCTGCGCATGGTCTGTCGCAGCATTGGCGTTTGGTCAATCATGTTCAATTGCCTGATTGGGAAAGTCGCCAGCTATACCCAAAAACCTACATAGAATCGCAGCCCGCATGGCTGGAGAAGGGACATCCAATGGTTGGTTCAGTGGCGCCAAGTCAGGTGGTGCTGTTGGATGCCAAAGATAGGGTGCGGGAGGTCTTTCATCAACAGGACACACCTTTCCCGGTAGCGAAAGCGGCAAAGGGTTATTCAGGCAGGGACGGTGCTGTGGTGACAAATGTCTGGCAAGCCCCCTACCTGATTGCCTGGTCAGCCATTGACGATCCACATGGGCGGAAAAAGGCGGTATTAATGCTGGTCATCCCTATCGACGAACGCTTCCTGCTTCAATCACAACAGGTCGTGGCCGGTGACGGCAGCGTTGTCGGCTTGTTGGATGCGGACCGCCAGGTATTGCTCTCCAGTAGTGATGAGAAACAGGTTCTGCGCAATTCCAAACTAAGCCAATGGGAAGACGATTATCTCGTCACTTCCCAGTCTTTCACGGTTTATGAGGGGTCGGATCAGAATATCCAGTTTGCCACCCTGATATCCCGTAAACGGGTGGAGCAGACCAGCCAGCGAATTCTTGCAAGCGAGCGGCGTGAGCGGCTGCTTGAAGCCGCCGCTTTTGTGGCGGTGTTCTCTCTGCTGTTTTTCTTTGTTTCTGCCCGACTCAATCACTTTCTTCATCGAATATCCAACCTTGGCCGGCGTGCATTGAACATCGAACAGCCAGTGCAGGATCGGGGCAACCAGCTATTGGTGCTGGAAGCCTGGATTCGGGACTATTTTCAGCGTGTCGGTGCGGCGCAGGATGAGGTGCAGCGCGAACATGAGACGCAGATTCACAATTCCGAGGTGTTGAAAAGCACACTCTTGGATACTGCGCTGGACTCAATTATTACGGTGGACTCGACAGCAACAGTGGTCGAGGTGAATGTAACCGCAGAACGGACCTTTGGTTTTGAACGTGACCATCTAATAGGGCAATCCATCACACAGCAGCTGATCCATACGGACGACAGGACACGTTTCAGGAGTCTGCTGGCAGCTTGCCGCAACCTGCAGGAAGGTGCGAGCGCCTGCGCCCCAGAGGGTTTTTTGACGACGGATGTCAATGGTGCCGAAACACCTGTTGAGTGTTCAGCGGTGCCAATCTACATGCATGATCAGACGCTTTTCACCCTTTATCTACGGGATGTCAGTGAACGGCGCAAGGCAGAACGGGAGATTCAGAGCCTGGCAAAGTTTACCAGTGAAAATCCAAGTCCGGTGTTACGCATAAACAACCGTGGTGTGATCACCTATGCCAATGCGGCAAGCGAACCCCTGCTCGACTATTGGGGGTGTGAACTGGCCCAGACGCTGCCGTTGTATTGGCGCAATCTGGTGTTGGAGACACTGGAGGCGGGCCATGACAGGGAGTATGAACTTGCCAGTGATGGGCAGATTTTCTCCCTGCTGCTGGCGCCGATTGTTGAACTTGGTTACGTCAATATATACGGCAGGGATATTACCCAGGTGCGAAGTGCTGAGCAGCAAAGCCGTCAGCACCAGTCGGAACTGGTACATGTTTGCCGGGTCAGTACAATGGGTGAGATGGCCACCGGACTGGCGCATGAGTTGAACCAGCCGCTTGCCGCCATTGTTAATTTCGCCAGTGGCTGCGTACGCCGTCTACAGGCGGGGATCGGTGGTGAGGCGGAATTGGTGGACGCAATGGCCCAGATCACCGTTCAGGCGGAGCGGGCTGGAGAGATCATCAAACGTCTGCGCAGTCTGGTGGGTAAGAAGCCCCATGAGCAGATATTGGTCAACCTGAATGAGTTGGTTATTGAAGTTGCTTCGTTTGTGGAGTACGAGGCAAACAAGCGATCCGTCGAAATTATTCTCGACCTCGCTGGTGAAGGTTTGCCGGTGAAGGTCGACCTGGTGCAGATCGAACAGGTGCTGCTCAATCTGGTGCGCAACGCCATTCAGGTTCTCCAGCAGGTAGAGGTGAGCCAGAGAAGACTGACGCTGGTTACCTGCAAACTGGATGAGAGGCGGGTGGAGATACAGGTTCGGGATACCGGACCCGGTATTCCACCTGATATTATGGAACACTTGTTCGACGCCTTCTTCTCGACCAAGGAGAGTGGGATGGGCATGGGGTTAGCCATCAGCCGCAAGATTATCGAGGATCACCAGGGTGATATTTTCGTGACTTCCGAGCTGGGACATGGCACTGAGTTTACGGTTATATTACCGACTGATCCAAAGCTGGAACTACCGGGATACTGAATATATGAGCAATAAACCGACGGTATTTGTTGTTGACGATGACCAGGCCATGCGGAACTCCCTGAAGTGGCTGATCGAGTCTGTGGCCATGCAGGTGGAGACCTTCGACTCTGCGAGTGCTTTTATCTCAAGCTACTATCCGGGACGCTCAGGCTGCCTGTTACTCGATGTGCGCATGCCGGGCATGAGCGGGTTGGAGCTGCAGGAGTACCTGATGAATCATCAGATTGCGATCCCGGTCATCATCATTACCGGGCATGGCGACGTGCCGATGGCGGTACGGGCGATGAAAGCGGGTGCTGTGGATTTCATCGAGAAACCCTTCAATGATGAACTGTTGCTGGAGAGCATCCGGCATGCGCTGTCGCTTGATGAGCAACAGCGGGATTATCAGTCTCAACGCGCTGAGATTGCCGCCCGTCTTGCCCGGCTCACGCCCAGGGAACATGAGGTCATGGAGATGGTGACCAGCGGCAAGGCCAACAAAGAGATTGCCACCACCCTCGGTGTCAGTGCAAAGACGGTTGAGGCTCATCGTGCCCGGGTGATGGAGAAGATGGAAGCGGGATCGCTGGCCAAGTTGGTGCGCATGGCGGTACTGGCCAATATGATCAAGGAACATGTGAAAGAGGAAGAGTAGACATTCATGCGGAAGATTCGTGGGGACGCGCTCGCCTGGGTCTTCTATGACTGGGCGAATTCAGCCTTCGCCACAACGGTGATGGCCGGTTTTTTTCCGCTTTTCTTCAAGCAGTACTGGAGTGCGGGGGTCGAAGCCACGGAGAGTACCTTCCACCTGGGTATGACCAATTCTCTGGCAAGCCTCATCATCGTCTGTCTTGCGCCCCTGCTGGGATCGATCGCAGATCAGGCCGGTGCAAAAAAAGGTTTCCTGCTCTTCTTCACCTCGATGGGCATAGTCATGACCGGTGCCCTCTATCTGGTTGGACAGGGCAGTTGGATGATGGCGCTGACACTCTACGGACTGGGGATTCTTGGTTTTTCCGGGGGTGTGATCTTCTATGACTCCCTGTTGGTGTCGGTGGCGGAGGAGAAGGATTACGACCGGCTCTCCGCACTGGGTTTTGGCGTGGGCTATCTGGGGGGAGGCCTGCTTTTTGCCTTTGATGTGGTGATGACGCTCTATCCTGGGTTTTTCGGTCTCAGCGGTACTGCCGAGGCGGTCAGACTCTCATTTATCACGGTCGCCATCTGGTGGGGCCTGTTCTCGATTCCTGTCTTTCTGTTCGTTAAAGAACCCCAAAAAAAGCATGCTGAGGGCAGTCATCTGCTGGCCGGTTTTCGACAGCTTCTGTCGACGCTACGCAAGCTGCGGCAGTTGCGTATGACCTTCCTCTTCCTGTTGGCCTACTGGCTCTACATCGACGGGGTCGATACCATCGTGCGCATGGCGGTGGATTACGGACTCTCTATCGGTTTTGATGCCAACAATCTGATGACAGCCCTGTTGATCACCCAGTTCGTTGGTTTCCCTGCGGCTATCCTGTTCGGGCGACTGGGTGCAAGAAGAGGTCCCAGGCAAGGGATAATGTTGGCGATCTTCATCTATCTAATGATTCTTCTTTGGGCCTACCGCATGGATTCGGTCTGGGAATTCTACGCACTGGCTGTGGCTATTGGATTGGTGCAGGGAGGGATTCAGTCGCTCTCCCGCTCACTCTATGCTCGCTTGATACCGCGGGATCAGGCTGCGGAGTTTTTTGGTTTCTACAATATGCTGGGTAAGTTTGCAGTGGTATTTGGTCCCCTCTTGATGGGCTGGGTTGGCGTGATTACCGGGGATGCGCGTATAGCCATTCTCTCGGTGGCAGTACTGTTTGTAGCGGGAGCACTGCTATTGAGTCGGGTCGATGTAGGCGAGGGAGAGGCGGCAGCTCGTTCTTTTGCCGCAGGCTAAATGTGACACATACAGTTGTAAGGCAGTTTTTTTCCGACCTCTGCGATAGTGCGGATCATCTCGGTTTCATCATTGCCGAATAATTTCGTCTGTCCATCCCGATTCTCTACCAGCGTCCTGACATAGACCTCAGTCTGCTCCCGGAAGGCTTCATGATTTGGCGCTTCCGTGACATCCCGGCAAATTGGGCATTCAACGAAGATGCCTGTTTTTAGACCTATTTTGGTGGCGATCTTGTCGCGTTTCATCTGGTCGGTTAAGAGGAAGTCGAACAGGCTCATAGGTTACTCCTTCTGCGGCAAATGGCATTCTATTCGATTGCATCACTCAAGTGGAAATCAGCGTAAAATGCAGGTCTGAAAATCATTAATAGAACTACTAAGGAGAACGTTGGATAGCCGACATCCCCAAACGAGGGGCGCCGAATATACATCCCTGTAGGCTTGGCGGCGGCTTCCCTGCCGCCGACACCCTCGTTTGCGTATGTCGCCTATCCTATGCACCCTTTAGTAACTGACTACGGCACAATGAATCCGACCATCCGAAAGAGCCTCCGGATATTGACGTGTTTTGGTCGAATACAGGACAGCAATGGGTAAAGACAATATCTACGCAACCCCCCAGGCATTGGTCACCGATTTTGTTTTCGATGAGGCGGTGGCAGGTGTCTTCCCGGACATGATTCAGCGTTCGGTACCGGGGTATGCAACCATCATCAATATGATCGCTACCCTGGCGGCCCGGAGTGTGCAGTCTGAAAGCCGCTGTTATGACTTAGGCTGTTCTTTGGGTGCCGCTGCCTTAGCCATGCGTTCAGGCATCGGTGACAGGGATTGCCGTGTCATTGCGGTGGATAACTCTCCTGCCATGCTGACACGGGCCAGAGAGTTTCTTGAAGCCGATACCGGAAAGGCGCCTGTGGATTTTGTGTGTGCTGATATTCAGGATATCAGGGTGCGGAAAGCCTCCATGGTAGTGCTCAATTTTACCCTCCAGTTCGTGCCGCCGGAGCGGCGTTCCGGACTGTTGCAGCACATCTTTGACGGTATGCTGCCAGGTGGGATTTTGGTGTTGTCGGAAAAGATTGCCTTGGGAAAGCCTCAGGCGCAGGCCCTTTTTACCGACATGCACCATGCCTTCAAAAAAGGCCAGGGTTACTCGGATCTGGAGATCAGCCAGAAGCGTACCGCGCTGGAGAATGTGCTGCTTCCCGAAACCCTGGCTACCCACCAGGACAGATTGTTTCAAGCTGGTTTCAATACCGTGGAAGTCTGGTTTCAATGTTTCAATTTCGTCTCCCTGCTGACCATCAAATGAACGGTGATTGGCAGTGGATGGTGCCGCTGATGAGAACCCCCTTGGGGCGTTGGCTGGAACAGTTGCCGGAACAGATTGAGTCTGTCTGGAGGGAGCAGTCCCACGGCGATATGCG
Source organism: gamma proteobacterium endosymbiont of Lamellibrachia anaximandri (assembly GCA_016756835.1). GTDB lineage: Bacteria > Pseudomonadota > Gammaproteobacteria > Chromatiales > Chromatiaceae > QGON01. Next base: position 27,362 of record JAESPE010000010.1, on the reverse strand, counting down.
GAAGTGGTCTGAGGCGATCGCCGCACTGCCTTCCATTGAACCATCATTGATCGATCTTACCTCCAGTGCCGTGACTATCAGGACGGAGCAGTTCTGTGACGATGAAATTCGGCAGGAGATCGCGGGTCTGTTGAAACAGCTCCATCCCTGGCGCAAAGGGCCATTTGACATTTTTGCTATCCGGCTTGACACAGAGTGGCGTTCAGACTGGAAATGGGCGCGCCTGCAAGGCCACATCCAACCTTTGCGGGATCGGTTGGTGCTGGATGTGGGTTGTGGTAACGGCTACCACTGCTGGCGCATGGTTGGGGAGGGTGCCCGGCAGGTGATCGGCATCGATCCCACACAGCTTTTCGTCAAACAGTTCGAGGCGATCCGTCACTTCCTGGGGCGGCAATTCCCGGTGGAGGTGCTGCCCCTGGGTATCGAGGATCTGCCCCCCAATCTACAGGCTTTTGATACGGTTTTTTCCATGGGGGTTCTCTACCATCGCCGTTCCCCATTTGCTCATCTGTCGGAACTGAAAGGCTGTCTGCGCAAGGGGGGGGAGCTGGTGCTGGAAACCTTGGTCATAGAAGGGGAGCTGGGGGAGGTGCTGGTGCCGGAGGGACGCTACGCCAAGATGCGCAACGTCTGGTTTCTGCCCTCGCCTGCAACCCTAAAGAGTTGGTTGCGCCGGGCGGGATTCAGCAATATCCGTCTGATCGATGTGGGCCGAACTTCTGTGGAGGAGCAGCGTTCGACAGAGTGGATGCAGTTTGAGTCCCTGGCGGACTACCTCGACCCTCAGGAGGCCTCACAGACAATTGAAGGCCTGCCGGCACCGCGCCGGGCGATATTTCTGGCAGATGCGTGACAAAAATTTGCCCAGGAACCGGTAAGTTTTGCGATAATGACCGATTTGGTTGGTACGGATAGTTTTTGATGGGCACGCGTCTGCTTATTACCCTGGATTATGAGCTCTTCTTTGGTCGGGAAGTGGGCAGTGTCCACAATTGCATGATCCATCCCATCGATGAACTGGCAAAACTGGTCGATCGTTTTGGTGCCAAGCTTACGCTTTTTGTGGATGCCGGTTATCTGGACAAGCTGAAGCGTGCTGCGCCTGATAATGATGATTTGCAGCAGGATTACGCTGTTATCAGTGAGCAGCTTCAGCGGCTTACGAAGGATGGTCATGATGTGCAGCTGCATATCCACCCCCACTGGGAGGATACGGAGTACGTGGATGGCGGCTGGCGAATCGACACGGGTCGCTACCGTCTGCATGACTATGCACCCGAGGCGGTCGAAGAGATCGTCACGCGTTATAAAAAAGCGCTGACTGATATCGTGGGCGACTCAATCTTTGCCTACCGTGCCGGCGGCTGGTGCATGCAGCCCTTTGATCCTATTGGTGACGCGCTCCATAATCAGGGTATCTGGCTCGACAGCACGGTCTACGACGAGGGTATGTCGCCGGACGATATACGCGGTTTCGACTTTCGCGGCGCACCGAAAAAGTCTCTCTGGCGATTTGAAAGTGATCCAGTCAAAGAAGTGGAGCGGGGACGTTTCCTGGAGATTCCCATCACCGCCTGCAGGGTCTGGCCCTCTTTTTACTGGAAGATGGTATTCATCAAAAAGTTTGCGCGGGGGGATTTCAAACCCTATGGCGATGGCGCTGCCATGGTGGCCAATGCCGCCTACTACCGGGAGCTTCTGACCAAGGTCACCAATACCGTAACCTCCATCGATGGCGCCAAGGCCGGTCTGCTGGAAAAGTCCTATAGGAGCCTGCTGGCCTCCGGGCGCGAGCCGATCTTCAACGTGATGGGACACCCCAAGGCGATGAGCCCCTATTCACTGAAAAAACTCGAAGCGTTTTTGCTGGCGCACCCCGAGATCGAGCCGGTAACCTTTCAGTATTTTAAGGGAATGAAACTGCAAAAAAGGGCGTAGGCCGGTTCAAGCGTAGCGGAACCGGCAACCCTGAAGCACCCGGTCCGCTACGCTTGATCGGGCCTACGCCCAGAATAGAGGATGTGGCGTTTTGAGCGGATATTAATCCAGCGGAATCAGCTCTTTGATCGGCCCTTCGTTCTTGCGCTCGACCTTGGAATAGAGGTTGTTGAGCGCCGCCTGTAATGCCTCTTCGATCACGGGGTGATAGAAGGGCATGCGCAGCAGGTCTCCGACGCTCAATTCCTGGGTAATCGCCCAGTTCAGCAGGTGTCCCAGGTTTTCTCCCCGCACACTGATCATCTCTACCCCCAGCATCCGGCCGGTCGCCTTGTCACCGTAGACCCGGATAATGCCTCGATTCTGCCCCATGATCATGGCGCGACCGACCGGATTCAGGCGCACCTCGCCGATTGCGGTGGTTTCCGGATCAAGCTCCGAATAACGCGCACCAGCCAGGCAGATGTTGGGATCTGAGAAGGTGATTGCCAGGGGAACCTTACGTTTGAAACCCTGCACCGTGTCATTGGCCGCGTTGTAACCGGCGATCTTTCCTTCGTCGCCGGCTTCGTGCAGGATTTGACGGTCACCGTTCATGTCACCGGCGATAAAGATATGGGAGTCGCCAATCTGCATGGTGTTGGGATTGTAGTGAGGCACGCCGTGTTCATTCTGCTCGATACCGGCGTTTTCCAGGGCCAGGTTGTCGACATTGGGAATCCGGCCCATGCTGACCAGTACCTTGTCCACCACCACCGAGGTGTCACCGGCGGTGACCCGGAGTTTTTCACCTTCTTCGCTGATCTCCACGGCCTTGCCGAGATGGATGGGGAACTCCCGGCTCATGATCTCCAGGGCGACCTTGCTGACTTCCGGGTCGGTGATTCCACCGATCTGTTCCGCGAGATCGAAACCGCTGAGATCGACACCAAGGCGACTGATTGACTGGCCCAATTCGAGGCCAATCACACCAAGTCCCACGATGGCCATGGACTCGGGCAAATTCTCTAATTCGAAGAAACTGTCGGTGGTCAATACCTTACTGCCGAATGCCTTCCAGGCTTTGGGCAAAACCGGACGTGAGCCGGTGGCGATAACGATCTTTTCGGCATGGATGCGGTCGCCGTTATCGAGTTCCAGGGTGTGAGGATCGACGAATTTTGCATAGGCTTCGATAAACTTTTCGCCCATGTTGTCGGTGCTGTTGGAGAGTACCCGGTCGACGAAGTTGTCCCGCAGGTCCTGTACATGCTCCATTGCTTCGGGAATGTCGATGGTCAACTCTTCGTGACCATCCACCCCGTAGCGGCCAAGATGGGTGCGTCGGTGGTAATCCTCCGCCACTTGGATCAGTGCCTTCGAGGGCATGCAGCCGACCCGTGCACAGGTGGTGCCCGGCTCTCCGCCGTTGATCAGTACAAAACTCTTGCCGGCAGGACCGACCTTACTGGTTGCGTTCAGACCGGCGGTGCCGGAACCGATGATGGCAACATCCACACTCTTTTCTGCCACGGAAAACTCCTGGAATCTGTTTCTGAAAAATGATCGTCAGATTTTAATGGTTGAGGCGGGGGATTTTAGCCTGTTCGTTAGTGCGGTTTCTACCAAGTGCTCGAAAGCGATAGCCATTGATGATCTCCACCTCCTGTTCGACGGGTTTTTGTACCGGGCGGATCGGGGGTGGCTGAGGATCACTCTCCAGCGGATAGCCTGGACTATGGGGCGCTGGTGGAAAATAGGCAGGCGGTAACCATGCCCTCTGACGAGAATATCGCTCTCCGCCACTCCCACTGAAGGTGAAGCAGAAAAATGCATAGGTCTGCTGAGACCAGAGTGTCAGCAGCAGCGCTGCCAGCAGTGTTTTCAAGAGGCTATCTCACTTATCGGCACTTACCACCAACTCTAGTGGATTTTTACACTTTCGACAGCTGTAGCGCAGGCCGGCCTGGATTCGCTTGTGCCGGATGCTGGTTAACAGATGTTCGCTACAGCCACAGGCATAGCGGAACTGTTGGAGCTTCCTGGTCGAGGCGCGTTGCGTATCGTAACTGTGGCAGCGGCTCGCTTCGGCACCAAAAAAGTGCATGACTGACTGCCACTCGGTGCCGTGAGGACGGATATTTATGCTGTAGTAAACACGGGCGATGACATGGGCCACTTCATGAGGAACGGTCCGTTTGAGGAAATCATCGGCATTTTCATTCAGGAGAAGGGCGTTGTAACGGATTTGCGGCTTGCCCAAAGCGGGAAAACGGACCATTCCAGCCGCTTGTCCTTTCAGGTCAAAATTGATGGTCACATCAGGAAACTGTCGCCCAAAGTGGCGCCCTGCCTGCTCCAGCAGGGCCTTTGTGTGAGCCAGCGCTGTTTGTTGCAATGCGTCGCTTGTCTTGTCGGTTGCCTGCTCCAATTGTTTGAATCGACTCATTTCACGCTGAAATTCGCCGGTGGCACAGGTGGTGGTGCTACACGCTCATAGATCGCCTCGATCTCCGCCACGTCCAGCTGATGGGCGTTGAGATAGTAGCCGGCCAGTGCGCCACTGCTGTCGAGGCCGATGTCGAGCCTTTCAATATCCAGGGCATGAACCTTGAACTGGTAACGATGTTTGCCATGCCCTTTCGGAGGACAGGCGCCACCAAATCCCGCAGTGCCGAAGTCAGTGCGACTCTGGACGCTGCCTTCCGGCGCCAGATGGAATGTTGGGTTACCCGCATTGCGGGCCAGTCCAACGGCATTGGCGGGAATGTTGAAAATCACCCAGTGCCACCAACCGCTGCCGGTTGGCGCATCGGGGTCATAAACCGTTACGGCGAAACTCTTGGTATTCTCCGGAGCGCCGGACCAGTTGAGCTGGGGAGAGATATTGCCGCCGTTGCAACCAAATCCATTGAAAACCTGTGCATTGTTCAACAGGGTTCCGGTTTTGATATCGGGGCTTGTCAGTTGAAACGACGGGTCTGCCTGGGCAGTAAATGCCAAAAGCAGAAGGGTAATGGCGGAAACGGTTCGCATGCTCTTCTCCGAATGAGTCTTTCTCCAGGCGATTCTAGCATCGTTGAAAGAGCATGGATTAGATTACTTCACTCCTGCCACCCATTGCTCGCTCGCCACCCGGGTCAGGTCGAGCACTGCATTCGGGTAGAGTCCTGCTGTGAGGATAAGCACTCCCATGACGCTTGCCAGCAAAAGTTCACGGTGGCGTAGATCCAGGGCTTCATCAATCACGGGTGAGGTGATGGGGCCAAGAAAGCTGCGTCGATAGATCGACAGGAAGTAACCCGCACTCAGCACGACCCCAAAGAGTGCTGCCAGACCGGCCCCGGTGTGGGTCTCAAGGGCACTGACCAGAACCAGAAACTCTGCGGGAAAACCGTTGGTACCCGGAACCCCCATGCTGGCTAGACCAAAGAGGAAGAAGAACGCGGTCAACAGCGGCATCCGCTGGGCAACACCCCCCAGGCTGATGATGTCGGTGGAACCGGTGCGGTGGTGCAGAAAGCCGGTCAGGATGAAAAGGCCGCCGGCCACGATGGTGAAGTTCAACAGGTGGAACAGCGCGCCCTGGATACCCTGGATATTCAATGAGGCGATACCCAATATTACAAGCCCTACGTGACTGATGCTTGAGTAGGCGAGCATGCGTCGCAGGTTTGTCTGGGCAATGGCCATCACTGCACCGTAGAGGATGCCGATGACACCAAGACCGGCAAGCAGCCAGTGAAAATCCTGTGCAGCAGCCGGTGCCATGGGCACAACAAAGCGGATGATGCCGTAAGCGCCGAGTTTGAGACCGGTCATCAGGGCTGCGATGGCTATGGGTCCCTCCATGGCTACCACCGGCAGCCAGGTGTGGAAGGGAAATATCGGCGTCTTGAAGGCAAAACCTGCCAGCAGCAACAGGAAGATGAGGGTCTGCATTTCAGCGGGTAGCGGTTGGCTGAGCAGGGCTTCCACGTCGAAGACCAAACCGCCGGGCAGAGTGGCTCCGGCAACCTCGGCATGATTGAAGGCGAGTAACACGAACCCGAACAGCAGTGGTACGCCGCCGGCCATCATGAATAGAGTATATTTTACCGCAGCATAACGTCGGTTTGCGCCGGTTCCCCAGAAACTGATGAGAAAATAGAGCGGGATCAGCGTCAGTTCCCAGAAAAGGAAAAAGAGTATGGTGTCGAGGGAGACAAAAATGCCCAAGGTCGCGCTTTCCAACAGCAACAGCAGTGTGTAGTAGAGCCGGGGCAGGGTGCGCACGCTGGTCCATGAGCTGAGAATCACGCCAAGGAAGAGCAGCACGGTTAAAGGCAGGAACAGCACAGAAACTCCGTCCACGCCCACTTTGTAGTGGATGTTGAGAGACGGTATCCAACTCGCTGTTTCGACAAACTGAAAGCCGCTCTGTGTCGCGTCAAAACCCAGAAGTATCAGGGTGGCGAGCACCAGGTCGATAAGCGCGGTCGCAAGTACCACCCAACGAGATCTTTCACTACCGGGAACCAGCCAGATCAAAGCTGCGCCTATCGGTAGCGAGAGGATCAGCAGGCTGATCAACGGAATGCCGTTTGTCAGTGCCTGGATTGTTTCAACCATCGTTTCTCGATTCCAGTGTTGAGTGACTGATAGCCACCGATGAACAGTTTAAACGTGAGCTGTCGTGTAGAGTGCGCTCAACCCTTCCAGAGATTTCTCGATCAGATCGAGCCAGGGTTCGGAATAAAATCCGGCACCCAGCAGAACCAGAATCATTGCGCCTGAGATGAGCAGTTCCGTCGATGTGGTCGGATCCACCTTACGCACAGGCTGGGACTCATCCTGAGGCGCAAGAAAAGCACGCTGGAATGCCCAGAGCAGGAAACCTGCGGCCACCACATTGCCCAGGGCGGCTGCAATGGTGATCAGTGCGCCATAGCGGTGAATGGCACCCTCAAGCATCAGATGGGCCGCATCAAAGCCTGGGGTTCCCGGCATGCCGACAATGGAGAGACCTGCTATGAGAAATGTAATGCCTATTACCGGTATGCTGTCGAAGAGTCCGCCCAGGCGCGCCATCACCAATGTGTGGGTGCGCCGATAGACGAAGCCCTGCATAAAAAGCAGCGTGGTGATTGCCAGACCAAAATTGATCGACAGCATGACAGCGCCTTCAAAAGCCATTTGGTTGAGACCGAACAGGCCGATTACCAATACGCTGGTATGAGAGACCACGGCAAAGGCCAGCAGTCGGCGCAGGTTAACCTGTAGCATTGCCAACAACGCGGCATAGAAGATACCCACAACGGCGATGGTAACGATGAACTCGTGCCACTGCATCACCGCCTCGGGCATTAGCGGCAATATAAAGCGCAGCATGCCGTAGATACCGATCTTGAGGCCGATGAGAAAAACGGGTGCTGCGGCGACGGTGCCGTGTTCAGCGACCAGCGGAAGCCACCCGTGTAACGGGAAGATCGGTACACGCACCGCCAGGCCGTAGAAAAAGAGGAAAAAGACCACAGACTGAAACCCGGCTGAGACAGGCGCTTGGGCGAGTTCAAACAGATCGAAAGTCCAGCGTCCCCCGGTTGCGTCTGCATGGTTCCAACCCAGGATGACGATACCGACCAGCAGTAATAGAATGCCGGTGCTCATGAATTGGTAGTAGCGGGTCTGGGCAAGTTCCGATTCAGGTGAGGTCGACCAGCGGGAGAGCAGAATGCCCACCAGTCCCAACTCTACAATGGATACCAGAACGAACCAGAGCAGATCGACGGTGACGAACATGCTCATCAGTGCCGCTTCCACCGCAAATACCAGAGAGAGAAACCAGGCGTGGGGCAGCAGTTGTCGCACCTGCCCGTAAATCACCATCAACAACGTGATCAACGCAGTGAGCAGGATAAACAGCACGCTGATGCCGTCCACCGAGGCATGGTAGGCAAGGGGGCCAAACAGCTCAGCCCGCTCGGCAAACTGCATGGCACCCTGATGGGTGTCGTAATTAAGCCAGAGGTTGATGGCCAGAAGAAGTTCCGCTACCGCGCCGGCAATGCCGATCAAAGGCACCAGCCGGTTCTCCCTCATAGTCAGGATTGCCATCATTATGACCAGTGGCAGCAACTGCAACGTGGTGAGAATCGGGTAGCTCGACTGGGCGGTCCAATGGATTTCAGTCATCATCATTCAGGACTCCTCAGATAATCACCGCAAAGGTGGCCATGATCAGCAGCAAAAGGTAACGAGGTTGACTCAGCAGCACTTCGATCTTCTGCAGCTGGCCACCGACACGTTGAATCGTATTGATCAGTCCCTCGCCCCCGCCCTTCAGCACCAGATGTTCCTCGAACCAGTGCAGAAGGGAGGCAATACCTTCCATCAATTTTCCTGCAAGGCCGTGTCCCATTCCCACGTTACCTTCAGCTGAAGGATGGTGTCCGCCTCTCTTGTGTTCCCATTGCGCCAGCGAACTGATCGCGTCTGCCTGGGTTGGCAAACCAACCAGCGGAATGATGACCTTGTCATCGAAATTCTGCGCGTCCTGAGCCAATTTTTTGGTGGGGCGCGTCAGCAGCCAATCGCCGATGGAGCCGAGCCAGAAGCGATTGACGGCGGCAGTATAGAGCCAGCGGCGTCTGCCCAGCCATGCCGGTACCGGCCGGGTGGGACGTGACATCAGGTGCATATGGGCTGGGGAGCTGAGGAACTGATACGCGCGCCAGATCGCGTGGGCGGCCAGGTGCCAGGCAGCCAGGTCAAACAGGCCGAGGCCGCACTCCACGAACATCAGGCCCACCTGAGCGATGGTGGAGAAGATCAGCATGCTCTTTACATCTGTCTGCACCAATCCCGACAGATAGCCATAGAGCGTAGTCGTCGCTCCAAAAATGATGAGAAAAATCATCATCAGAGGGGTCTGTTCGAAGACCGGTTGTAGCCGGATTACCAGGAACACGCCGGCATGTACCATCAGACTGCCGTAAAACACCGCACTGGAAGGGGTTGGGCCTTCCAGTGCGCGGGCGATCCAGGGCGAGAACGGCACTTGAGCTGATTTCACCAGGGCGGCGAGCAGGAATCCAAAGGCCAGAAGGCCGGCAGTCAGGGTCGACATTCCGGAGACACCGGAGAGGATGCCCGGCCACTCGACATCACTAATCAACGTCAGCGCAAGGAAGATCGCCAGGATAAAACCGGCATCGCCGATGCGGTTGGTGACAAAGGCGCGAGTGGCGTTGTTGGTGGCGGTGGGGCGGTCGAGTGAATAGCCGATCAGCAGGTAGGAACTCACGCCCGCCAACTCCCAACCAATAAACGCCATGACTGCATTGCCGCTCATCACGATCAACAGCATTGCCGACATGAAGAGGCAGAGGATCATAAAGAAGCGCTGGAATCCCGCTTCACGATGCAGGTAGTTGACCGAGAAACGCAGGGTGATGAACGAGATGGTTGCCACCAGGGTGGCCATGGAGAGACCCAGGGCATCCAGTGTGAAGCTGATATTGATCTGGTAGTCGCCGCTGTTGAGCCACTCCGCTATGTGTACCTGTCCCGGCGCATGTCCGGTGAGCAGGGCATGGAGATCGACCAACAGCAGACAGAGCAGGGAGAGGAAAGCGGCACCAACTGCCACCCGTGCCGTGATTTTCTCACCGGACTCACCGCGGTTGCCTTCATAAGCGTAAGAGAGACCAATCCAGCCGGCTGCCAACAGGGGCAGCAGCGGTATCATCGGAATCAGTGCGAACAGCGGGGCATACCAGACGGAGTGGCTGAATTCAGGCATGACGGGTCTCTCCGGGTTGTTCCAGCAACACTGGCGTCAGAGGCTCCATGTGCCCCGTGTACCAGTCGGCGGAGTCTTTTACTGTCGGCAGTTCGTTGACTTGGCCCTCCCAGCGCACCCAGCCTCGATCGGGATAGAAGACATCGATTCGGTCGCTGTCCGGATCTTTGGCGCTGAGTAGCAACCAACCTTTACCCACCAACTCCTGTAGCGGAGGTTGTCGCATATAGATCTCAGTCAGCAGGTCGATCTTCTGCTCCACGATGACCTGCAGACGCATCGCCTCGTGGATTTCGATCATCTGCCGTGGCAGGCCGGTGCGCAGGTCGGAGCTGGTTCCCTCCATGACGCCGAAGAGGCCGGTGATGTTGTGGGTTATCTTGGAACCACAGCCGTACTCGTCGTTGTTTACGGTGGAGAAGTAGTACTCCAGACTGATTCCCGCGCCCACCGGGCCATTGGCCAACAGCAGGCGTTCGATGATCTCACCACTGGGATCAATGGTGGGGTCATAGGAGATAAGGAAGGCCCGGCGGTCGAAGAAGGCGCCCTGGGTAATGGAGCGGCGGCCGATGAAGGCGCAGGCGTTAGTGGCATGGCCCAGCTCGGGACGTGCCTGGCTGAAGTCGTTACCGCGTCCCTGGATATGGGCAAGCGCCTGCTTCAGGTCGGGATGTTTTGGGGCGGAGAAAAATTTACGGCAGCGCTCATGGGCCGAATGGCGGCTGGCTTCGTCCACATTTCTCTGGATAACCGAGAGAATCTGCTGATGGGACTTTGGCACCTTGTCCATATCGAGCCAGTCGAAGCTCTCATCGCAGGTGTTGTGGAAGGCGCCGATGAACCAGCTGTTCTTGGGGATATCGATCCCCCGTTGAGACAGGATCTCTCGGATCTCCGGGCGATTGGCGATGGCGGCAAGAATACGCGCATTGGGACCGGAGTGACGGCCGCTGCAGGCACCGCAGTCGTAAGCGGCGCGGTGCGGATTGTTCTCGCTGCTGGAGCCGTGGCCCATGATGATGGGCAGTGGTGAGAAACCATCCACCAGACCGATGTTTTGTAGAAATGTCTCTACACGGTCGGCCTGTTCCTCATCCGAGAAACCGAGGCGATTGTGTTCGATCGTACCTTCGGGCGCGTCTGGTGCTGCGGTGACGGCGATATCGGTCTGCACGGCGGTTTCGTAAGTATCACGCAGTTTGGCAGAGAGTTTGCCAACCTTTAACGGCGCCAACACCTTGGCTGCCAGAATCCCGAGGGTGGCGGGGGCTGCCAGCGCGATCAGTACGGTCGAACCCAGCAGGTTACGGCGGGTCTCCTGGTGTAGGAGATCTTTCAACCAAAGCCGTTTCTTGTGCCGTTTATGGCGCTGATTTGCCTGGGTTTCCGCGCCGGGGTGTACTGTTTCCCTGATCTCGTGTGCCGGCACCATGACCACCGGACAGAGCCCGGAAATCTTTTCGTCGGTGAGTCCCCGCCAGTTGTGCGGGACGTTGTAGTGGGCCGCCGCACCGAAGGTTTCAATGGCGGGATTGATGACTTCCAGGTGGCGACGGATGCCCTCTTCACGATCGTCCATGCACCAGACGATTTGCGCGGCGGGTGTGGTTGCGCGACTCTTCCAGCGGCCCCGTCCCTCATTGTTGACGACCGCATTGAAGATCTGCTCGCGGTAATTGCGCTCATAGGCCTGCAGCCAGAGGAAGCTTCGGGTGTCGGGGGTGAGGCGTTGCAGGCAATCGAAGAGTTGTTTTACACCCTCTTTGCCGAGGTTAGCAATATCCTGTCCGATAAGTCCCAGATGCTGGCTCAGACGAAAGAGCCGCCAGCCACTGCCGTAGACCGAATATCCGCTTGGGCGGTCGGAGGCGGGGCTTTGACGCCATGTCCAGATCATATCAGCCAGCTGACGCCACTGGGGATAGTCATCGCTGGGTGTGGGTGTCTGCAGTTCAAGCTGTTGTGCACGGCTGACGAGATACTCCGGCAGTCGGTTGTTGTGCAGACTGTGACGCACCATGAACTCGGAGCGGCGTCTTCGGAAGTACCAGCGCAGCATGTCCAGGTTGGGCGCAATCTGCCACTGTTGATCGCATAGCCGCTGGGCGAAAAGGCGTTCCATCACCAAACGTACCGCGAGGTAATCCAGCATCTCCACGGAGACATCGTGAGAGCCTTCGTAGCCGGGGTGATTGTGGCGATAGAGAAACATGCCGGACCAGCCGGGCAGTTCCAGAGCGAGTCTTTCCAGATAGGTTTCCCAACGTTCCTTGGGCAGCCCCATGCGCTGCAGTTCGGAGATCACGGCCTCCATCGGGTCTTCGTCGAGCACTGCGATCTCGTCCTGCCACTCCGGCATCTCATTGAAGAAACTGGTCAGGGAGACGGCGACGCTGCGGCGCCAAGTGGTGTAAAAGCCTGTATCGCGCTCGGGGAATTGCCAAGCCGCCTGGCCTTGGTCGAGAAAACTGGCGATGAAACGGATGAGCAGTGGACGGATCTCATCAAGCAGATCCTTGCCGGTCACTTCAAGCAACAGGCCACGCAGGGTGATTTCCGGTCCGACCCGCGACAGCGTTTGGTCGAGTTGCTTGGCGGACTCTTTTCGCACTCGGTAGTGAACGCTGCTGAAGCTGTCGTCCTCAATGGTCAGGGTGTGCAGCATGCGCTCCGCCTGCTCCGGAGAGAGGTCAATCAGCTCCTCCGGGTGCATGTGGAACTCCTCCAGACCGAGGGTTTCGAGGCAGGTGGCCCAGAGATCGGAGATGGCAGCCTTTTCGTCGCTCAGACCCTGCTCGGCGGCAGCTTCGAGAAAATGTTGGCGAGTGTTTTTGTCGACGTCGGACTGAAAACGGCGTAGGAGGTCCAACTCTTCGATCTGCCAGTTGAACTGACAGGCAGTGACTGTCTTCAGAGGGTGGAGCAAAGCCGCAATGGTGATATCACGGTAGGTCAGTGCGCCGTCGATATTCTCCAGCAGGACCTTGCCGGGTTCCAGTGCTGGGGTCTCATCAATGACGCCCCGCAGATCTTCCAGGGTGATGCGCCCCTCAGCGTAGAACTCCCGGAAACGCTCATCCGGCAGGTAGCCCCTTGCACCGGTAATGCGCTCCGCCTCCGCCAGTGCCTCGGTGAATTCCAGATGCTGGAAGCCGTGCAGCGTGTTGTGGTGGACGAAGTCCTTGATAGGCGCCTGTCCAGGCAGTACATGCTCGAAGTGCTCGATAACATGATGCAGGCGGCTGCGGATATCGGCGGAATCTGTCTCATGGCTGGCGGCGGACAAAGTTTTCTCCTCGCTTGATTACAGATGGGCCGCGAAGGTGGCGCTCAACTGGGTGATGGAGGCGGACACAAGCTCTAGTGCCGGAGCCGGGAAGACGCCCAATAACACAATGCCGCCAGTCAACACGATGGCGGCCGCCATCTCGCTGGGCCGCAGGTCAGCGATATCCTGCATCTCCTTCCGAACAGGCCCGGTGAAGAGACGGCCGATAGTGCGTATCGCATAGGCAGCGCTGATCAATACGCCCAGTGTCAGCAGTACCACCAGCCAGCCCCAACGTTCGAAACCGCCAATCAGGACGTGTAGTTCGGCGATAAAACCAAAAGTGCCGGGCAGGCCAACGGCGCCGATAAATGCAATCGTTGTGAAGAAGGCAAAGCGTGGTGCTACCCGCAGCAGAGAGCTGTAGTCGTTGATGTTGCGCGTGTGGGTGCGTTCATAGAGCAGCCCGATCAGCAGGAACATAGCGCCGGCCACCAATCCATGTGCCATCATCTGCATGACCGCTCCGGTCAGACCGGCAAAATTGAGGGTCGCGATGCCCAGCAATACCACACCCATGTGGCTGACCGAAGAGTAGGCTATCATCCGTTTCAAATCCCATTGCCGCCAGGCCAACAGACCACCGTAGACCAGACTTACCAACGCGATGGCAACCAGTACCCCCTGCAGGGAGATGACGGCATCAGGCAGGGTCTGTGCGGCACGGATCAGGCCGTAGGACCCCATTTTCAACAGGATGCCGGAGAGCAGGATGCTGATAGGACTCGGTGCCTCGACGTGGGCCAGCGGCAGCCAGCCGTGGATCGGGAAGATCGGCATCTTGACCCCGAAACCGATGAGAAAACCCAAAAAGATCAGGACCTGTTTCTGTTCGGAAATCAGGTGCGCGCCGGCGCGCATCTGATCCATGGCAAAGGAGTGGCCCGGCAGGGTGTCGAAAAGCACCAGCAGGCTAAGCAGCATAAAGACCGACCCGCCCATGGTGTAGAGCACGAAATTGAGTGCCGCCCCCTGACGATTTTTGCCTCCCCAGCGATCGATGAGGAAGAAGAGCGGGATCAGGGTCAGCTCCCAGAAGACATAGAATAGCGACCAGTCCTGGGCCATGAATACCCCGAGCATGGCGGATTCCAGCACCAACACCAGTATGTAGTAGCCTTTCACCTGCTTGGTGATGCTGGCCGAAGCGGCCAGGGCGACCAGGCTGAGCAGGGTTGCCAGCAGGATCATGGAGAGGGAGATACCGTCGATGCCGACGGCATAAGAGGTGCCGAGGCGCGGGTTCCAGGGCACAACCTCCATGAATTGCAGATCTGCAAGGGAGTTATCAAAGCCGGCGAATAAGCGCCAGGAGAGCAGCAAGGTGATGGCTGAACCGAAGAGGGCGACTCCCCGGATCAGACGTTGATTCTGTCCAGGAAGCAGGGCGATAAGCGCTGCTGTGGCGACAGGTGTAATCAGTAGTTGAGTGAGCGAACCCATCACGACCCAATCAGGAAGGTGAAAATATCAGGCACGCCGGGCTTCCCTGGAAACCGGTGTGCCTCTTGGTCTGACAAAGTGCGCGCTGACGGGTGCCGATACGCGATGAATCTGACCTTAAAACCGATGCGGGAAAATAGCACGAGACGGCGCAAAAGTCATCGATATTTTCTAATATGGTAATCAATGAATGGAGGCGTAGGCCTGATCAAGCGTAGCGGATCGGGCATTTCTGGAGTGACGAAGGCATTGCTGGGCTGCCGGTTCCGCTGCGCTTGAGCTGGCCTATACTCTGGTTATTCGCGCTTCTGATGATCCAGAGAATGAAGCAACGACTGCACCAGGATGGATACGTCCTGCCTGACCCTGGCATCCACTTCGAAAAGTGGGATATTTCGCGTCTGCTCATCCAACAATGTCTGGTATTCGTTCAGTCTGGGTGTACTGGAGATATCCATCCGGGTAACACCGATAGCGACCCGGGTGCGTTGGATGAAGTCTCCGAATCGCTGCAGAAAAAACTGCGTGTCTTCCAGAGGGTCGGGGCGGGCATTGTCCACCAGCAGGACCAGACCCATGCCACCCTGAATCAGGATGTCCCACATGAAGTCGAAACGTTCTTGACCGGGTGTCCCGTAGAGATGCACCCGCTTGCTGTCCACCATGTTGATGATGCCGTAATCCATTGCGACTGTGGTAGTGTTTTTACGATAGCGGAGTTCGTCCGTGGAGGATTCATTGGTGGAAACGGTATCAGTATCACTGATGGCGTTGATCGCAGTGGTTTTGCCTGCCCCCACCGGCCCGGTAAAGATTATTTTGAGGTCTTTTTTCATCTGTTTTTACTGCGGAAAAATGGTATCCAGTTGCTGAACCAACTGGCAGAGGTTGGCTGTTTTTCCCCTACATCGGCAGCAATCGGGATATAGTCGAGGGTCTTCATCGTCTCTCCTGTATTAGCCAGCCCCAAGGCAAAAACTGCGCTGTAGAAGCCGAAAACATAGCGCTGCGGAATTTTTAGCTTTGCAGCCGTTTCGATGAGCGAGTGAGGTTGTTCTGCCCAGAGTGCGGCAATCTCAAGGGTGTTGGGTAATAACAACAGACGCGTCAGGTTTGGCCAGCGATCCAGGGCAACCGATTTATGGAGATCGGTTTCGTAGGGGATACGGCCCTGCGAGGCCCAAAGTGCTGTTTTCCACATGAGCGCATCGAGGCGCATAAATGAACCCGCAGCCCCATCATCCGGTGAGAAGAGATCATCGCAAAAAGTGAATGAGAGACCATCTGGTGATATGGGGGCAGCGGAGAGAGCCCCTAACCTGGATTCGCTCATATTAATCTGAGCCATCTCTTCGTCGGGATAGAGGATAATGAATTGTTCATTGGAAAACTGCAGTCGCACTGCCTGCCCCTTTTGTTTCATCATGGCAGTGATTTGGCGTAGTTTTCCCTGGAGAAAACTATCCGGATCGTAGCGGATATTGGCCTGTTGCTGGGCACTACTCGTATCGATATCCGGGGTTGATCCCAGAAATGCCTGGAGATCCTTGTCCGCAAGGTGGCGGGCGATCTGATAGCCTGCGCTGGTGGGAGGCACTCCCTCCATGACGACATCGTCACCACTCTCTTCAGCAGACGCGACAGGCGCTGATGCAATTTGCAGGCTGGGCAGGGTTGATGAGGAATTATGCGGGTCTTTCGCTTGGGCTTCAGCCCGTAACAGTGCTTTCGCAAGACTGCGTTTTTTCAGAGGTTTGAGCAGGCTTATGAGGCTGCCTGTCTCCCGTGGTTTCTGGGAGATCACTATGACCGGTGTGGATGGATGAAGTTGTTGCTGCTCCTGTGCCAGTCTTATCCCTTTTTTATGGTCGAGATCGATGATGACGGCGTCTGCTGCCTCCTCTTCCACCAGTTGAAATCGATCCTTGCAGGATTCGTGGAAAAATAGGCGCAGGCTGTTCCTTATGCGATCGTCGACGCCTAAGGCTGCAACGCGAACGGGTGGAGCCTCTATGGTTGTTTCACTTGCCTGCATCAAAGTACTTATCTGGAATCGAAGACGAAGACGACTTGGTTGCGGAGATTACCCGTCGTTTCAGATAGGCAATATTTTGCGTCACAATTCGATGAATGAACAGGGCCAAGTGAGGCTGGAGCGGTATTTTGGATGATTATTCGTGCGTGATTTTACAATCGTTTCCTCTTCCCGGAATCTGCTTCCTCAAAAACAACCGGGTTAGGAAGGAGAGGATGCTTTTGCCATAACCCGTTCCACGGTATCAACGATAGCTTGGGTTTGCGGATCGATCTCGATGTTGATCCGGTCCCCGGGTTTGCGACTGCCGATGTTGGTGCGAGCCAGGGTTTCGGGGATCAGGTTGACCTCGAATTCGTTGTCGGATACCTCACCGATGGTCAGGCTGATACCGTCGATGCCGATGTATCCCTTGGTAAAGAGGTATTTCCTCCACTCATCTGGCAGTCTGAAACGAACCTGATGATTGTTTTCTGTTGCGACTACATTGACCACAATCGCTGTGCAGAGGATATGGCCGGACATTTGATGGCCGCCGATCTCATCCCCGAAGCGGGCGGCCCGTTCCACATTCACCCGGTCGCCGGTTTTCACCTCGCCGAGATTGGTAACCCGCAGGGTCTCCTGCATCAGGTCGAAACTGACCAGATCATCCTCGATTCCTGTAACCGTCAGACAACAACCGTTGTGAGCTACGGAGGCGCCGGGTTCCAGCCCATCCAGAAGTTTGCCAGGCAGAAGGACCTTGTGGGTGCGAAAGTCACTTTTTTCGATGATCTCGACGACCTCTGCTGTCCCCTGAACGATACCCGTGAACATTGCTGGCCTCCTGATTAATTACCGCACGGGAGGCGCGTAGAGCAGGCCGCCATTTTGCCAGGTTGAATTGAAACCACGTTTCATTTTAAGCGGAGTCTGTTTTCCCAGATTGCGCTCGAAAACCTCACCGTAATTTCCGACCTTGCGGATGATTTGATAGGACCAGTCGTTTTCCAGACCTAGAGACTTGCCGGAAGCGCCCGTCTTGCCCAGCAGACGCAGAACCTCGGGGGTGTGCGCGATCTCCAGAATGCGGTCGACGTTGTTGGAGCTGACCCCCATCTCCTCGGCGTTGATCAGGGTAAACAGCGTCCATTGGACGATGTCGCGCCAGTTATCGTCACCTTCACGCACCACCGGGCCGAGTGGCTCCTTGGAGATGGGCTCCGGCAGCACCTTATAATCGCCGGGTTTTTTTGTGCGGGTGCGCAGGGCATAGAGCTGTGACAGATCGCTGGTGAGGACCTCGCATGTGCCTTGCTCAAAATTCTTCAGTGCATCCACTGAGGTATCAGAGCTCACCAGACGAAGTTTCATCTGATGCCTGATGAAATACTCTTTTACGTTGGCTTCACTTGTGGTGCCGCCGATGACGCAGATACTGCTTCCATTCAGGGCGAGGGCGCTGCGTACCTTCATATCCTTGCGAACCATGAAACCCTGACCATCAAAATAGTAGATGCCGGCAAAGTCGAGACCCGTGCCGAGATCACGGCTCATGGTCCAGGTGACGTTGTGCGCCAGTAGATCGATGCTGCCGTTTTGCAATGCCTGCAGACGTGTTTTGGTTGAGTGGGGAATGAATTCAACTTTTTCGGTATCGCCGAAGACCGCAGCTGCCACTGCGCGACAGAAATCGGCCTCCATGCCTTCCCAGCGACCTGCACTACTCTTCAGGGCAAATCCAGGCAAGCCGGTGTTGACACCGCAGCGTAGTGTTCCGTGTTTTTTGACGGTTTCGAGCGTACTCGCAAGTGCGGTTGTGCTGACTGCTGCCAACAGGAGCCCGGTCAGTATCCATCGCATGATTCTATTACTGTTCATGGTGTTCTCGTTTTGATTGGTTCATGTGCCGGTTTTTGGGGTGCGTTGAGTTACCAACTAAAAAGTGTCCATTTAGGCACATTGACATCGGCTGGGCCGCGTTTCATCTCCATTTCGCCGCTGCCGTCCGGATCAACCATATAATATGAGGGGCCGATATTCGGGGTCACTTTGATCATATAGAGATTGTTGTTGACGCGGTACTCCTCCACCGTGCGGTTGTGGTGTTTCTCCAATGTGACGGCGGGTTCCAGGTCGGGTACGGAGAGGTCCAGTTCGGATGCCTGTGGCAGGGGGTCGTTTGCGAACACCAATGAACTGCAGCAGAGAATAATTAACACTGGCCACAATCCCGTTAAATTCGGAATCGGCGATGCGCGGTTTGCTTGTGAAGAGAGTGCCTGGTTGAACATTATCGCTCTTATCTCGTCCGTGGCTGGTCCCGGGTGATTGTCGCACTCGTGTGTATCTGTCTTCAACTTTAACTTTTTCATGATGGGGCACTTGCAGGGGGGGCGAACCGGACTGAGCTTCTGGCGAGTAATATCGAATAGTGCCGTTTGACTCCGACCTCTTATGGATTTACTGCTGTTGGCCGTATAGAGAGGAGTAAAGTCCATTGTTTGCAATCAGCTCATCATGTCGTCCCTGTTCCACAATTCTGCCGTCTTCGAACACCAGAACCCTGTCGGCCTGTTTTACCGCACTCAAACGATGGGCGATGATGATAGTGGTGCGGCCTGCCAAAAACTGCTGCAGCGCCGAGTGGAGATTTCCCTCGGTCGTGGTGTCGAGGGCGGAGGTGGCTTCATCAAGGATGACCACGCTGGGGTTGGTCAGAACCATCCGGGCAATTGCCAGTCGTTGCCGCTGGCCGCCGGAGAGACGCACACCGAAACGACCGATCAGTGTCTCCAGACCCTGATCCATTCTCTCTATGGTTGCATCGAGCTGGGCGATTTTCAGTGCCTGCCAGAGTTCTGTTTCAGGGACATCGCGGCCAAGTGTGAGATTGACCCGCACGCTGTCGTTTAGCAGCGCAGGGTGTTGCAGCACGGTTGCCACGTGATCTCTTACCACGTCCATACCGATTCGGTTGACCGGTACACCATCGAACAGCACCTCTCCCGAAGCGGGAGGGTAGAGTCCGAGCAGAATCTGCACCAGGGTGGTTTTTCCTCCGCCGCTCGCACCCACCAGGGCCACTTTTTCTCCGGCGGATATTTGCAATGAAATATCCTTGAGCACGGAAGGCCCCTCGCCATAGGCAAAATGGATGTTTTTCAGCTCGACGGAGACGGTTGTTTTACCTTTGAATGGGTTTTCCAAGTGGGGAAAAACGGGTTCCAGGTCGACCCGCATCATTTGATTGATCCGGCTCAACGCCGCCTGTGCGCTCTGGTAGGCGTACTGAACGTTCAATACTTCCTGCACCGGCCCCATCATGAACCAGAGGTAGGCAAAGACAGCCAGCATCTCGCCGATCGTGAGGTCGGAATAGAGCACCATGAACATGCTCACTGCGCGGAAAATATCGAAGCCGAAAAGAAAGATGACAAAGGAGAGCCGCCCGGCGGCATCACTCTTCCATGTAAAGGCGGCGGAGTGGTGGCGGATACTCTCCGCCTTGTCGATGATGCGCTGAATGTAGTGACGTTCCCGATTACTGGCGCGGATCTGCTGGATAGCATCGAGGGTCTCTTCCAGGGACTCCTGAAACAGTTGGAAGGCGGAGTTCTCCTCTTTTTTCAGGCGCTTTACCCGCCGGCCGAAAACCGTCGTGAAATAGATGACAATTGGGTTCAGCAGGAGGATGAACAGGGCAAGTGGCCAGTTTATCCAGAGTAGCACCAGGGCGGTGCCGGTAATGGTGAGCACCGCCACAAGAAATTTGCTGGTGGTCGTGCTGACAAAATTGTCTACAGCAGCCAGGTCGGTTACCAGGTGGGATGCCACCGTGCCGCTGCCGAGGGTCTCATAGGCGGACATGGAGATATGCTCAAGGCGTTGCAGAAGATCCCGCCGGATGCGGAAGATGACATCTTTGGCGATGCAGGTGAACTGGCGGGTTTGCCAGACACCGAGGATCAGGGTGATCAGGCGTAATATCAGGGTAAGACCCAACACTGCGAGAATATAGAGCGTCGGCCCCTGCCAACTTGCAGGGAAGAGGCTATCGATAGTGGCTATTGCACGACCCGGCTGATTGAGCAGCACTTCATCAACAAGTAGAGGGATCAGCAGGGGGACAGGTACCGCAGCAATGGCGCCGAAGATGGCGATGATATTTGCAGCAATCAGTTCCCGCCGGTGCTGCAGGATCATGCCGGTCAGTTCATTCCAGGAGTAGTCCCGGTTGCGGACTGCCGTTTGAGCACTGTTTGTAGCCATTAATCTTCGTAGCAGCGGCGATAGGCTTTGATCTGACGTAAAACCGCGATGCGGCGACGTGCTTCAAGAATACGGGCGTGCTCGGTATATTCCGCTGCACCCGAATAAGCGAGATAGCCATAGGCGGGGGGGAAGTAGAGCGTTCCGGCCCAGATGGCGCCGCCGTGAAAAGGGTCTTCATAAAACGGCGGTTTGTAGGAGTAAGTGCGGCGCTCAAGCATGGCGATCTCTTTGTCCAGATCCAGACAGGTTTTCGCATCGTCCCCCTCGTTAATAATAAAACGGTCGGGATGAGGGTAGAGCGGAAAAGTCGGCTGGGCCGCAGAGAGATTGCCGGCCGCGATTCCGCACAACAGTATCCAGAAGAGTGAAATCGCCTTGGGATTTACAATAAACATTTCGATAACAGCTTCTCTACTGAAATAGTTGTTGTTTGATACGTAGGCCGGTTCAAGCCTAGCGGAACCGGCAACCTCATGGGTTCTGCCAATTCAAAAGCGCTCGATCCGCTTCGCTTGATCGGGCATACGCCATAGGCATATGTGCGAGTCTATTGCAGCACAGATTCGTCGAAATCGTAGATCAGGTTGTTTTCCGGCCGTTGTACGAAATTGCCCTGCACGAAATCGGCGCCGCTGCTCCAGAGTTTGGCGATGCTGCTGGGGTCCTCCACCTGGGGTGCGATAACCTTGATGCCCAGACTATGGGCAGTAGTAATCAACTCCTTCAGATCACTGTTGTCCCGGTTCAACAGCGCACGATCAATTTTGATGAAGCGAAGCGCCAGATGTTTGAGTGTCCGTAAGTCGTCAGACGTATTGGAAACTCCGGTCAACAAAGTGCCTATGCCCATTTTATGCAGCGTCTCGAAACAGGTTTTGGCAGATTTCAGGTGGTGAATAATATCGGAGAGGCGGAACTCAAAGGTAAGTTCACCCTCCTGAATGCGGCCGATCCTGTGTTGTTCCTGCAACCAGGACATACGCTCCAAATCGTTCAACAGGGCGGAGGATTGGGAGACGAAAAGGCGCACCTTCTGAGATTTTTCTCTGTTTTCAGAGATAATCGAAATTGCCTGCATCGAGGTCCATTGATCCAGCTTGCCGATGACGCCCAGCTCTTCGGCAACTGAAATGAATGTGGCGGCAGTCAACAGTTGTCCGTTTGGAGATTTCAGGCGCAGCAGTGTTTGGTAGTGGGCATTGACGGAACCCTGCAGAGACACCATCGGCTGAAAATAGATCTGGAAGAGGTTTTTCTGCATCGCCTCCTGTACCAGATTGGCCAGCCATAGATTATCTTCCTCATCTCCCTTTGCAGCCTTTGGCGGGTTGTAGAGATAAGTTTGGTTGCCGCCGGCGTTGTGTGCCATGCGACTGGCCCATTGCCCTTTGGAAATAATGCTGCCGGCATCCTGGTTACTTCCATCGACAATACAGATACCGACGCTGACCGTTATGCCGATCGTGTTACGTTCCAATTCAATGATTTTGTCCGCGACAGTTTCACAGAGTTGCTCAGCCAGTTCGGCCAGATCCTCTTTTTTGTCCCGGCAGGCGAGCAGGCCGAGGCTGCTGTCTCCAAAGCGGGCCAGCACATCCTGGGGTTGCAGTAGTCCGGAAATGATATTGCCGGTCTCGGAAAGTATGACATCCATACCACCGATGCCGGCGACGTCCAGCGCCTTCTCCGGATTGTCGATTTCGATGTGGAGCACTGCGGGAACATCTGCGACATGGGTATCCGTGCTGAGCGTCATCTCCACCCGTTCCAGCAGGTAGTGACGAGCAAATAGTCCAGTGGCTTTATCAAGACGGTCGGGAATGCCGAGCCTGTGGTGAATCTCCTTGGCCCGGCGGATTCGGTTTGTCACGGTGGAGATCAGGTGCTTCGGTCCAATGGGCTTGGAGAGAAAATCCTCGCCGCCGAAGCTGAGGGCCTTGAGTTGCTTGTCCAGATCCTGCTCTCCCGAAAGAAAGACGATCGGGGTATCGACGAACTCATTTTGCTCCCGGATTACCGCAGTCAACTCTGCTCCGCTGGCGCCGGGCATATAGAGATCCATGAGGATCAGATCCGGTTTGAAATCGTGTAGAATCTCCATTACCTGCAAAGGGTCAGTCACCGAGTGGGTCTCAAATCCCGCCTTATTGAGAATGGACGTAGCGAAAACGGCCTGAGCCGGATCATCCTCCACGACCAGTACACGGTAAGGGACATGGCGTTGCTGTGTCGTCAGCTCAACCATCCGCTGGGCAACAGTATAGGCATCGATCGGTTTGGCCCAGAAGGCGCTGGCATTGGTGCGCATCGCCTGCAAGCGTGTCTGCAGATCGCTGGAGTCGGCGATGAAAGCGACAGGCATGCCGGTGTTGCTGCCCTCTTTTTCGTGCCAGAGCCCCCCCTGTCTGGAATCAGGAAAGAGTTCGGGTAACCAGCGGATATGACTGATGAGGGCACAGGTTTGAGAGGTGCCACCCGCTGCTTTTTCCAACAGGTCCGAGGCGTTGGCAAACGTGCCGATCTTGTATTGCATGGCCTTCAGGTGTTTGCTTAGCCCTGGGATCTGCGAGTCATCGATGTCGAGGAGGTAGATCCTGCAAGCCTCGGTGGATGCAGGGGCGGGGGCGGCAGGTTGCTCTCTCTCCGTCGGTGGTTTCGCCGGCAGCTGCTTGCAGGAGTCGAAGGCCGCGTCCTTGAACGCATGCACCAACCCGTCAAGGGTAACGATCTCGTCATGCACCGGTTTTTTCATTGTTCCGGTGTGTTGTGACAGATGCGCCTGTAGTGATTGGGCGCTGTTTTCTATCTGCTTGACTCCAAACTTGTCAGCAGCCTCCGCAATGGTGCTGATGCGGTCGCGCAGTTTGGCGAAAAGCTCTGGATCCCAGTCACTCTGAACCAGCCGGTGCCAGTTCTCCAGGATTGCGGCAACCCGCCCCGGAACCTGCTGCATAAAGGCATGCAGCAGTTCTGCCTTGCGGGTGCGGACGTCTATGTTGTCACTACTCATATTGAATGGGGTACTCTGAGTCACCGGGTTTGAATCCGGCTCGGAACAGTAGATTCATCTTGAAGATATCGTCCATGAGAATGGTTGTTATCCCGACGAATGATAACGGTTTATCAGACGGTTCGGAAGGGTGATTGGGGTAATCAGATGCGCTGCTGTTCCCTGAGGACCTTGACCTGGAAGAGGGTGTTACGTTCCTCCTCCTCAAGGGTGTTTTCAATGAAGCGGATAGTGTTCTTGTATCGCGGGATGATGTTGTATTTCAAGGCGTTAACCCGCTTTTGCGCCTTACGTTGTTCTGAAATCAGACGCCCCAGACTCATCTCGGCCTCCCCTAGTTTGGCCAACAATAGTGCGGTTTCCGCAAAATGTAACCGGGTTTCGTCAAAACTGGGATCGGTGCCTAGTAGGCCGACGGGCTTCAGTGGGCGCAGTTTCGCGGTAACGGATGGGAACTCCACGCCGAGATTGCGTCTCGGCAGGATCTTCATATCCAACACAGGT
Organism: gamma proteobacterium endosymbiont of Lamellibrachia anaximandri; assembly: GCA_016756835.1. Classification (GTDB taxonomy): domain Bacteria; phylum Pseudomonadota; class Gammaproteobacteria; order Chromatiales; family Chromatiaceae; genus QGON01. Next base: position 3,079 of record JAESPE010000010.1, on the reverse strand, counting down.
TCGATACCCAACGCAGCCTGGAGCAGCGCGCGATTGCCCATACGAAGTTGCGCCAGGCTCAGCCAATGATAAGCCAGTTTGATAGCGCCGTGTGCCTGGGTACGGAGTTTTCTGTATTCGTTCAGACGTGAATAGACCAGTCGGGTCAGCAGCTCACGTTTGCGCTCCAGCAGGCTATGTCCCTCATCCAGAAAGCGCAGCTGTCGCTTCAGGTTGAGCAGCGTGTTTTTGGTCGGTGGGGCCTTGATGCGTTGGTTCGTCATGCAAGGGGTTCCTTCTGTACTGGTTGCCGGAGTTCGCTGCCGGCATGACGGTGGTATTTGGCCATCTCTGTCTCGGTGACACGGGTCAGGGCAGTCGTCGGCAGCAGGGAGAGCAGCTCCCAGGCCAGGTTCAGGGTCTCCACAATGCTGCGATCCTCATCTTCGCCCTGAGCCACGAAACGTTTCTCGAAGGCGTCGGCAAATTCGAGATAACGCTGGTCTCTGGCAGAGAGTTCATCCGCACCGATGATGGAGGCCAGGTTGCGGGTCTCCAATGCCCGGGCATAGAGGGCATAGAGTTGATTGGAGACATGGGGGTGATCCTCCCGGGTGAAGTCCTTGCCGATGCCGTCCTTCATCAGGCGGGAGAGTGAGGGTGAGATATGTACCGGCGGATAGACCCCCTGGTTGTGCAGTTCCCTACTCAACACGATCTGCCCTTCGGTGATGTAACCGGTGAGGTCGGGGATCGGATGGGTGATGTCGTCGCTGGGCATCGACAGCACCGGCACCAGGGTGATCGATCCGTGGCGGTCCTTGATCCGGCCGGAACGCTCGTAGATCTCCGCCAGGTCGGAATAGAGGTAGCCGGGATAGCCCTTGCGCGCAGGTACATCGCCTTTGGCAGTGGCCACTTCCCGTAACGCTTCCGCATAGTGGGTCATGTCGGTCATGACAACCAGCACATGGCGGTCGAGGTCGAAGGCCAGGTACTCTGCGGCGGTGAGTGCCATGCGCGGAAGAGTGAGCCGCTCCACCGGTGGGTCGTCCGCCATATTGATGAACATCACCACGTTGCCGAGCACACCGGAGGAGGCGAACTCCTCCTGGAAGAAACGGGCGTCGGAGTAGGAGACGCCCATCGCCGCGAAAACGATGGAGAAGTGACTCTCCTCATCCGGTAGTTTGGCCTGCCGCACGATCTGGGCGGCAAGTCTGTTGTGGGGTAATCCCGAGGCAGAGAAGATCGGCAGTTTTTGCCCCCGCACCAGGGAATTAAGGCCGTCGATGGTGGAGATGCCGGTCTGGATGAATTCTTTGGGATAGGTGCGTGCCGCCGGGTTGAAGGCGTTGGCATTGATGCCCCGGTGCAGACGGGAGACCACGGGCGGACGACCGTCTTTGGGTTCCCCCAGTCCGTCGAAGACGCGTCCCAGGATCTCAGGAGAGAGGCTGATCTCCAAAGGTGTGTCCAGAAAACGCACCCATGTGTTTTCCAGATCGAGGTGGTCGGTTCCCTCGAAAACCTGTATCAACACCTCTATGTTCGAACTTCGAATGACCTGGCCATTGCGCTTCCTGCCCTGGCTGTCCCGGATCTCCACCCGGTCGCCGAAGGCGATGCCCGGAACCTGGCTGACGGTCAGTAGTCCTCCCCGGGCGGAGGAGACGGTGCGGTACTCCTTGGCGCTCATGATGTCTGCTCCCCACGCTGAGCGTATTCGGACCGGATCGATTCAAAGCTTTTGATGGCCTGTTCGCGGAATACCCGCAGCTGATCCAGCTGGTCGGAGTCGTAGACCTCCTTGCAGCGTCGCAACTTGGCCAGAATCGGCAGATCACTCAACTCCTGCACCGGCACACCCAGTTCGATCAGGTCGGCGCCCTGGTCATAGATGGTGAGAAGTGTATCCAGCAGGAGGAACTGTTTCTCTGGAGAGGAGAAGGTATCCACAGGATCGAGCGCGCTCTGCTGCAGTGCCCCCTCTTTGATCAGGGCGGCGCCCTCCAATATCCAGCGCTGGGCGGAAGAGAGTGCCTCTGGTCCCACCAGGTTGACGATGCGGGAGAGTTCCGCATCCCTGGCGAGCATGCTCAGGGCCTGCCCCCGGCGCTTTTCCCAATTCCGGTCGACCTGTTCGTGCCACCAGATGGCTGCGGTAGAGACATCTGCGGAGAAGCTGTCGACCCAGTCTATCGCCGGATAGTGGCGTGCGTCCGCCAACTCCTTGGAGAGGGCCCAGAAGGTCTGGATGATCTCTTTGGTATGGCTGGTGACCGGTTCTGAAAAGTCGCCGCCGGGTGGCGATACTGCACCGATCAGACTTACCGAGCCTTTGCCGCAGTCGTGGGTTTCGACCCGTCCCGCCCGCTCGTAGAAAGCGGAGAGTCGGGAAGCAAGATAGGCAGGATAACCCTCTTCGACGGGCATCTGTCCCAAACGTCCTGAGACTTCCCGCAGGGCCTCTGCCCAACGGCTGGTGGAGTCTGCCAGCATTACCACGTCATGACCCTGGTCACGATAGTATTCGGCAATGGTGATGCCGACGTAGATGGACGCCTCGCGAGCCACCACCGGCATATTGGAGGTATTTGCCACCAACAGGGTGCGCTCCATCAGGGAGCGCCCGGTGTAGGGGTCTTTGAGCTTGGGGAAGCTGTCGAGTACATCGACCAGCTCGTTACCACGCTCGCCGCAGCCGACATAGATGACGATATCCGCGTTTGACCAGCGTGCCACCTGGTGCTGCACCATGGTTTTACCGGCGCCGAAGGGACCGGGTACGGCGCCCTTGCCGCCTTTCAGGAGGGGGAAGAAGGTATCGAGAATACGCTGGCCGGTGATCAGGGGTTCGGAGCTGTGATCCCGGTGCAGATAGGGACGGGGCTGGCGCACCGGCCAGCGATGAAAGAGTTTGAGCCTGCGTATCTCACCATCCGCTGTTTTTACCCGGGCAATGGTCTGATCAAGGTTATAGTCCCCCTGTGGAGCGATCTCAATCGCTGCCAGCCATGGAGAGCGAAGCGAAGGCTGGTAGTCCCCGGTAGCCGCGAGGCCGCACTGCTTACCCGGCGTGCCTTGCGCCAGAGGGGAA
>JAESPE010000001.1 GCA_016756835.1 gamma proteobacterium endosymbiont of Lamellibrachia anaximandri | reverse complement strand
TTTGTCTTTGAACACAAACATTTTACCATGCGTGAGGCCTTCTTTCTTTTATATTCAGTTGGTTACACGATATATATTGCTAATTTTGAACTCCGAAACTTGAGTTACTACTGTTGGCTGGGCATCTGATTCCGGCAAAAATTTCGATGCACTAATTTTTTCCGTAGGCCCGATCAAGCGTAGCGGATCGGGCATTCAGGCTTTGGCAGAGCAATAAGGTTGCCGGTTCCGCTGCGCTTGAACCAGCCTGCAAGCTTCCAACGACGGCACCGACAAAGCTCGGCCTATCCCTTGGCACGGCCTCCTTTATCCTTTCACCTTTAACCTCCTACCCAGTAGCCTCTCCCTTTCAATTTCGCTACCATCCCCACCGACAACCCCTCCATCCGATCCGGTACCCCCATGAAAGCCATGATCCTGGCCGCCGGTCGGGGTGAGCGTATGCGCCCCCTGACCGACCACACTCCCAAGCCGTTGCTGCCGGTGGCTGGCAAACCACTTATCGAATATCACATCGAAGCGCTTGCGGGAGCGGGTATCCGGGAACTGGTCATCAATCACGCACACCTGGGGAAACAGATCGAAGTGGCACTGGGTGACGGCTCCCGCTGGGGCATCACGATCCACTACTCAGCCGAATCTCCTGCGCTGGAAACCGGCGGAGGGATCTTTCGTGCGCTACCCTTATTGGGAGAGGCCCCTTTTCTGGTGGTGAACGGTGATGTCTGGTGCGAAATCGATTATGCGGGACTGGTTCTGCCCCCCGGCCGGCTGGCCCACTTGGTGATGGTGCCGAACCCATCGCACCATCCGGCGGGGGATTTCTCTCTGGAGGGTGATGCGCTGGTGGATGCCGGCAGTGAACGTTTGACCTTTAGCGGTATCGGACTCTACGCTCCGGCACTGTTTGCCGGATGTGATTCCGCTGCCTTTCCTCTGGGACCGTTGTTGCGCAGCGCAATGGCGGCAGGAGAAGTGAGCGGTGAGGCCTTTTTTGGGCGCTGGTCCGATGTGGGTACCCCGCAGCGGTTGGCGGCGCTGGAGCAATCCTTGTCTGGATAATTAGAGAACCGCTGAACAATCATGACTTATCAAGAGGTTCCCTAGGGATATGGGACAGGAGATCTCGTCAAGCCATTTTGGCCCCGATGACTTCGCTGAGTTTCATGCGCGGCTGGAGGCGGAGACAAGCCTGCTGGCGGAGTGGTTCAAAGAGGGACGTTTTGTCCAGGAGCCGCCGACCGGTGGCTTTGAGCTGGAGGCCTGGCTGATCGGCCCCGATGCGGAACCGGCGCCACTGAATCAGGTGCTCCTGCAGCGCTTGGATAATCCCCTGGTGGTCTCCGAACTGGCCACTTTCAACCTGGAACTCAACAGTACCCCCCGCCATCTGGAAGGCAGTGTCTTTACCCGCATGGCAGAGGAGTTGGGGCAGCTTTGGAGTACGTGCAACCAGACTGCCGCCTTGCTGGAAACGCGGCTAGGGATGATCGGAATTCTACCCAGTCTGCGCCAGTCGCACCTGACCCTGGCTAATATGTCTCCCCTCAATCGCTACCGGGCGCTCAATGAGCAGGTCTTCAGGCTACGCGAAGGGCGGCCGATTGAAGTGGGTATCGAGGGTCGGGACAGACTGAAGTTGAGTCATGAAGATGTCATGCTTGAGTCCGCCACCACCTCGTTTCAGATACATCTGCAGGTCGACCCGGCCAAAGCTGTCCGCGCCTATAACCTTTCAAAAATAGTCTCGGCCCCGATGGTGGCGGCAACCGCCAACTCCCCCTATCTCTTTGGTTATGATCTCTGGGATGAGACCCGCATACCCCTTTTTGAACAGGCAATCTCTGTCGGGGCTTCAGACCTGACCAAGCGTGTCAGCTTCGGCGTCCGTTATGTGCGGGAGTCGATGATGGAGAACTTCAGCGCCAACCTCGAACGCTATCCGGTACTGCTGCCCCGGCTGATGGATGAGCCGGTTGAGCGGCTTGCACATCTAAGACTGCATAACGGTACCATCTGGCGCTGGAACCGCCCATTGATCGCCTTCGATGAAATCGGCGCCCCCCATCTGCGTATAGAGCACCGGGTAGTGCCGGCAGGACCCAGCGTGCAGGACACCATCGCCAATGCTGCTTTCTACTTCGGTATGATAAGTGGATTGATTGAAAACGATGAGCTGCTGGAAAATCTTCCGGGTTTTATCCAGGCGCGCAGTAATTTTTATGCGGCGGCCCGTCTGGGACTGGAGGCGGAGGTGCACTGGCTTGAGCGGAAACAATTGTCTATCGATCAACTGATTCTGCATCAGTTGCTGCCCAAGGCGCGCCGTGGGCTTGCGCTGCTCAGAGTGGATCGGGACGAGATTGATCACTGGCTGGGTATCATTGAGGCCAGAGTCAGGACGAAGATGAATGGGGCAGCCTGGCAACGCGCCTGGGTGGCGCGCCATGGCCACGATATGGCGGCACTGAGTCTGGCTTATCTTGAACGGCAGGAGAGCGGTCTGCCGGTGCACGAATGGGGGCTTTAACGAGTACAATGCCGGGATGCTGCAGGAACTGACATCACTTCCAGTAGGGCTGCTCGGCCTTTCAGCGGATCAGCTTGAAGCGGCGCTTGGCGGTCCGGTTCTGATTCATCTGCCGGGAAAACGCCCGGCGCCCCTTTTTCTCTCTGTACTGATGCACGGCAACGAGACGGTGGGTTGGGAGGCGGTTCGCAGACTGCTCAAACGCTATGAAGGAGGCAGGGATCTACCGCGCGCGATCTCCCTCTTTATCGGCAATGTTTCCGCCGCGGCCCTGGGGTTGCGCCGGCTACCAGGACAGCCGGACTACAATCGGGTCTGGCCCGGCAGCGAGACAGATGGCACGCCGGAGCACACCATGATGCACCAGGTGACTGAGACCATCGCCAGACTCAAGCCGTTTGCCAGTGTTGACGTGCACAACAACACGGGCCTCAATCCCCACTACGCTTGCGTCAACCGGCTGGATGCCAGTTTTCTCCATCTCGCCAATCTGTTTGGCCGCACCGTGGTCTACTTCCTGCGGCCCAAAGGGGTGCAGTCGATGGCGCTGGCGGAGATCTGCCCCGCAGTCACGCTGGAGTGCGGCAAGGTTGGACAGGCCAGGGGAGTGGATCATGCGCTGGAGTATCTCGATGCCTGTCTGCATCTGTCGGAGCATCCGCTCCATCCTGTTGCCGATCAGGATATCGATCTCTTCCACACTGTGGCCCAGGTAAAGGTGCCGGAGACACTGAGTTTCAGTTTTGGCGATTGGGAGGCAGATATCCTTTTTGCACCGGACCTCGACCACATGAACTTCCGGGAGTTGCCCCGGGGTACCAGCCTGGGACGGGTTTTTGTTGATCGCCGGCCGATTCTGGATGTGCGGGATGAGCGCGGCGAGGATGTGACTGCACGCTTCTTTGCCGTGGAGGAGGGGGAGTTGCGACTGCGCACCCCGGTGATGCCCTCCATGCTGACCACTAATAGAGCGGTGGTGCGTCAGGATTGCCTCTGTTATCTCATGGAGCGTTACGACACTCATCTGCATGAGCGGGATTGAAAATAAGGTTAAAGGCTAAATAAAGGTCAAAGGTCAAAGGTCAAAGGTCAAAGGTCAAAGGCTTAAAGGTGGCTGCGACTTGGGCTGCCGCCCTTCTGGAGAGACTACTGAGATGTTGCTGCTATTTATCTATATATTCATCGCGCTGGGGTTCTCCTTTCTCTGTTCGGTTGCGGAGGCGGTGATTCTCAGTGTCACCGTGCCCTATGTTGCGTTGCTGGAGCAGGATGGCAAGGGTTCCGGCACTCTGCTGCGCAAACTCAAGGAGGATATCAACACGCCTTTGGCAGCGATCCTGACGCTGAACACAACGGCACATACCATTGGCGCTGCCGGGGCGGGCGCCCAGGCGGCGGTGGTGTTTGGCAATGCCTATGTGGGGGTGGCCTCCGCAGTTTTGACGTTGTTGATTCTGGTGTTCTCCGAGATCGTGCCCAAAACACTTGGCGCCCATTATTGGCGGCAATTGGCGCCGCTGACCGCCCATGCGCTTAAATACCTGATTTTCATACTCTATCCGTTCGTCAAGATGGCAGAATGGCTGACCGGAAGAATAGCCACCGAACCCACCCTGCGGGGATTCAGTCGTGAAGAGTTCGCTGTCATGGCCGATCTCGGGGCCGAAGAGGGACAGCTGGGACAGAAGGAGTCGCTGATCCTGAAGAATCTGTTTATGTTCCGGGATATGCAGGCGAGGGATGTGATGACCCCACGCTCTGTGGTGTTTGCTTTGGATGAAACGATGAGCGTGGAGGATTTTTTTCTCAAGCATGAGAGCGTTCGATTTTCCCGTATCCCACTATATGAGAGAGACCGGGAGCATATTAGTGGTTTTGTCCTGCGCAGTGATTTGTTGTTGGCCCGGGCCAGGGGGAATTCCGAAAACAGGCTGGCCAACTATTGCCGTGAACTGCCGGTACTACCCGATTCGACATCGCTGCTCCATGCATTCGATAAGCTGCTCGACCGGCGTGCGCATATTCTGTTGATCGTGGATGAATATGGCGGCATGGAGGGTGTTCTCACCCTTGAGGATATTCTCGAAACCCTGCTTGGAATGGAGATCGTCGATGAAGGGGACAAGAATATCGATATGCGCAAGCTCGCACGCCGGCTCTGGAAGCGGCGTGCAAAAGCGATGGGGCTGGATATTACTTAATCCCTGAATGCTTTAATTCAGACTATTCTGCAATTGCCTGGCCGTCTCTTCAGCGTGCTTTTTGACATCGCGAACAACTCCATCGCTCAGCAGGGTTACCGCAGCATTGATGGCATTTTTCAACGCTGAAGGGCGCACAGTCTCCCCGTTCAGGGTCACCTCGTAGGGTAGCGTCGCATAAGATGAGAAGGGGTCGCTGAGTCCCATGGCGTTATCTTCGACCGCATCGTATTTGTAGTAACACGCGGACTTTGTGAGTCCATCTGCAGATTCAGTCTGGATATTTACCACTGCATATTCAGGTCGTTTGAATTTGTGCTCTCCCTCGTTCCAGATGACATTCTCTTGTGAATAGAGCAGTGAAGAGGAGAGGTCCTTGCAGAATGTTACACGCACGTCCTCCTGTGAGCCGGAACAGCCGGTAATTGCCAAGGTTGCTATGAGTAAGCTGGTCGCCGATATGCTGGCGAATGGAACAGTGATCTTCATATCGGGTTCTCTTGAATAAAATTGGAGGGGGCCAGATCAGGCAAATGGTTGATAGTCGATTCTGCCATGAAATATGTGTAGAGGCAGTGAAGGGAAGCTCTCTGGTTCTCATTAAGATACCTGATTGCCCCTAAAATTCAGTCATGATCGGACAGTGTTTTTCAATCCGCAAATAACGCAAACAACGCGTTTCTTACTGAGTTTCTGTCCAGAAAGAAAAACTCTCGCCAAGACGCAAAGAACGCAAAGTTCTAAGTTATTGTTATCAAAAGCATACAAAATGTTTTCTTTGCGTCTTGGCGAGAAAAATATTGACGTTTCTGGACGGACAATACTTATTGGCGGTTTCGGATAATAATTGAACCGGCCGATGCAGATGAATATCAATCAGGTTTTAATACAAAATCAATGCATTTGCGCTTTTTGCGTTGTTCGCGGACAAATCTCTTTCCCTATAGTAGCTGGGTTATAGGGGTAATCAGATTAAGATATTAAAGTGAAGGCCCCACTCCAGTAGGCAGTATTGGCAGGGTCACCAGATTCCACCTTTTTTAGGTTGAGGGAGGAACAGTCTGGCTGTAAATGGCTATTTAAACCGATACCAGATCCTGCCCACATATTCGTGCAGCGCCACTTCAGTTTGCTGGACTGCCCGGCCGTTGGGTAGGCCGTTGAGCCAGGAGCTTTTACCATCGGGTCTGTAGACGAAACCGGTGGGGGCGGCAACGGCGTCGACGCCGTTGCGTGTAAAGGCATCCATCGAGCGGGGCATGTGTGAGGCAGTGGTCACCAGCAGAATGCGTTTGATGCCGAGCTTCTTGAGCAGCTGGGCGGTAAAGCGGGCGTTCTCCCAGGTGGTATGGCTGCGGGGTTCGATATGCTCTACTGTGACGCCGAATTCGTCGCGCAGGATCTCAGCGGAGATCCTGGCTTCAGCAGTGCCGGAGTAGACTGCATTGCCGCCACTGGGGATCACCGGCAGGCCGGTTTTATGGGCGAGCCGGGCCGCGTAGCGCAGGCGGAAGAGTACCCGCTGATTGGCGGTGTCGCCGCCATACTCCGGCGCATCGAGATAGCGGCCGCCACCAAGTACCACGATCGCCTCTGCACCGCTGTTGGCGATCGCTTTGTCGGTCAGTGCCGGATAGCTTTCCAGTCCCGCCGTGAGCAGACTGGCAGTGATCGGCAGACTCAACATCCACTGCAGGAGCAGGGCAAGCACGAACAGTTTGCGGCCCCAGCCGAGGCGCCAGAAGAGCAGGCCGATAAAGCCGAGTAATATCGGCCCGCCCGGTGGCAGCAGCAGGTGTTCGATGGTCTTGGTGGTGACTACGTCCATAGCCGTGCCGCTATCTGTTCAGCAATGGGTTGGCGGCTTGCAGGTCCGCATGGTAGGAGGAGCGCACCAGCGGGCCGCTGGCGACATTGGTGAAGCCCATGGCCTCCCCCGTTTTACGGAGTTCATCGAACTCTTCCGGGGTGACGTAACGCTCTACCGGCAGATGGTCCCGGCTGGGCTGCAGGTATTGTCCCAGGGTCAGCATCTCGCAGTCGTGGTCGCGCAGATCCTGCATGACGGCCTCCACTTCACCGGGTTTCTCCCCCAGACCGAGCATGATGCCGGATTTTGTCGGCACCTCGGGAGAGACTGCTCTGAATGCCTGCAGCAGTTTCAGGGATCCGGCGTAATCGGCGCCGGGGCGGGCCTGGCGGTAGAGGCGGGGAACGGTCTCCAGGTTGTGGTTGAAGATGTCCGGCGGGGCCTGGGTCAGTCTCTCCAGCGCGATCTCCATGCGCCCACGGAAGTCCGGCACCAGCACCTCGATACGGGTTTCTGGCATCCGGGTGCGTACCGATTTTATGCAGTCGCGGTAGTGTCCTGCACCGCCATCGCGCAGGTCGTCCCGGTCGACTGAGGTGATGACCACATACTTCAGAGCCATGGCCTCAATCGCCTCTGCCAGTTGGCCGGGTTCATCGGGGTTCAACGGCTGAGGTTTGCCGTGGGCCACATCGCAAAAGGGGCAGCGCCGGGTACAGATGTCCCCCATGATCATGAAGGTGGCGGTGCCGTGTTCGAAGCACTCCCCCAGGTTGGGGCAGGCCGCTTCCTCGCAGACCGAGCTCAGGCCCCGTTCCCGCAGGATGCGGCGGATTCGGCTGACTTGTCGGCCCAGCGGCGCTTTGGCGCGGATCCATTTCGGTTTGCGCAGCAGTTCATCCCGCGATTCCACCTTGACGGGAATGCGGGCGAGCTTTGCTTCTCCGCGTTGGTGGCTGTCGGGTTTAGAGCGGGAGGGGGGCTGGTACCCTTTCTGGTCTCTCATCAGGATTGTGTTGGTTCGTAAAAATCCGCAGTGTAACCTAAACCTGATGCCAGATGTTTCGCCAAATCCCGGCCAAGGGTGGGGATGTCGGTGGTCCCGTTCAGGTCTGCCAGTTGAGTTACCGTCAGGCCGGGGTGGCCGCAGGGGTTGATGCGGCTGAACGGCTCCAGGTCCATATCCACGTTGAGACTGAGTCCATGAAAGCTGCAGCCGTGCCTTACCCTAAGGCCAAGGGCTGCGATCTTGCTGCCATCGACGTAGACACCGGGGGCATCGGCGCGGGCGGCAGCGTCTATCCCCTTGGCGGCCAACAGAACGACAACGCTCTTTTCAAGCAGTGATACCAGGGCGCGCACCCCGATCTTTGCACGCCGCAGATCGAGCATCAGGTAGGTGATCAACTGGCCAGGGCCGTGATAGGTGACCTGCCCGCCACGGTCGCTTTTGATGATGGGGATGGCGCCGGGTCGCAGCAGGTGTTCAGGTTTACCGGCCTGGCCGAGGGTGAATACCGGCGGGTGTTGCAGTAGCCAGAGTTCATCCCTGCTTTTAGCATCCCGGTTGTCAGTATAGTCCCGCATTGCCTGCCAGGTGGTTTCGTAGGGCTGCAGGCCAAGCTGGCGGATCAGGAGGGATTTGCTCACAGCACTATAGCGCCATCACGACCTTTTCATGGGCGGTGAGGTCGAGGTAGATCGCATCCAGTTGAGCCTTGCTGCTGGCCTGTATGGTGACGGTGACTGAAACCCACTTGCCTCCCTTGCTGGGCCGTAATTTGACCGCGCCCTCATGCAGGTCGGGGACGTGATTTCTGATCATCTCCACCACCAGCAGATCGAAGCCGGGTTCCGCCCGACCCATAGCCTTTATGGAAAATTCACAGGGGAACTTCAGCAGCGTCTCTGTCTCTTGTTCATTTGTCATCATTCGAAATTATTTACCACAAAGAACATGAAGGACACAAAGCAAAAAATATGTGTATATGTGCTTAAAATTGACGCCGACCCCATGTTTACAGCCTGCCAGTGTCATGTTTAACCGCAAGGTTACACCTTCGTGCTCTTTGTGCGCTTCGTGGTGAAAATTTGCAATTACTCCAGCCATAACAGGGCGCTGTCTTTGGCGCGCTGCCAGAGGCTGCCTTCCGGGATATCGTCAAGTGCAATCAGTGGAACATCGGCCACCTCTTCGTCATCCAGCGTGATGTTGACCCGTCCAAGCTCCGTCCCCTTACGGACCGGTGCCATGATCTTCGGATCCACCTCCAGACGGGCATTCAGGTTCTTGTACTGCTTGCGGGGAATGGTGACCTTCAGGTCGCTGCCCAGTCCCAAGGGCAGTGATTCGCGATCGCCTTTCCAGATGCGTACCCGGTTGAGCACATCCCCCGTGCCATAAAGTTTGTGTGTCTCATAGAAGCGGAAGCCGTAGTTGAGCAGGGACTGACTTTCACTGGTCCGGGTTTTTACGCTGTTGGTGCCCATTACCACGGAGACCAGACGCATCTCTTCGCGTTTGGCCGATGCAACGAGACAATAACCGGCGGCTTTTGTGTAGCCGGTTTTTATGCCGTCCACGCTCTTGTCCCGCCACAGCAGTTTGTTGCGGTTGTGCTGCTTGATCTTGTTGAAGAGGAAGGATTTATCTCCGTACCACTTGTAGTACTCCGGAAACTCCCTGATCGTGGCAATGGCAACCTTGGCGATGTCCTCGGGGGTTGTGTAGTGATCATCGTCCGGCAGGCCCGTGCTATTGACAAAATGGCTGTCGAGCATGCCCAGGCGCTGGGCGTGATTGTTCATCACTTCGGCGAAGGTGGACTCACTGCCGGCGATGTGTTCCGCCAGTGACACGCAGGCATCGTTGCCGGACTGGATGATCATGCCTTTGATCAAGTCCTCAAGCCTGACTCGCTTGCCCACTTCAATGAACATCTTTGAACCGCCGGTGCGCCAGGCCTTTTCGCTGATCAATACCTCCTCGTCCAGGCGGATATTGCCCTCCTTGAGTTCGCGGAAAACAGCATAGGCGGTCATGATTTTGGTCAGACTGGCGGGTTCGAGTCGCTGCTCTTCGTTTTTGTTCGCCAATATCTTGCCGGAGTCAAAGTCGATCAGCAGATAGCCGCTGGCAGTGAGTTTCGGCGGTGTTGGGATCGGCTGCTTGGCAAGTGCGGCAGCAGCAGGGAAGAACCAGCAGAGGATCAGGATATAGAACAGGGAGAGTCTTGAAAACTTCGCGGACATGGGGTTACCGGGTTTATGAATAAGTTTTTGGCGAAGGGATCGGAGTCAAATTTGACTCTGGTCCCTATGAAATCAGTCGCTATTTTATAAGCGGCGGGTCAGGACGCAAACCACTGCGGGTGGATGCATCTACTGGATCACGACATGGGTATCCCTGATGCCCAGTCCATCGAGACGCTTGCTCAGGCTGTCGGCGCCATCCACGCCGGAAATCGGGCCGACCTGAACCCGGTAGACCAGTTGATCTGCGTTTCTGCCCTCCAGTACCCGCACGTTGGTGTCGAGATCGCTTTGCAGACGGGACTGCAGCCGGTTGGCATTATGCCTGCTGCCAAAGGCGCCGACCTGGAGATAGAGGCGGGTTGTCTCTGTAGGCATGGGTTCGACCGGTGACGCCAATGAAGGTTCCGCTTCGCCGGGAGTGAGTGCACGCACCTCCACCAGACCGGTGCCGCTGCCAATGATGCCGAGCTTGTGGGCTACGGTGTAGGAGAGATCGATCAGCCGGTTGTCGTGAAAAGGGCCCCGGTCGTTGATTTTAAGCACCACACTGCGGTTGTTGCGCAGATTGGTGACACGGGCATAGGTTGGCAGCGGCAGGGTCTTGTGGGCTGCGGTCATGCCGTACATATTGTAGGTTTCGCCACTGCTGGTGCGTCGACCGTGGAATTTTTTGCCGTACCAGGAGGCGATGCCCCGTTCCTGATAGCCCTTGCTGTTCTGCTTCGTGTAGTAACGCTTACCGCGTACGACATAGGAGCTGGGGTTGCCGTAGCGGCTGCGGCTTTCGAATTTCGGCACCGCGTCGGGGATGCTGTCGATATCCACCGGCGGGGCAGCCGACGGGCCGCTGTCGACGATATCCTGCTCGATGATGGAGGGGCCGATGGAACAACCGGCCAGTGCTGCGAGCAGGCTGAGGGCAGCGAGGTTGATGGTCGTGTGCAGAGTGCGCCTCATGATTCAATACCCATCCTGTCGTCTAAGTTGCTGGCGCGCGTGCGCCCTCGGCAGCCTGACGGGCCGCCTTGATCTCCTGGCTGAGCTGGTAGACTGCCATCGCATAGAGATTGCTGTGATTGTAGCGGGTAATGACGTAAAAGTTATGCAGCCCGAACCAATATTCGTCCCCGTGTTTGCCTTTTAGCAGGATCAGGCTCGCCAGCGCCTCCGGTTCCGGCAGAACCAGACCGTCTGGCCGCAGGCCGGATGCCATCAGCTCAGAGACCGCTATGCTGGGTTTCATCCCCGCCTGAACATATTTCTCATGGCGCTCCTCGCTCCTGGCCTGCTGGGTGATCATCTCGCCCCGCCGCCAGCCGTGGCGTTTGAAATAGTTGGCCACGCTGCCGATCACGTCGGCATCGCTATTGTGCAGATCGCGCTTGCCGTCTCCGTCGAAGTCCACGGCGTAATTCCGGTAGCTGCTGGAGATGAACTGGGGTTTGCCCATTGCGCCTGCGTAGGAGCCCTTGGCGGTTGCCGGATCGATATCCTCCTCCCGGCTGAGCAGAAGAAACTCCACCAGTTCACTGCGAAAGAACTTGGCGCGCTTGGGATAACCGAAGGCGAGGGTGGTGAGGGAGTCAAGCACCCGGTAACGGCCGGTGTGCGCGCCGTAACGGGTCTCCACGCCAATGATGGCAACCATGATCTCCGGCGGTACCCCATAGGTCTTTTCTGCCCGTTCAAGTAGCGCCTGGTGCTCCTTCCAGAATTTCACCCCGCCATCGATGCGGCCTTTTTTCAGGAATATGGGACGATATTCGCGCCACTCCTTCGATTCCGCCGGACGGGTGATCGCCTTGATAATGTCTTCCCGAAAGCGGGTTCCGGCGAGCAGGTTCTCCAGTTTCTCAGCGGAAAAACCGTGTTTCTCTGCCATCTCGGCAGCAAACGCCTTAAATGTTTCGCGAGGGATGCTAGTAGCGCCTTGGGCGCTGGAGACAGCGAGAGAAAGCAGCAGGCTGGTACAGAGTATTCTGAGTGTCTGTTTCATGTGTCAGGTCGGCAAAAGTTTGCGATGAGTGTGGATGGACATGAGGATACCGAACCCGGCGAGAATGGTCACCAGTGAAGTCCCTCCATAGCTGATCAACGGCAGCGGCACCCCCACCACCGGAAGAACGCCGGATACCATGCCGATGTTGACGAAGAGATAGACGAAAAAGACCAGGGTCAATGCGCCGCCCAACAATCGGCTAAAGGTGTCTTGAGCCTGGGTGGCGATATAGAGTCCCCGCAGGATGATGAAAAAATAGAGGGCCAGCAGGGCGGCTACGCCGATCAGTCCGAACTCTTCGGAGATGACGGCGAAGACGAAATCTGTGTGGCGTTCCGGCAGGAACTCCAGGTGGGACTGGGTGCCGTTGAGCCAGCCCTTGCCTGTCAGTCCGCCGGAACCTATGGCTATCTTCGACTGGATAATATGGTAACCCGCGCCCAGTGGATCGTTCTCCGGGTTGATGAAGGTAAGCACCCGCCGTTTCTGATAGTCGTGCATGAAAAACCAGATTACCGGCCCCAGCGCCGCCATGGAGACGGCAAAGAGGCTGATCAGCTGCCAGCCGATGCCGGCGAGGAAGAGGATGCAGATCCCGGCGCTGGCTACCAGCAGGGCGGTGCCCAGGTCGGGCTGTTTGGCGATCAGCAGGACCGGGATCAGGGTCATGATAGCGGCGGCCAGCAGGCGCCGCCGTTTTGGCGGCAGGCGTTTCTCCGCCAGATACCAGGCGATCATCATGGGCAGGGCCAGCTTCATCATCTCTGAGGGTTGAAAGCGGAAGAAGCCGAGATCGAGCCAGCGTTGCGCCCCCTTGCCGGTCTGGCCGAAGAAGATGACTGCGACCAGCATCAGTACCCCGGCGATATAGAGCCAGGGCGACCAGCGGCGCAGATGGGTGATATGCAACTGGGCCAAAATAATCATGACGCCGAAAGCTATGCCCAGGCGGACCAGCTGGCGTTGGATCAATGCCCACTCCTGATCCCCCGCACTGTAGAGGATGAGTAGACCCACTCCACTGAGCAGCATCAGGCCGGTAAGCAGCGGCAGGTCCAGGTGAAGCCAGGCCAGCAGGCCGGTTGGCCGGGCGGGTTGCGACTCCTGGGTAAAGGATATGCCGGTCACGGTCTGGCCTCCTTGAGCAGGTAGCGATCCAATACCTTGCGGGCGATAGGGGCGGCCACAGAGCCGCCGTGGCCGCCGTTTTCGACGATCACCGCTACCGCAATTCTGGGCTCCTCCACCGGCGCGAAGGCGATGAAGAGGGCATGGTCGCGTTTGCGTTTCTCCACCGTCGCTTCATCGTACTCTTCATCCTGCTTGACGGTGAAGACCTGTGCGGTACCGGTCTTGCCTGCGATGCTGTAGTGGTCCGAGCGAATGCGCCGGGCGGTGCCGCGCAGGCCTTCGATCACCAGCTGCATTGCCTGGATGACCTGCTCCCAATGCTCCGGGTCCACCTGTGGGAGTTGGGTGCTCTCCATCCGGGTCGCTTCCCGGGTGCCGTCCGGCAGATCGATGCTTTCGACCATTCGTGGACGGATGCGTTGGCCACGGTTGGCCAGGGTTGCGGTGGCGCTGGCGAGCTGCAGCGGTGTGGTGAGGAAGTAACCTTGCCCGATGCCGGTGATCAGCGTCTCGCCAGGGTACCAGGGTTCCCGCCGGGCTTTGCGTTTCCATTCGCGGCTGGGCAACAGTCCGGACCTTTCACCTGTCAGGTCGATGCCGCTTCTGCTGCCGAAGCCGAATGTGGTGAGAAAATCGTGCAGGCGGTCGATGCCGAGAGTTCTGGCAAGTTCATAGTAGTAGACGTCGCAGGACTGGATAATGGCATCCTCCATCGCCATCTGGCCGTGGCCGGTTTTTTTCCAATCCCGGTACTTATGCTCGTGCCCGGGTAGCTGGTAGAAGCCGGGGCAATAGGTCTGCTGATTGAAACTGACGACACCTTTCTCCAGACCGGCCAGACCAATGAAGGGTTTTACCGTTGAGCCTGGTGGATATTGGCCGCGGATCGCCCGGTTGAAAAGGGGCTTGTCCAGCGAGTCACGCAGCGTCTTGTAGGCCCTGCTGCTGATGCCCTCGACGAAGAGATTGGGGTCGTAACCGGGCTTGCTGACCAGCGCCAGTACCCCGCCGGTGCGGGTGTCGATAGCGGCCACCGCGCCATTGTAGTCTTTCAGGGCTTCCATAGCCGCCGCCTGCAGATCCATATCGAGAAACAGGTGCAGGTTTTCACCGGGCTGTGGTGGCTGGTTTTCCAGTACCCGCAGTACCCGCCCTTTGGCATTGACCTCCACCTGCTGCAGGCCGACGCTGCCGTGCAACTGGTTTTCATAGGTTCTCTCCACCCCGTTTTTTCCGATGTGGGTGGTGCCGCTGTAGTTCGAGGCGTCGATCTTCTGCAGTTCCTGCTTATTGATGCGGCCCACATAACCCAATACGTGCGCGGTCTGCTCTTGCAGCGGGTAGTCCCGCAGCAGTTTGGCCTGCACGACGACCCCCGGGAATCTGTGCTGATTCACCGCAAATCGTGCCACCTCCTCATCACTCAGGCGCACCCGGATGGGAATGCTGTCGAAACGCCGCCGTTGCTGACGCAGTCGCTTGAAGCGTTTCCGGTCATCCTCGTTGATGGGAATGATCTCCGACAGTGCCTGGATCGTGGTCGCGATGTCCGGTGTCTTCTCCGGAGTGATATCGAGACTGTAGGCCGGCAGATTCTGCGCCAGGATGGTGCCATGGCTGTCGTAGATCAGTCCTCGGGTTGGTGGACGGGGTTGCAGTTTGACCCGGTTATCCAGGGAGAGAGTGGTGAAATGCTCATGGTTCAACACCTGCAGATAGAGCATCCTGGTGAGCAGCAACAACAGTGTCAGTGTGACGATTATCGCAGCCACAATGATCCGCCCCATGAAAAATTGGCTTTCGAAGAGGTGGTTCTTTATCGATAACTGGTGCACGGGCAGGGTCAGCGAACGCGGAAACGGCGGCGGATATCGCGCAGGACGATGTAGATCCAGGGCCAGAGCAACATGCCCACCACCGGCGTCGCCCAGTACCAGAGAGTGGGCGCTGGATAACCCGCAGCCCCGGTGGCCCAGATCGCCAGCAGGCGCTCCACCAGCAGCAGCACAAAGATTGTGAATATCTGCTGGCGCAGAGGCAGCACCCGCACCCGGCGGTGCAGTTTGAGGGTCAGATAGGCGACCAGCGCGAGTACAAGGGCGTGCTGCCCCAGCAGAGTGCCTGTGAGGACGTCGAGGAGAATGCCGGTGAACCAGCCGACACCCACGCCGAAACGTTCCGGCAGTGCCATGCACCAGTAGATCAGGATCAGCGTGACCCACTGAGGACGGTAATTGATGGCCCACTCAGGCAGGGGGATCACCGTAAGGACAAAACCGATGGCGAGGGTGAGGTAGACGATATAACTCCGTCCCGGCTGCTGGGCGATCATTGCCTTACCTCATCAGCATCTGCAGTGGATTCGGGACTCGCTGCGGCTTCCTGCAACAGGTCATCGGGATTCAGTGTCCAGACCAGCAGCACCTCCCGGATACGATCCAGATGGGCGGTTGGGCGGGCGGATACCGTGGCGAAATGTTGTCCCGGTTCGTGACGGACTTCGGTGATTTCAGCGACCGGATAACCCGGCGGAAAGCGTCCGCCCAACCCGGAGGTGACCAGCAGGTCTCCTGGCCGGATATCGGCATTGTTCGGCAGATGGGGCAGTTCGAGTTCGTTGATCAGCCCAGTGCCCAGGGCGATGGTACGCAAGCCGTTGCGATTGACCTGTACCGGCAGGGCGTGCCGGGCATCGGTGATCAGCAGCACGGTGGAGGTGATGGGATCGGTATGGATGACCTGACCGACCACAGCATGGGCATCCACCACCGGCTGGCCGCTGAAGGTGCCGGAGGCGTCGCCTTTGTCGATGATTACCTGCTGGCTGAATGGGTTCTGCTCCACCCCAATCAGTTCAGCAATCAATACCCGCTCACCGATCTTGAAGGTGGAGTCGAGCAGTCCGCGCAGGCGCATGTTTTCCGCCTCCAGGGCCTCGAATTTCAATAGTCTGCCACGTAGCTCCAGGTTCTCCCGGGAGAGGCGCTCCCGATCCGTCTGGATTTGCCCCCGGGTTGAGAAGGCATCACCCATCTCTTCAACCAGGGAGGCTGGAAGGGTGGCGAGATACTGTATCGGATAGAGGGCGACCGCGAGCGCCGAGCGCAGGGTCTCCAGATGGTTCTGTCTATGGTCCAGTACCATCAGGACAATGGAGAGGATCGCCGCGCCGAACAGGCGGGAGGTGATCGATGGTCCCTGTGTGAAGATCGGTTTGATTGCCGGTAAACCCTTTTCCAGATTAGCATCAATAATTCAGTCAGCGCGCAGGAACAGTGCCCCGGCGCGATCATGCCGAGGATTGCGGGGAGGTCGCCGCTCCTGCGGATGATAGAGACTGACCGGCTTCCCGCCGGGCGGCGGGAAACGGTCTATTCGACGGAGAAGACGTCTCCGCCACGTTCATCGATCAGCTCAAGGGCGCGTCCACCGCCACGGGCGACGCAGGTCAGCGGATCTTCCGCGACTATCACCGGCAGGCCGGTCTCCTCCTGCAGCAACCTGTCGATATCCTTCAGCAGTGCCCCGCCGCCGGTAAGCACTATGCCCCGTTCCGCCACGTCTGCACCCAACTCGGGAGGGGTCTGTTCCAGGGCGGTGCGAACGGCGCCGACAATGCCGGCAAGGGGTTCCTGCAGTGCTTCGAGTATCTCGTTGCTGTTGAGGGTGAAGCTGCGGGGAATGCCCTCGGCAAGATTGCGTCCCTTGACCTCAATCTCTTTCACATCGTTGCCGGGATAGGCAGAGCCGATCTCGATCTTGATCCTCTCGGAGGTGGCATCGCCGATGAGGGTGCCGTAGTTGCGCCGCACATAGCTGACGATCGCCTCGTCGAAACGGTCGCCGCCTACCCTCACCGAGTTGGCGTAGACGATGCCGTTGAGAGAGATGACGGCCACCTCTGAGGTGCCGCCACCGATATCCAGCACCATGGAGCCGCGCGCTTCATCCACCGGCAGGCCGGCGCCGATCGCTGCGGACATGGGTTCTTCAATGAGATAGACCTCACGTGCCCCAGCTCCCGCTGCCGACTCCTTGATAGCTCGCCGTTCCACCTGAGTCGAACCGCAGGGCACACAGACCAGAACCCGTGGGCTGGGCCGGATGATGCGGGTTTCATGCACCTTGTGAATGAAGTACTGCAGCATCTTCTCTGTGACGGTAAAGTCGGCGATCACACCCTCTTTCATTGGGCGAATGGCGGTGATGTTGGACGGCGTGCGCCCCAGCATCTTTTTCGCGTCCTCACCGACAGCAACTACGGATTTTGCCCCTCCGGGACCACGGTCCTGTCGGATGGCCACAACGGAGGGTTCATTGAGCACGATACCCTGGCCGCGAGCGTAGATCAGAGTGTTGGCGGTGCCCAGATCGATGGAGAGATCGTTGGAAAACATTCCACGTATGCGTCGGAACAGCATAAATATTCTTCGTTTGGCAGTGGGTTATGAGAAATCGGGCTATCGGAGGCGTCAGGGTGCAGGATGCCTGACCCTGATCCGAATGACCAGAAGAAACCGTAAAAACGGGTAATCTATCAATGGTACGGGTATTGAGCAAGAAAACCGGGTCGCAAAATTCACTAGAAGGCTGTCGGGTTTATCCGTTTGAAGCGAAAATCACTGGGGGCGAATCAAATCAGTTTATCGAACGAGGCGAATAGTGGGCCTATTTAACGAGTTCGATAAGCTGAGTTGATCGCCATCCAGGGATTTGCAGCCAAACAGCGTTAAACCCGACAGCCTCCTTGGGATGGAAAAAGTTACAGTTGCTGGAAACGGTCTATACTTAACTATAAATCCCAAGTGAAAAGCTGGGGTATTAGGTGAGGTTACGCCGAAAAGCATTTGTAGGAGGTTATTATGACAATGCCGAAACCAACTGAAGTAGAGAAACTGAGCCAGGATATCTGCATGCGGGAGATCCCTCTGTCGGAGATGGGGGTGCCGGAAGCAGACGATTACATCCTGAACTATTGTGGTACAGAGTTTTATGCGAAACAGGCAGAAAATAAGGCGAAAAAGCAGAAAAAGTAGTGATTTGAGCAGATAAAGTATTTATCTGTTCGTTTTTTGCTGTGTGAGCGCCTTCTGTCAGGCAGGGTTTTCTACCCGGCTCCGTTCGTGCTCGGCTTGCAGGTTTTCTTCTCCAAACGATTTCCAGTCCAAAATGGCATGTCTCGAGTGAAAATCCATCGTCCCGGATGGTTTCTCCTCTTTAAGTTCAAGGTAGTTAGGGCCTGTTCCTTGCCCTGAACTCATTGAGACGGGAGATCATTGATCGCAACCAAGTTGCGGTTGATCGCTATTAACCACAACGTCCGCTGTGGCCAAGCGCTGAATTTCCTATGGCATTAAAGTTCCACCAGCCAATGCCGCTACCCAGCCCATGTATATCCACTTTATTAGCCTGTTATCGCACCAATTTCGCAGCAGATCACGGGTTCCTGCCGGCAGATAATGCCGCACCCTCACACGCTACGAGGATGACTAGAGGTGATCTGTAAACAGGATATTCAGACCGAATTTCATCACTCACTACCGAGGCAGTGCATATTAACACGGACATTAATAATGGGTACCCACGGCGTATTTGATAACCCATAGCAGGCACCCGTGCGCAAAGGAACAATATGCAGTTGTCCGAAAAAAACTCATCCACTCCACCCATAGATCCGCTGCTGGCCGGCAAGCGGCTCAAACAGTTGCGGCTGCGCGTGGTGCTGGGCATGCTGATCACCAGCATCCTGATTGGTACGGTTTCCACACTGCTGCTCTACCGGTCTCAGGCCGAACAGCTGGAAACAGCGATACTGTTCGAAGTGGCGTTACAGAAGACCGCTATCGAATCGGAGATCTCCCGGCTCAAAAATCTTTCCGCACAGATCACCAGCCGCAGCCGCATCCGTCAGGAATTGGAAAAATACCAAAATGGTCTGATCGGACTGGATGCACTGAATGCCTTTTCCCGTCCCAAGCTTCAGGATGCACTGCGTCTGGCACCGGACATGGTTGGCATCAGTCGTCTGGACAATGATGGCAGGTTGCTGATAGAGGTTGGAGAAGCCATCCCGAAATCACTCAGGCCTGAGAGTTTTCGAGCTGACTCAATCCAGCTCGGGATGCCAGGGCAAGTCGACGGCCACCAGCGGTTGGCTGTCAGCGCGCCCATCATCAACCCAAAAGGCGACAAGGTCGGGATCGATCTGGTGGCATTCGATACACATCGTATCAGCGATACCATCCAGGACTTTACCCGGCGCCAGCAAAGTCGTGGCAGCGTGCAAATTGGTACCCTTGGCCCTGCGGGCGTGGAATATTATTTTGCCTCCGGCGAGGCTGAAAACTCAGGTATCAGAGGCTTTCTTGACAGTGAAGTACATGAAACCCTGGCCGGAGCCATAGAAGGCTTGCATATCGTTGAGACTGCCCAGGGGGACAGCATTATCGTTCACCAGAAAATCGACGATTCCGCCTGGGTCTTGCTGTTTTTTGATCAGGCGAATGATTTTTTTGCCCCCGCGCGAACACATGCTGCCTATGTCAGTTTCTCCATATCAATTCTGGTGTTGATCGGTATCTTCCTGACTCTGCGCCTGGTACGCCCTCTGGTGGACCACATCTCGCTTGAAAACGATCGAAACAGAAAGCTGTTGGACAAGGTGCATGCCAGCGAAGAAGGCCTGCGGGCAGAAAGAGATTTTGTCGATGCAGTGGTGGAAGCAGCCGGCTCGATAATCGTCGTAATGGACAGGGATGGAAGAATCATTCGTTTCAATCATGCCGCAGAGGAGATTACCGGGTTTTCATTTGCAGAGTTGCAGGGCCAGCCTATTTGGGAATACCTGATTCCTAAAGAGATCCGGGAGGACGTCGAAGGCGTCTTCAACAATCTTACCGCCGGTAATATCGTCGGCAACTACGAAAATGAATGGTTGATGAAAGATGGTTCGCGCCGCCTGTTTCATTGGCGTAACACCGTACTGCAAGACACCGATGGCAAGGTCACTTTTGTAATCTCACAGGGTTACGACATTACCGATATACGCAAAACCCAGCAGGCACTTGCCCAGCATAAGGACAAACTTGAGCAGCTGGTGAAAGAGCGTACCGCCGAACTGGAGGAGATTACCGCCTATAACCGAACGCTATTTGAAACCTCGCCCATTGGTCTGGCCCTGTGCGACATGGAGGGCAGGCTGGTTGATGTCAACCCAGCCTACCTGGGAATCATCGGTTATGACGAAAATGAGGCCAAAATGCTTTCGTATTGGGATATCACCCCGCATGATTTTGAGCAAGAGGAAGCCCTGCAGCTTCAGGCATTGCAGGAGAGCGGACGTTACGGTCCCTATGAAAAAGAGTACCTGCACAAGAGTGGAAAACGCGTTCCGGTACGCCTCAATGGTCAGCTGATCGAGCAACATGGCAGGCAATACATCTGGTCGTCAGTGGAAGATATTTCACAACGCAAGCGAATGGAAAATGCCCTGCGCGAGAGTGAGGCAAACCTTGCACAGGCGCAGACCATCGCTCATCTGGGTAGCTGGCATCTGGATATCCTTAACGACCAGCTGAACTGGTCAAAGGAAACCTACCAGATCTTTGGCATAGAAGTGGATTCACCGGTCAGTCTGGGGAATTTTGTCGCGGCCCTGCATCTTGAGGATACTGATCGGGTACTGGATGCGTGGGATGCCTCACAGTTGGGTGCACCCTACGATATCGAACACCGTATAATCGTGGACGGCAAAGAAAAATGGGTGCGGGAGCGGGCAGAGATCCACTTTAATGACCGGGGACAGGCGATCTCCGCGCTAGGCACAGTGCAGGACATCAGCAGTCTCAAACTGGCGGAGCACGCTACACAGACGGCGCTGGCCGAGGCCCAACGCCTGGCAAAGGTTCGCAGTGATTTCGTGGCAAACATGAGTCACGAGATTCGCACCCCACTGAATGGGGTGCTGGGTCTGGCGAAGATCGGTGAGCGGGGAGTTACCACCGAGAAAGCACAGGAGATATTTGCACGGATCACTGTCTCCGGCCGGCACCTTTTGCGGGTGGTCAACGATATCCTCGATTTCTCCAAGATAGAGGCCGGCAAGCTGGTGATTGAAAAACGCCCAGTCGACTTGATTGCCTCAGTGGATAGAGCAGCCAGCCTGGTAAAGGGCCAGGTGCAGGAGAAAGGGTTGTCGTTTCATCTCGATCTTGCCGATGGATTACCATTGTGGGTGAAAAGCGATGCGCTGCGACTGGAGCAGATCCTGCTCAATCTGCTCTCCAATGCCGTCAAGTTTACGCAGCAGGGCGAGATCAGACTGACTGTCGAGGCACAGAATCAAACCCTGTTGTTTCGGGTAAGCGATACCGGGGTCGGGATGGCGGAAAATCAGCTGGCCCAGTTGTTTCAGCCTTTTGAGCAGGCAGACAGTTCCACTACACGCCGTTTTGGCGGAACCGGCCTGGGCCTGTCGATCAGTATCAACCTGGCCAGGATGATGGGGGGCGATATCCAGGTAAAAAGCCGTTTGGGCGAAGGCAGCGAATTTATTCTGAATCTGCCTCTGGAGCCTGCCACAGCTGTGCCCGATGCTGCAGCGCAGGCAGTTCCAGTAACTGGCCAGCGTCTGAAGGGGGTACGCCTGCTGGCTGCAGAGGACATAGAGGTCAATCGGCTGATTCTGGCCGACCTGTTCGATCAGGAAGGTGCCGAGGTCGTATTTGCAGAACACGGACAGCAGGCGCTGGACCTGCTACAGGAACAGGGGGAAAATGCTTTTGATGTCGTGCTGATGGATATTCAGATGCCGGTCATGGACGGCTATGAGGCAACGCAGCGGATACGCGAATTGTCAGCGAAATTACCCGTAATCGGACTGACCGCACATGCGCTGGCTGAAGAGAAGGCCCGCTGCCTGACATGCGGGATGGTCGATCATGTGGCGAAACCCATAGATGCAGATGAATTGGTCAATGCCATACTACAGCATGTTTCAAGCAGTGCATCAGATATGCCTTCTCATACCACAGTGGAGTATCCGTCGTTGAGTGAGAATCTCTCTGACCAACCCATATCCCAAGGTGGGGATCCCCCGGTCGATTGGGAGGCGCTGCGCAAACGTTATCGAGGGCGTGAAGGCTTCATCACGAAACTGGCGCAAACCGCGCTCAACAGCTGTAAGGAGACGCCGGATAAACTGCGCCAGGCGATGCATGCTCACGACAGCACGCAATTGAGTTTTCTCGCCCATGGCCTGAAAGGTATCGCAGGCAACCTGGAAGCAAACAGATTGCATCAACTGGCTACCCAGGTCGAGACCAATGCGAAACAGGGCGACGCTGCAACAGATCCCGTTACCAACGAACTGGCAGCGGCCCTGGAAAAGGTGCTGGCTGCACTTGTCGAGCAAGTCGAGGTGACTGCTAAATAAGTCCTCGCATCACACTGGAAATATTTATAAAAATTGTGGTGCACAGATTGATGTTTGGTTTGGATTCTGACAAGTGAAGTCGGGCAAAAACGAAAAATAACTATCAGTTAGACGAAGAGAGAACTGTCCATGCAAGGTCATGACAATACATCAATGGTTAGAGTGGAAAAATGAGCGGAATCCATCTGCCTCTATTTCTCTGCGCGCGATTTATCGGGATCGCCATAACCAGCGCGCTGGTGCTTTCCCTGTCTGTTTCCGTTGCTGCCGCCGAAGGCATTCTGATTGTGGCGCAGCAGGATGCGGAAGTAACCACATTGACCCGGGAGGAGGCGGCCAACCTCTTTTTGGGCCTGGGATCCACCAACTCCCGGCTGATCCCCATTGATCGGAGTGAACAGCCGCTGCGTGAGCGCTTTTATCGTGACGTCATCGGCCTGTCGGCTGCCAGCGTGCGCGCTCACTGGGCCAAGCAGGTATTCACCGGTCGTGGCCGCCCTCCCGCTCGCATCTCGAAAACAGACGTAAAACAGGTGCTCAATGATAAACCGGGTGCCGTTACCTATGTTGCAATCGACCAGCTGCCTGCTCACAGTAAGGTATTGCTGTCCACGGAACAGGGAGAGCAGGAATGAACAAGCAACTTGTATGGATCAGGTTATCACTCGCTGCAATCCTGCTGACCTTGAGTTGCTCCGGTTTTGCGATTGAAACCTATGTTGGAGGTTTCGGTACGGCAAGCCTCTCCTGCTTCAGCAGCGATACGGCGGACTATGTCATCAATGATCAGCCTGAGGGACCCGGCCGAACCAGACGCTGTGATGCCGGACTCGACTCCACGTTGGGCGTACAACTTGATCTGGGTTTGAACGAATCGCTCGATTTCGCTCTGCAAATCGTTGCCGACCGCAACGTAGAGCGCAACTTCAAGCCAGATGTCACTTTGGCCCAGCTGCGCTGGCGACCCACAGATGCTTTGACACTGCGACTCGGACGCATGCCCACCAACGCCTTCCTGCATGCCGAAAACCGCCAGGTGCGCTACGCAATGCCTTGGGTACGGCCGCCGCTGGAGGTCTATGGTCTGCTGCCGACCTTTTCCCAGGATGGGTTGGAGATCATAAACGAGGGCAGCTTCGGCCGCTGGCAGACAGAGTGGCACGGGGGTATCACCCGCATTGCCTTTGATGTGGTGACTTCCAACAGCAGGGAAACTTTTCCCATCGAAGCAAATGGCACTTTCCTGAACCTGACGCTGCGGGATCGCAATACGCAGCTCAAACTCGGCTATGGCTACAGTAAAACAAGCTTTACAAGCGCTGATGTCGAGGCGCTTTTCGGTGCTCTGGGCGCTCTGGTATTGCCGGACGGCGCGCAACTGGCCGATGATCTGGCTATCGATCAGGCCGCAACACATCTGTTTGGTCTCGGTATGAGCCATGAGCAGAACGACTGGCTGGCCATGGCTGAATTCGGTTACCGCTCCATCGAAGGTTTCTTCCGCGATCAGTATGGCGCTTACGTCACCCTGGGCAGACGGTTCGGCCCCTGGATGCCCTATTCAACCCTCGCCCGGCGCTGGACCCGCGGCCCGGACAGTGACAGTCGCGCAGGATTCCTGCAGCCGCAGGTAGACGTGCTATTGGCCTCCAGCCGCTATGATACAAACAGCCTGGCGCTGGGTCTGTCACGGGAAATCACCGAACAGACCACACTCAAGTTCCAGGCCGACTGGGTCCAGCCGGATAAAAACAGCTGGGGCCTCTATTACAACCACGCCCCGGACTACGATTACGCCAATCCGGATAGCGACTGGCTGTTCACCCTGAGTCTGGATTTCATCTTCTGAGGTAAAAACGTTGTCTATTTTTCGTTTCACTTCCCTGCGCTTCCAGATGATTGCCGGTGTCGCCCTGGTGCTATTGACCCTGGTCACGCTGGAAACTGTCAGCATTCGGCGCGCAATGGAGTCAGAGGCGGTGGAACATCTGCGCGATGAGCTGTTGAAGACCTCTAAATTGCTGAACCTGGTCGTTGTTCCGCACACCACGCCTGAGGGCATGGAGACCCTGCGCGCATATCTGAAAGAGCTGGTCACGGGCGATGGAGAGGGAATCGTCTATCTTGCCCTGCTGGACGAGAATAACAGCATCCTGCTACAGACGATTGATACGCCTGACCCCATACCCTCCGCTTGGGGTGATTCCGGGCCGCTGCCCGACGCGCTAATGGTGCATGCGGTTCAGCCAATCCTGTTGGGTGGGCATAGGATCGGTGCACTGCATTTTGGTCTGGATATCTCGTCAATCAGGGAGACGTATGCCAACATTCAGAGGGAACAGTTGCTTTTACAGGCGGGAGGGTTGGGGATTGCCCTGATCCTGCTGATTTTCTTCGAGAGGCGTATCAACATCCGGCTTAGGCGGCTGATGCAGACCAGCCAGGCCCTTGCGGTAGGAAATTACTCGGAGAGAGCGCCCGAGTCCGGCCCGAAAGAGCTGGCCCAGCTCGCCCGCGATTTCAACAGCATGGCGGATGCTGTGGCTGAACGCACTGCGGCGTTACAGGATAGTGAGGCCAAGTTGAACGCCATGCTCAATAATCCAGCCCTGCTCATTGGCATGATAGACAGCCAGGGCACAGTATTGATTGCCAACGATGTGGTTCTGGAGCTGAACAATACGCGCCCAGAAGAGATTCTGGGTCGCCCCATGTGGGACGCCCCTGTATTTTCCCATGATGAAAAACTCCAGGAGAAGATGCGTGAGGCGGTGCAGCGTGCGGTGAAAGGAGAGTCAATTCAATTTGAGACAACCTACAAAACACAATGGGGAATACGCATCGCCGAGTTCTCCTTGCAACCTGTTACCGATTCACAGGGTAAGGTAGCCTGGCTGGTGCCCTTGGGTATTGATATAACCGAGCGCAAACAGGCTGAAACGGATCTGCTGAAGAGCCAGGCGCGCTATCGTGAACTGAATGAAGTGTTAGCGAAAAGCGAGAGTAAATATCGTGGGATATTCAACGAATCTGTAGCTGCAATATATGTTTTCGACAGGGATAAAAACTTTATCGACACAAACGAGGCAGGTATTGAATTATTGGGGTACTCCAGGAACGAACTGCTTAACATGAGTATCCCGGAAGTTGATGCCGATCAGGGTGCTGTTCAGCCTGCCCAGGAACATCTCCTTGCCGGGGGAAGGATTGTCAATTTCGAGCACAGACTGGTGCGTAAAGACGGGAGTATCATTACTGTACTAAACAACTCCAGGCCAGTGTTTGATTCAGAGGGTGAGGTCACTGGCATGCAAAGCACGCTGATTGACGTTACCGAGCGCAATAAAATTGCGCACTCGCTTCAGGATCGCGAACAGGAACTCGACACAATCATTGAAAACATTCCCAACATGCTTTTTGTCAAGGATGCGAAAGAACTTCGGTTTGTCCGTTTCAATCAGGCAGGTGAAACACTGCTTGGGATGCCTTGCAAGGATCTTATCGGCAAGAATGACTATGACTTTTTTCCGCAGGAACAAGCCGATTTCTTCACTGCTAAAGACAGGGAGGTGTTGGAATCGGGAAAGCAGTTGGATATATCTGAAGAGCCCATTGAAACACCCAAAGGGACACGGATTCTGCACACCCGCAAGACTGTCATTCGAGGTAAAAACGGCGAAGCAAAATATCTACTCGGAATCTCGGAAGACATCACAGAGCGCAAACGAACGGAACAGGAGTTGGAGAGCCACCGTCTGCACCTGGAAGATCTGGTGGCCGAACGCTCAGCCAGCCTGGCGCGCGCCGAGACAATTGCCCATGTGGGCAGTTGGCATGTGGATATGGCCGACAGTCAACTGACCTGGTCCAGCGAGACCTATCACATCTTCGGGGTTCCCGTCGGCACACAGGTGAGCCTGACGGACTTTGTCGGTTTTGTTCATCCGGATGATAGTGATCACACTATGGCTGCGTGGCATGATGCCCTGAAAGGCGCCCCCTACGACATCGAGCATCGCATTCTTGTGGAAGGCAAAGCCAAGTGGGTGCGGGAGCGTGCCGAAATTGTCTTTGATGCACAAGGCCAGCCCATTACCGCCCACGGCGCCGTGCAAGACATCACTGAACACAAGGCTGCTGAACAGGCGATGACTGAAGCGAAAGAGAGGGCTGAAGCGGCAGCAGGGGCGAAATCGGAGTTTCTCGCCAACATGAGTCACGAGATCCGCACGCCACTCAACGCCGTACTGGGGCTGGCAAGAATGGGGCAGCGTGATAGTAAGGAGTCGGAGAACACGGAGAGATTTCATCATATCCTCAACTCCGGACAGCACCTGCTGGGCATCCTCAACGACATCCTCGATCTCTCCAAGCTGGAGTCCGGCAAGGTCAAAGTGGAGAACCAACCCTTCAGGCTGGCCGCAATCGTGGAGGATGCTGTCAGCCTGGTGGCGAGCCAAGCCGGGGAGAAAGGGCTGGCGTTCTCCCTCCATCTTGACCCTGCTCTGCCAGCCTGGGTGGCGGGCGATTCACTGCGATTGCGCCAGGTACTGCTGAACCTATTGAGCAATGCGGTCAAATTCACCGAGGAGGGCGAGGTGCAGTTGCAGATTGGCCGCCAGGGTGAGCAAACCTGTTTCAACGTGATTGACACAGGCATTGGTATGAACAGTGAACAGATGTCGCGTCTGTTTACGCCCTTCGACCAGGGTGACACATCCACCACGCGACGTTTTGGCGGCACCGGCCTTGGACTTGCCATCAGCCATAATCTGGCTAACCTGATGGATGGGCATATCAGCGTAAAAAGTGAGCCGAAAAGGGGCAGCACTTTCACCCTCTGCCTTCCATTGGTGGAGACGGCTCCCGATACCGAACGTGAGATCCGGAAACTGGAGAAAACAGGCACCCGTCTCAAGGGAATTCATGTGTTGGCGGCGGAAGATGTGGAGATGAACAGGCTCATCCTCAAGGATACGCTCGAACACGAAGGTGCCCATGTGGTTTTCGCCGAAAACGGCCATCAGGCGTTGGAACGCTTGAAGGAGCTGGGAGTCACCGCCTTTGATATCGTTTTGATGGATGTGCAAATGCCCGTGATGGACGGTTACGAGGCGACTCGACGCATCCATAAGTTCACCTCTGCGTTACCGGTGATCGGGCTTACCGCCCACGCGCTGGGAGAGGAACGGCAGCACTGTCTTGCCGCCGGCATGGTGGAGCATGTGACCAAACCCTTCGATGCTGATGACCTGGTTGCTGCGATACTGCGACAGACGAAGCGGCCGAAACCAGCACCGCTGTCAGATGCGCATTCAACCCCGGAACAAGAGGCTGGGCCTGAACCGGTAACCACGTCTGCGGCGGAAACACCTCCAGACTCTCTGCCTGGCATCGACTTGGCCGACGGCTTGCAGAGACTGCGCGGCAGATGGTCCTCCTATAAAAAGGTACTCCTGATGTTTCGGCAGCAGCACAGTGCCAGCGCGGAGAAGATGGCGTCGTTGCTGGAGCAGGGGGATAATGAAGAGGCCAGGTTGCTGGCGCACCGGCTCAAGGGTACTTGCGGCAATGTTGGCGCCAAAAAGCTCTCTGAACAGGCTGCGGCCATAGAAGCGGCTTGCCATGCGAATGACCCGGAGGCAGCGACGGCTCAAATGGCCGCATTTCACGCCGGTTTTGAAGAGATCATGGATGGTCTGGCAATGTTGGATGGGGGATAGGAGATGGCCCATCTGGTAAGACGCTCTGTTAATCTGCTTCGGCGGCACCTCTATTGGCGCAGACGTCAGACCGCTTTCAGTCGCGCCATTGCGTGGCTGTTTGTGCTTGTGAACGGTGTTTTGAGTAACGGACGCGCCTGGTTGATCTTCTGCTCACAAAAGAGGAAATGTCGAAACGGATCGTTTCAAATGCACCGGTTTCAGGTGCTAACAGGGGGCGGTATGGCCAAGTCTGCTGCTCATCGAGAAATCAAATTACTATTCATTAATTATGTTTCAAGTTAGGAAAAAAATATTTCTCCAATTAACACTACTGGTGTTGTTGGTTTTAATTTCTGCCTTTGCTTATATGCACTACGAAGTTTCAGAAGAGATGCGCTATGTCACTTCTGAGAAATGTAAGGAGTGCCACAGCAATGAATACAGTTCATGGCGTGAAAATACGCTTCACCCCTATATGTTTCTCCCGGTAAGTTCTCCCGATGCCAAAATTTTAGGTGACTTTAACAGTGGAGACCCTGCTGTCACCTTTAAAAAAGAGGACATTGAGTTTGTGCTCGGCAGCAAATGGGAGCAGGTTTACGCCCGTATGATTGACGGCGAATATTACCCGTTTCCAGCCAAGTGGTATGTCATGCAGAAACGCTGGGTACCCTATAAGGTGAATGACTGGCATGAGACGCCGATGTCATACAAATGCAATGGCTGTCACACTACAGGTTTTGATCCCAACACACTTGAATTTGCTGAATTCGGCATTGGTTGTGAAGCCTGTCATGGTCCTGGAAGCCGCCATGTCCAGCATGAAACCACTGAACACACAAAGCCCTGCAATATCTGTCATGAGGAAGAGAGCGCTGAAGATGAGGGCGAGGAGGAAGGGGATATTATCCGCTCCGTATCTGCATCTGTCTGCGGTCAATGCCATAATCGAGGCACTACTGCCAGTGGTGATGTCATCAAGGGCACCCAGTTCAACTTCCCTACCGGCTTCACTCCCGGTGATGACTTGAGTAAAACGACTTTTGATCCATCGACTCCAATAAACGATAAAAAGGGTAAAAACTGGTGGGGTAACGGGCTCTCAAAAAATCGTCACCAGGAATTCAGCGACTGGAACAAGTCTAAACATTCCAAAGCGCTGACTAATTTGCTGGAAAGTCACGGAGATGAAGAGAGTAAACGTGGCCCACTAACCAAAGAGTGCCTGCAATGCCACTCCACTGATTATCGCCATGCCAATGGCAACGACAAACCTGATCTGAACAGTGCGCGTTTTGGCGTTACCTGTGTCTCCTGTCACGAGCCGCATGGTCATGATAAAAAACAGCCCGGCTTTGGGGGTGGTGCTACTGTCTGCGGCAATTGCCATGTAATGTCAATGGCGCAAAATAATGAACGTCATTTCCCCTGTCCTTCAGAGCAGGTTGGCTGCCCCAATTGCCATATGCCTCGTATCGTAAAAACCGGTGGCTTCTTCAGCTTGCGCAGCCACGCTTTTAAAATCGTCAAGCCAGAATCATCAAAAGGAAACAAGATGCCCAACTCCTGCCAGAATGCAGGATGTCATTCAGATAGAAGCCTGGATTGGGCAATTAATGCCTATGCTGATTTTTATGGTAAATGAAGAATAAGCAACCCATGAGCACATGATAAAGGTTCCATTTTACCGGCGACTCGATTTTCGTATTGTCGCGCTGTTCTCAGCAGTACTCTTCTTCGGTTTACTGGTGGGTCTTTTCGGTGCCCGCTACGTTGCAGAGCAGGACTTTCGTGAGTTGTTAATCCGTCAGTTCCAGACTGCCGGTAACATGGCTGAAAATTCATTTACTCAAATCGGTCAAATGGGTCTAAATGGTGCCAATCACTTTTTACTGCACCCAGACCTGCATGCTGCCATAGATGTGAAGGACTCTGCATCTATCACAACTGAGATGGATGCACTGGCAAAAGAGACCAGTGCGGATATCGCCGTATTATTGGATTCTCACGGGCGGGTGATCTACCACTCGGAAGACCCGTTACAGCTTGGAAAATCCCGTATGTCTCATCTCATAGTGCGTGAGGCTATTCTTGATGGGGAAGTCGGTACCTCCATCCTGCAGGAGCTGGATAACTTTATTATCTATTCCTCAGGTCGACTATTATCAGATATCGATAAAGGTCATCTCAAGGCTGTTATTCTGGTCGGTTATGCGATCAATGACCCTCTTATAAATAATCTCAGCAAAGATGCTGGTGTCGGTCTGAGCATGGTCAGGCGCAGAGCCATTATGGCCTCAACCTTTAATCGTGAAGACAGACGATTAAAGACTATTCCCATGCAGTGGACCGACTATCAATCCATGCTCCAGCGTCCTGATTCAATCAGTAAGCTGCTGTATAATGATATCTCCTATTTCACCTACGCGCGCAGACTGAAATTGATGGACCCGATTCAGGAGGGCTCAATTCTATTCACCATTCCTGCACGGCAGTTGGATAAGATACAGGATGAGCTTTTACACGAATTCGAGCTGCTGTTTGCGCTGTTGTTTTTTCTTATCGCACTGTTTGGCTGGCGATTTTCTCAACAACTGCTTGAGCCGCTACATCGACTGTTCCTGTTTACCAATGAGTCTCCAGAGCAGCAAAATGAAGAACCTCTAAAAATAAAAACCAATGATGAGGTGGGTGCATTGGCGTACCATTTCAATGACTTGATCAACGATATTAAAAAGAAAAACAGGGAGCTGGAAAGTCGCGTAGAAGAACGTACGCGCGAGTTGCAAAATGCTAAAGAGGTGGCTGAGAAGGCGAATCGTTCACTGCAAAAGGCCCAAGCTCAGCTGGAACAACGGGTGGAACAGCGAACCAGTGAACTGAAACAGAGTGAAGAACGCACGCGAGCCATCATCGACAGTGCCGCTGACGGCATCATTGTGATTGACGGTAAGGGAATTGTAGAGATTTTCAGCCCCTCTGCAGAGATTTTATTTGGTTATGATGCATCTGAGGTTATCGGCAACAACATCAATATGCTAATGCCTGAACCAATGCGCTCAAAACATGACAGCTACCTGGCTCGATATCTCCCTGGGAGGGAATCAAGGGTTATAAGCGGCAGAGTCGAGATAAAAGGTCTGCGGCAGGACGGTGATGCCTTCCCAATGGAGCTGTCGGTCAGCGAGCTATTGGTGGGAAACAAGCAAATGTTTGTAGGCATCATGCGTGATACCACCGAGCGAAAACAGGCCGAACAGGCAATGGCAGAAGCGAAAGAGGCTGCGGAAGCTTCTGCACAGGCAAAGAGTGACTTCCTTGCCAATATGAGTCACGAAATCCGCACGCCGATGAATGCCATAATCGGTATGTCAAAACTGGCACTGGGAACCGATCTTAATCCAAAACAGCATAACTTCATTAGAAAAGTACACTACTCAGCCGAATTGTTGCTTGGCATCATCAACGATGTTCTTAATATCTCCAAGATAGAAGCCGGAAAGCTGGAAATAGAAAAAGTAAATTTTCAATTACAATCTGTGCTGGATAATGTTTCAAATCTTATTGGGATCGAGGAAGCTGAACAGAATCTAGAGTTAATCTTAGAGGTCGCGGATGATATTCCGGATGAACTCATTGGTGATCCGTTACGGCTTGGACAAATTTTGATTAATTTGGGTAACAACGCTGTTAAATTTACTCAACAGGGACGTATATCCATTAGTGCAAAACTGGAGAACCAAAAGGACAAGCAACTTACACTGCATTTTTGTGTCAGTGATACCGGTATCGGTATTACGCCGGAGCATCAGCAAAAATTGTTTCAATCCTTTAGCCAGGCTGACAGTTCAACCAGTCGCCGATATGGAGGTACAGGGCTAGGATTGACTATCAGTAAAAGATTGACTGAATTGATGGGAGGTAAGATCTGGGTAGTGAGTCAACCAGATAAAGGCTCGGATTTTCACTTTACAGTGCAACTGGAAGCCGGTGACCCTGAGCAGCATAAGGAAACAGATCTGGATACAAAGAACAAACAGATCGACGACTTTTCCGGTATCAGGGTTTTACTGGTAGAGGACAATGAGATCAATCAGGAGTTGGCAAAAGAGTTGCTCAGTGACAGGGGTTTTATTATCACCTCGGTTTGGAATGGTAAAGAGGCTGTTGAAATTTTACAGAAGGAGCATTTCGATGGCGTATTAATGGATATACAGATGCCGGTCATGGACGGCTATACTGCTACTCGAATAATCCGTAATCAGGTTAAATTCAAAGAACTTCCCATCATCGCCATGACTGCCAACATCATGGAAAGTGACAGAGCCAAGGCGAAAGCGGCAGGGATGGATGACCACATAGGCAAGCCGCTGGATGTGAATGAGTTATTCACTGTTCTGGCAAAATGGATATCTCCCAATAAACCACAAAAAGTGGAAATTTCTTCTGCGAAAAAAGAGTATAAGACAAGCTATCCTTTCCATAAACTGACAGGTATTGATATAGACAAAGGTCTTGAAATTGCGAGGAACAGACCTGAGTTCTTCATAAAACTACTGACCATGTTTCGTGATAGCCAGCATGGCTTCCTCAATGATTTCCTTATGGAACAGCAGAGTGATGATCCGAATGGGGCTGTCCGTGCAGCTCATAGCTTAAAAGGTTCTGCAGCAAACATTGGCGCAACCACCCTCAGGGATGCAGCTCAGGAGCTGGAAATGGCTTGTAATGAACATAATTCAGACGATGAGATCTCTGAGGTATTGAAAAAGGTAACCACTGAACTTGACCCTCTCATTGCCGGGCTGAATAATTTCCTCAACCATTCCTGAGTGATCATTGAATATCATCCTGATACAGTCCTAGGGCCTGAACGCCCGTCTGCTTCTCCCTAATCTGTAGAAGAATCCTAATCCTAATTCCACCAGTCCCATCGCTCTCCAGCGCTCTCCTTAGTACAGGCGTAGGTTCTGCGCGATTTCAAATCAAAACGCCGAAGAGTCTAAAGATATCAGGCAGTGAGCCGATAATGGTATAGGGCGTACGTTAGAGTGCTTCCAGCCTTCTATATGCCGGGACTTTGAATTGTAAACATGTAAATGTGGAGAAGTTACACACATGCCCCCCATTATCGACACTGAAGAGCTACGCAAAGCTCGCATAATAATAAAAGGACTTTCAATACCCACACCACCCAACCTGTTGCTGGAGATCAGCGACGAACTGGGCCGTCTATGGCCGGACGACAATAAAGTGGCTGAATTGATCCGCAAAGATATTGGACTGGCCTCCAATATACTGAAGACAATCAACTCACCTGCCTTCAACCTCAGGGCCGAGATAATGTCGATTGAGCATGCGATCCGACTCATGGGCCTGAAACAACTGAAGGACACGATTATCCGTGTGGCGCTGCGCAACGCCCTGGAATCAAGTATGTCAGAGTTTGAATATCTCTCCGAAGTCTCTCACTCGATTGGAACCAACGCCGGAGTGATCGCGGGCCACTTTGAAACCATAAATCCCGGAGAAGCCTATATGGCTGGGCTTTTCCACGAGGTGGGCAGTATATTCCTGATGCAGCGGTTTCCTGAGTACAAATCGTTCTATGAAGAAAACCGGTTGCAAGCGATCTCTCTGCCGAATCTGGAGAGGGAGAGGTTTGGAGCATCTCATCCTGCGATTAGTTTTTTACTGGCCAAACACTGGAAGCTGCCGGAAAATGTATGTTCTGCCATCTATTTTCATCATACCGTAACTGAAGGGATCGGCCTGACGACGGAACAAGAGGGATTATGCAGTGCCCTCAAACTCGCGTCATATATCACCTTTACCCGGTATTTAGGGCTGGAGACAGAACAATCCGAGGAGAGCATGGTCTGTAGGGATAACTCTATTAAAGAGCTGATGATCGACGAGGAGGTGCTGGAAGAATTTATGAATGAATGCGATGGACTTAATTCAACCCGGTAAACTTGGTTTTTACAAGCTCAAGCATCACGGCGCACCCTAGGTTCGCCCATTTTTCGTGCAACGAATCACCTTTATTAATTAACTGTTATTTATGTGATCCAGTACGCACTGCATAGGCGTATAAGCGACTCCTATTCAGGTTTGTTTCAGTTTATCGTTATAAACTAATACTAGCGTAACGTTCCAGACCTCCGGACCAGGAGGCCAACTTGCAGGTGCCAGTCATGAATACCAAACAGTCTATACTTACCGCCGCTATTGTTTCCTTGCTCGTTTCAGCGCCCATTCAGGCAAGCTGGAAGACACAGTCTCAGGTTGAAAGTGATGCCCAGATTCAAGTGATTGAACAGCTGAGTGATGCGGAAGCAGCCGATCTGTTGTTTATGCGGGAGGAGGAGAAGCTCGCCAGGGATGTCTACCGGACGCTCTCGAAGCAGTGGCCGCAACCGGTCTTTTACAATATATCAACGTCGGAACAGCGACACATGGATAGTCTGGCAGTTCTGCTGAACCGATATGCGTTACTCGATCCTGTAATAGACGATTCTGTGGGTGCGTTTGTCAATCCTGAGCTGGCCGCGCTCTATACAGCTTTGACCGCAGAAGGGGCTGAGTCCCTTCTCGCCGCCCTCATTGTCGGGGCCAAGATTGAGGAGATCGATATCCTCGATCTGCAGAGGGCCATTGCCGAATCGACCCACCCGGATCTGATCCAGGTCTATGAAAATCTCATGCGGGGTTCCCGTAACCACCTGCGGGCATTCGTACGGCAGATAGAGAGCCTGGGTGTGGCCTATGAATCCCAAATAATGGAGCAGGATGACGTGGATATGATCCTCGACTCTCCCATGGAACGTGGACGGGACTCCCGCAAAGGTCGCCGTAGCCGGTAAGGCGACGTCGTTATTGATAACAGGCCCAACCGCCTGGTGATGGAGCGGAATCCGAATGGGGTTAATTAGTAGGAGGGGGCGGGAGATGCACTGACCCCGTACATGCGGAGTTACTGAATAACACGGGCCATGTGCCCGTGTTTTTTTTGTCTGAATTTTGTTGCTCAGATTCAGTTTGATTTCATTTTGCTGATCTAGGATCAGCCTACAAGATGAAAATAGATGAGGTTTGGAGATGAATGAACAGAAAAAGATAAAAGTTTGGGATCCGCTGATACGGTTGTTTCACTGGAGCCTGGTTGCAGCCTTCGTGATCGCTTATTCAACTGAAGACGACTGGATGATGGTCCATTCCTGGGCCGGGTATCTGATTGGAGTTTTGCTGCTGTTTCGTTTGGCCTGGGGATTCATAGGTCCGCGTTTTGCGCGTTTTAGTGACTTTATCAGGCCGGTCGCAGAGGTAAAGACCTATCTCAAGGAGATGTCCGTACTGCAGGCAAAGCGTCATATCGGACATAACCCAGCAGGCGGGGCAATGATCATTGCCCTGTTGTTGAGCCTCATGATAACCGTAGTAACCGGTTTGGGCGCCTATGGTGTCGAAGGTGCGGGACCGATGGCCGCCTGGTTTTCAGGAGTGGGTCAGTTTGGTTGGAAGATGCTGGAGGAGGTCCATGAGTTCTTCGCCAATTTCACCCTGCTGTTGGTGGTGGTGCATGTTGCGGGTGTAATGGTCGGCACGCTTGTTCACAATGAAAATCTGGTGCGTGCAATGGTGACCGGCTGGAAGCGGGCGGAAGATGACACTGTTGAAGAGTGGAAAGCCGGCAATGCCGGACTGCACGGTGGGAGGCTGGAGAGATGAAGGGTTTTTCGATAGCAGTGATCGCTTCACTGGCCCTCTTGATGGTGCCCGCCGTAAAGGCTGATTCGGTGGAGGCGTTGAAGGCGCTTTACCAGTCTCAAGGTGCTAAGGATTTCAATCGTGAGGTGGGTAAGGCGTTGTGGAATAAGATTTTGCACCACCGGCAAAGTGGCCGGCAACGCTCCTGTGTGGATTGTCATGGCAATAATCTGAAACTGCCGGGCAAACATATTCGCACCGGCAAGGTGATCGAGCCGCTGGCGCCATCGGTCAATCCAAAACGGTTCACCGATCAGCGCAAAGTGGAAAAGTGGTTCATCAGAAACTGCAAATGGACGATGGGTCGTGAATGCTCATCACAGGAGAAGGGCGACCTGCTCGTCTATTTATCGAGTCAATAGTACCCGAAGATCGAGTGAGGAAAAGAGATGAAATTTTTTTACAAGTTGAGTGCCATAGTCTTGGCTGCTGTTGCGGTGGGTGGCTGTGGGCAGGTAATGGGTGATGATGACGAGGGCTACTTTTCCCGCTGGTCCAATGAAGCCAGGTCGGGTGTGCCTTCAAAGGCATCAAAGCGATATGTAGAGGAGTGCGGGGGTTGCCACTTCCCCTATCAACCGGGCCTGTTGCCCGCCCAATCCTGGGAGGGCATTATGTCCGGATTGGCCGACCATTTTGGCGAGAGTGCCGAGCTGCCGAACGAGGAGGCGATGTTCATTCGGAAATATCTCCTCGATAATGCCGCAGGACGGGTGCATGCCGGGTTGCCCAACAGAATTATGGGTTCGCAGGGAGATAGAGATTTTTCGTTGCGGATTACTGAGACACGCTTCTTTCGTCACGAGCACAATGAACTGCCCCAAAAACTGGTACAGGGGAATCCACAGGTCAGTTCCTTCAGTAACTGCAATGCCTGCCATGCCCGGGCGATGCAGGGTTCATTCAATGAGCATGAGATAAAAATTCCCGGTTACGGGCACTGGGATGACTGAGAGATTGCACCATGTTGAATAGACGAGCCCTGGTTGTTGCTGTTTGTCTCGCTCTGCTGGTGAGCGGAGCCGGTGCCGATGATGACTACCGGGAGGCCCGCCGCCTGGTCCAGGGGGGCGAGATACAGCCGCTGGAGACGATTCTGCAAACTGTGCGGAGGCACTATTCCGGACGGGTTCTGGAGGTTGAGTTCGAGCCTGAAGATGACCGCTATATCTACGAGATCGAGATCTTGGATGAGAAGGGTGTCGTTTGGGAACTCAAGGTCGACGCGGTGAGCGGACAACTCATTCAGTCTGAACAAGAGGATTGAGCCGTGCGTCTGTTACTGGTCGAGGATGATGGGTTGCTGGCGGAGTCACTGAAACCCGACCTGGAGCATCGCGGTTTTGCCGTGGATATTGCCGATAATGGGGTGGATGCGGAGTTCATGGGCAACGAAGTGCCCTACGATCTGGTGGTATTGGACCTTGGCCTTCCCCTGCGTCCAGGCCTGGAGGTGCTCTCCAACTGGCGGCGCAATGGCAACCGGGTGCCTGTGATCGTCCTCACCGCAAGGGACGCATGGCACGAACGGGTGGATGGTTTCAAAGCCGGTGCGGATGACTATCTGGGCAAGCCGTTTCATGTGGAAGAGCTGATTGTGCGAATCCTGGCGCTGTTGAGGCGCAGTCACGACATGGCCGGTGAATCGTTGCAGTGTGCCGGGCTGGAACTGGATGAGGAGCGTCAGCGTGTAACGCTGCCCGGTGGAGAGGCGTTGGATCTGACGGGTACGGAGTTCAGGTTGCTGCGATATTTCATGCTCAATCCGGGAAAGATTCTTTCCAAGACACGCCTTACCGAACATGTCTATGAGCAGGACTTTGACCGGGACAGTAACCTGATCGAGGTCTATGTGCGGCGCCTGCGCGATAAATTGGGACGGGAGCGGATAGTCACCCGGCGTGGCCAGGGTTACATCTTCAAGGCGGTTGATGGATGAACTCTCTGGAACGCAGGCTGCAGATAGGTCTGGGACTCAGCCTCGTCCTGTTGATCGGGGTTTTGTGGGTCGTGGGTAATCAGTCTGTGCGCGGGCTCACGGAAGATTTCGTCGCCTCCCGCCTTGAGCATGATACAGAGAGTCTATTGGCGGCGCTGGTGCTGGATTCAGACAGGACAAAGCTGCGCTGGCGGCGTTTGAATCAGGTCTATAGCCAACCGCTCTCCGGACACTATTATATTGTTCGTTTAGGTGAGGGGGATGTATTTACATCCCGCTCCCTGTGGGACCATTTTCTGGATATTCCCACCCTATCTCCCGGCGATGCAGAGCGTCTTTACAAAGAGGGGCCTGCGGGGCAGAAACTGCTGATCCTGGTCAAGGGATTCCATAAGTCCGGTATCGATATCACCCTGGCGGTGGCGGAGGATATGTCTCCGATACAGGCGCGGCGTGACCGATTCAAGCTGGGTTTTGCCCTGTTGGCATTTGTCGGGCTGTTGCTGCTGTTACTGGTGCAGCGTATGGTGGTGCGGCGCTCTTTCCACTCTCTCGAAGCGGTACGTGATGACGTCCGTAGTCTGGAGCAGGGCAAGACAGTAAAACTCTCTGAAGATGTGCCGTTGGAGATACTGCCTCTGGTGCAGGAGTTTAACCATCTGCTGTCACTGTTGACTCAGCGCATGGAGCGTTCGCGCAATGCCGTCGGCAATCTTGCTCATGCGCTGAAGGGGCCGCTCAACCTGCTGACACGATATTTTGACGTGAGTGAAGGGCGTGAGCTAGCACAGAAAAACGCCCAGGCCTGGGAGCAGATCGAGCGTATCCGAAGCTTGATGGAGCGGGAGTTGAAACGTGCCCGCCTGGCTGGGAAAGGGGTATCGGGGCAGCACTTCAATCCCCATCTGGAACTGGCGGATCTGGCGAAGACTCTGCAACTGATTCATCGGGACCGGGCGCTCGATATCCAACTGCAGGCCGATGATGATATACCCGTGTTTGGGGATCGGGAGGATATGTTCGAGTTGTTGGGAAACCTGCTGGACAATGCCTGTAAATGGGCGAAGTCCAGGGTGGTCTGCAGAATGGTGCTGGATGGGGGGGTCCGTATGATCATCGAGGATGATGGTCCGGGTTTGACGGAACAGGAGCTTGCCGGTCTGACCCGTCGTGGCGTACGCTTGGATGAGACGGTGGAGGGTCATGGTCTGGGCGTCTCGATCGCCAGGGATATCGTCAAGCTCTACGAAGGCACTATTCTATTCAGGCGTTCTCCTGAACTGGGAGGGGTCAGGGTCGAGGTCGTCCTGCCGCTGGAAACCTCGTGATGGGGAACAGGCCCTAGATAGTGTCCATCCGGAAACCCACATCTAACCACAAAGGACACGAAGAGCACGAAGGTAAAAGATTGATTTACCATGAATTTTCTTCGTGTTCTTCGTACGCTTCGTGGTGAAAACAGTGTTTCCGGACGGGCACTGGATAGTCTCTCAAACTCTCCGAGCTGTTCGCGCGGATCGCTCAGTTTCGAAAATTGCCGGACTGCAAACGGACTTTTCTATTCTGCCGGAATGGTGAAGAGTGACACTAAAATCAACTGGTAATGTTCGATGCCCCGTCTCAAGCAAATGCTATTTCCCTCTCAATCACGTTATCTTCCAGGACACCGTTGGATCAATATCGGTCTGCGTATACTCCATCTGATCGGTATCGCCGGCGTGGGAGGCGGTTATCTTTACGCGGCGGCGGACGAAACCTGGCGTATTTATCTCGATCTTTGTCTGGCTAGCGGTCTGTTATTGTCGCTGTTATTTATCTACGCCAACGGTATCTGGCTGCTGCAGTTGCGCGGGCATGTGATCATGCTCAAACTGCTATTGCTCTATGCCATCACCCTGTGGCCCGATCTGTCGATGCCGCTACTACTGATGATTCTTGCGCTCTCCGGCTGGATCTCTCATGCACCGGGCAGTGTGCGCTACTATTCGATCTTCTACCGGCGGCGTATTGAAAGCGTCTAAGAGTCCTGCAAATGGGCTGTTCAATCTCTTTGGGTTAACAATTCCCCCGCAGCTTGCAGTGGGGGAGTTCAATTGTGTTCAGATGTCAGTTCAAGCAAGCGGTCGAATGCATATTTTGATACCAGATGGTACAACTGCTCCGACAACTCCTTGTGATGGGGTGCTATCTCTTCCAGCAGCGACTCCATTTCCATCACCTGTCCCTGCTCGATGGCGGCGTGAAAACGTCTGCGCCACTCACCAGAAAGCATGGTGAGGTCCGGCGGCTCGAGTTTTCGCGCTACAACCCGTTTTTTCGAAGTCCCCCCCTCATAGAGGTAACGCACCCCTAAATGCTGTGCCAACAGGGCAAGGACATCGGATTCCCAAAAGGGTTTGCTCAGAAAGTCATCACAGCCGGCGGCGAATAACCTTTCCTTACCCTCCCTGAATACGCTTGCGCTGACCGCTATCACTTTACACGCCTGTCCGGCTGGACTCGCCTTGATGCTGCGGGTGGCTTCATCACCGTTCATATGGGGCATTCGGATGTCCATCAGCACCAACTGGGGCAGCCATTCGAAAAACACTTTCAGCCCCTGTTCACCATCGACCGCCTCCCGCACCTGAAAGCCGACACGCTCCAGAATGCTGCGCAGAAGAAGACGATTCACATTATTGTCCTCGACGATCAATATTCGAAATTCCACCTGGCCCGGTTCCAGCCCGATAACTCTGCTGTAGTCTGAGCGTTTCGCCACCTCATCGATTTCACCTCGTGAAACAGAAAGTGACAGGGAAAAAACAGACCCTTTACCCAACTCACTTCGCAGACCTATTTCACCACCGAGGAGTTCGGCGTAGCGCTTGGCGATCGACAGCCCCAGTCCAGTACCCTCTTTATGCCTCCGATTACGCTTGATCTGGGTAAATTTTTCGAAGACCCGCGCCTGCTCCTGCTCCGCAATACCCCTGCCTGTATCCTCGATCTCCAGTTCCAGGTGAACCGTATCGGATCCCATTTCATGGGAGCGGGCATGAATGATGGCGCCCCCCTCGTCGGTATATTTGGCCGCATTACCAAGCAGGTTGAGCAGGATCTGAC
Source organism: gamma proteobacterium endosymbiont of Lamellibrachia anaximandri (assembly GCA_016756835.1). Classification (GTDB taxonomy): domain Bacteria; phylum Pseudomonadota; class Gammaproteobacteria; order Chromatiales; family Chromatiaceae; genus QGON01. Next base: position 93,634 of record JAESPE010000001.1, on the reverse strand, counting down.
GCAGTTTGCCTGGATCGGTCCGGACATAGCGTTCAAGTTCAGGATCCTGTTCGAGTTGTAACCAGAGCCCCTTATCTTCCAGTTTTGGCCGAATCAACATGACCACATCCTCCAGCAACTCATGGAGATTGATGACTTCGTTCTCGACCGTTATCTTTCCGGCTTCGATCTGAGACATGTCCAGCACGTCGTTGATCAGGGTCAGCAGATGTTCGCTGCTGCGGATGACAATACCCAGATTTTTCTGCTGTGATGGGCACTGTCGACACTTCTTTTCCAGCACCTGGGAAAAACCGAGGATGGCATTGAGAGGCGTGCGCAACTCATGGCTCATGTTGGCCAGAAATTCAGTCTTGGCCTGGCTCGCAGCCTCTGCCTCCCGCTTGGCCTGCTCCATGGACGTGAGAGCCCCTTTCAGATGCTCCCCTGTCTCGCGCTGTGCCACGTAGGTACTCTCCAGGCGATCGAGCATTGAGTTGAATGTCCTGCTCAGATGTGACACTTCATCGTAGCCATCCACCGGCAGACGGTTATGACGGGCGGTGTCGAAAGAGATCCCCCCAGTAGCCATTTCCAGCTGCCGTAACCGCCGGGTCAGTGAGTTTGCCAGTACACGGCTGGCAGGGATCAGAACGAAGATGGAAACCAGCCCGGTTATCAGATAGACCCACAATAAACGGTCGATATGCTCGGGAATAACCTCAGGATTCGAGTAGACCGAGATTTCCATCTTATTCGATGCAAATATGCCTGATCTGCCAACCGGAGCAGATGCTGCAACAAAGTTGGATTTGGCATTTCCAGTGGTCTTGGTTTTTTGCTGTTTACTGATGGTCTCGATAAAGCGAAAGGTGAACACATCCTCAAGATAGCGAGAGTAGGATGATGGCCGGTAAAGCGGTGATCTGAGCAACTCATGAGCGGCAAACTGTATGACGACTACTCCTTCCGGTTGACCGGTGTTGGCGAAGATCACTGGGGCGGCCAATACGAAATAGCAGTTGTCATGATCGACAACGATGGCGGTACGCCGCTCTCCTGAATCGACAACGGCTGCCAGCCACTCTTCGGCCACTACAAGCGCGCTCTCATTGTTCTGGGAAAACGGTATTCCGCGAAAGTCGGTCACTGCAACGGTGACGGGAACGTCGTTGATCTGGCGAAAATCGGCCAGAAAGCTGCGCAGATAGATCTCCCTCCCAATGTTATCCACCAGTGCATTGCCGACCAGGGTATTTTCCGACAAAGACGACAGGGTGCTGTTCATTGCGGATAATTTATCATCCAGCCGCTGAGCCAGATCCTGGACACTCTCATTGATCTCGGCGTGCAGGGTCTCATTCATCTGTTGCCGCATGGCCAGATAGGAGAGTCCACCAAGAACGACAACAGTGATCAATGTCAGCACGCCGGTTCCCACTGCGATCTTCTGTGACAGGTTCAAGCGCATGGTATTGAGGAATTCCAGCTTCATGGCGGCCTATTCGCGCCCAAGAGAGAGCGGTACTATGACCCCGTCTTCACGGTAACGGGCCATGAATACCTGTTCCTGCTTGAGGGCATCGTGGCTTTCAGGTGTGAAAGGGCGTGCGTAGGAACCGGTCAGCCCCTGATAGTCGCGCACCTGTTCAAGGGCATCCCGCACCTTGGCCCGGTTTGTGGCACCGGCAATATTCACTGCGCGGGCCAGGATGTGTATCAGGTCATAGGCGTGCCCAAAACCCACGGGCGATTCCACATCCTCGATTCTTTGGATGCCAAACAGCCGCTTGGCCCGGCTCATTACCCGATTACGGATCTGGGGATCAGCGGTAAACAGGCTGAAGGTCTGAACCACGGAAAAATCGAGCTTGTGCAGCATCGCTCCACTATTTTCCACCATTTTGCCGCCGGTTACCCCCCAGTGACTGATGATCGGCAGCATCTCGTCATCATCTACCGCAGCCAGTTGATTGATCAGTCGGGATCCCTCAATATCGTTTGCCACCAGGATGATCGCATCGGCCCCCGCGCTCTGCAGTGTACGATAATGGCGCAACATATCTTTTGCCCCCCAGTTGTACCAAACAGGCTTCAAGATCTTGGGTGCTGATTCGCGGTCTTGATAACGCTGGGCTGCCTTGGCATTGCTTCGTCCCCAACCGGTATTCGGCAGCATTATTCCAACCCGTTTGGCCCCCTTTTTTTGTGCATGCCGTAGCATGGCCGGCATGGCGTACCGGTCGCGAAGAGAGAGGCGAAAGGTATAGCTAGGTCGGTAGTCATGTTCGGTAATGCCGTCAGCTGAACCCCAGGCATCCAGTAATACGATCCCCAATTCGTGGACCAGATCGATTTCGTCGAGAAGGACCGGACTGAAACGCCCCCCCACTACGGCGACCAGATCCTCCTCTTTGGCAAATCGCCGGATATTATCCCGCCCACGCGCCGGAACGGAGCGGTTGTCACGGGTCAACAGTTTCATCGGTCGGCCGTTCAACACGCCGCCCGCTTTGTTGATCTCGTCAAGCGCGATACGGATGCCCCGTTCGATCGATTGGGCAGAGGTACTGTTGAGCAGGCTGAACTCCCCATCAAACCCAACATGGACAGGTTTGTTCTCCTGTGCGGGCACGATGGCAGAGAAAAGCGTCAAACACAGGAAGATAACGGGAATTTTGTGTCGTAGCATAATCATCTCCTCAACAGGCGCATCCTTGATCCGCAGACGCAGGGTTTTCGATGGGTTCATGGGAGGCGATCCGTTCGGGGAGGGATGACATTTCACTCATCCTTGTGTGGCGCAAAAATCGACCAGAAGACCCGGTTTCGTCCCGAATTCTTGGCTTCATAGAGATTGGTATCGGCCCGTTCTATCAGTTCGTTGTACCCAATGCCGGGTGAGGGCAAAGCTGTCGTGCCCCCGATGCTTACCGAAAGATGGTGTGTGACCGAGTCTACTGGATAAGCAATCGCAAGTGCCTCCACCTCTTTGCGGATCTGTTCAGCGATCATCTCTGCGCCCGCCTGATCCGTATCGGGGAGCAGGATGAAAAACTCTTCGCCACCAAAACGTGCCGCCAGGTCGGCAGGGCGACTGAGTATTTGCGTCATCGTTCTGGCGATTGCAATCAGGGCCTTATCCCCCATGGGATGCCCCATGCTATCGTTGTATTTTTTAAAAAAATCCACGTCCAGAATGGCTACGGAAAGGGGCCGGGAACCACTACGCAGGGAACGGCTCCACTCTTTCTCCAACTGTTCATCTAAAAACCGCCGATTTGGGATCTCTGTCAGAGGATCGAGCTTCGCAAGCTGTTCCAGCAGATTGCGTTGATGCACGTATTTCAGATGAGTACGCAGGCGCGCCTTGATGATCTCGGCCTGGAAAGGCTTGGTGATATAGTCCACCGCCCCGAGTTTCAACCCCCGACCCTCGTCCTCGGTATTGTTCAGGGCGGTAAGAAAAATGATCGGGATATCCCTTGTACGGTCGTTGGACTTGAGAAGTTTACACACCTCAAAACCATCCAGGCCCGGCATATGGATATCGAGAAGGATCAGATCGGGGGGATTGACCTCCACGGCACGCAGAGCAAATTCTCCATTCGGCGCCACCCGGATCTCGTAGGCTTCGTCAGCCAACAGGCGTTGCAGCAGGTCCAGGTTATCCGGCGCGTCATCGACGATCAGAACGCTGGAGCTGGTATCCTGAAGACCTGAAAACATTGCGTCGAATTCACCCTGTCACATCAATGGGGAGAGACTGTCTGTCCACTTCGGTCTGCCATTGCAGGTGCGAATATTGGATCAGACCCGGAACCTCTATCTGGAAAGCAATATTGCGAGTCTATTTACCTCTTTTGCTTTAAATTGTAGCGGTGTTTGACAGGATTTCTTTAGTCGGAATGGAATTTAATTTTCCCTTAAGTAATCTGTTTCCTGGTGCGGTTTCTATATAGGAAAACAAGTCTTTTTTCGGCTTTTCCTGACACCCCCTTTGTCCCCCATAATCTGGGAGGCAGTGCGGGCAGAATCTCAGGGTTTTTCGATGGCGCCGATATCAGGCCCTTTCCCGTTGTAGCTCAGGGTCAGGCCCTGACCCTTGTTCCAGGTTAGCGGGCGATCGAGCGTTATCTGGTTGGTTTTGTAATCGACAGCGAGGATGCGGGCGCGCTGCTGCTGATCCTGCAGCTGAATCTCGTCGCCTTTTTCGCCGGGGATATCGAAACCGTCCTGGAACCAGGAGGCGTCGCTGACCGGTATCTCCGTTCCGCTGCCTGCGCTGCGGGTGCGGGTGAGAAAGCGGCCGCTGTCCAGCAGAGGACTGCCGCTGGTGGGTGTGAAGTCGTTATTGCCTTCATCCACGTATTTCGGATCGGCCTCGATGAAATTCCGGAACAACTCCGGGTTCGATTTCATCCAGCCGCTCACGGATTGTGGGTAGGGATTGCGGTTGGAGTTACGCACGCCGTGGGAGATGAGATAGAACTCCCCCGCTTTTTCATTGAAGATCAGGTTGTTGTCGAAAAAGAAGCCGTCGAGACGAGCCGTCTTGATCTGTACCGGCGCACCCCGGAGGAAGCGATTATACCAGTCCCATCGTTCGTCGTTGACCACAAAGATGCTGCGCGTGAAGGCGTTGTTGACCAGCAGATTGTCATCAAGGTGGTAGCCTTTTCCTCCCAGTGCGATTTCGATTGCAGCGAAGCTGGTGGCGTGAAAGGTGTTGTTGTAGATGCGGTTGCCGGTGTTGTAGCGGGCCTCTTTGCCATACAGAGCGAGCTGCATTGCAGGGCCGATGGTGTGGCGAAACCGGTTGTGCCGGATGATGCTCTGCTGGGCGGCGTGCTGGATGCCTGCGTAGGGGGAGTGCCTGCCGCTGGACGGGGTATAGGTGAAGTCATTGTCCTCCACCAGATTGTGTTTGGTGGCGTCATCATCGTCAAACTGGTGGTCAAAACCCACGTTATGACAGTCGTAGATCTCACCGATCTTCTGCAGGTCGTTGTAGAGGTCGTTGCCCCTGATGATGTTCTTGTTGCCGCACTTGATGGTCCACAGGGTGTGTTTGCCGTTGCGAAATCGATTGCCCTGCACCAGATTGCTGTCCGACTTCACCAGTGAAAGGTTGTCCTGAGTGGTGCCGTCAAACAGGTTGTTGATGATGCGGTTGTGATCCGCCTGTTCGAAGAAGAGGCCTGTCTTGGAGCTGCCATTGGGGTCGTGAGCGCCAATGAAGCGGCAGTTGATGATCTGGTTGTAATCCGCATCCCGCCCATAGAGCCAACGCCTCACATCGTGCACTTCGATGTTTTCCAGGATCAGATGGCTGCGATAAGAGATGTCTATGGCGGGTTTGAGATGCTCGCCACTGATAACTGCTGTTTCTCCCTCATAGCCGCGGAAGATCAGGGGTTTTGATTTTGTGCCCGAATGCCTGGGTTTGAGTATTTCACGGTATACGCCGCCACGGATCAGCACCTTATTCCCTGCAACCGCCACTGCGGTGGCACCGGCCAGCGCTTGGTAGGCGGTCTGTTTGCCGTTACCGCACTTGCGGGTTTCGGGGCTGTAGTTTCGGCAGTGGTCTGTCTGGATGGAGCCATCCACATAGAGGGTGTCGGATTCTCCGGCAATGGAAGATTTGCTGGCTGACAGAAGGGCGGCGCCAAACAGCAGTCCGAAAAATAGGCGGTTTTGCATCATTTCTATCCCTGTAGTCTCTCTTTGCACCGCTCCGGCATGAGATCGGCAGTGCTCATCATAAACGGATGCTTATAGGGCTGTCATGGGTGGGTAATACGTTGGATGAATTAAGCGTCTGATTCGGCCGTTCGAGCAGGTGGGGGGGGGAGCGTTACGAATTGAGTCTCATCGACCTGCTCAAACTGATCCTTGTCGCTGAATAGATCATCCGGGCGAAATCTGATGGTGTGTAGGAGCGGCGCCCCGCCGCGATTTACCCGCCAACGGAGCAATCGCGGCGGGGCGCCGCTCCTACCTACTCCCGCTCAACCTTGGTGGCTGTCAGGGTGACGCCATCATCGACATAGTTGACGTCGACACTGTCACCAGGGTTCAGGCTGGCCAGGCTGAAGAACTGGTCGTTGGTCAATTCGTCGATGAAGATCGTCGAAGTGGTTGTTACGAATGTTTGCCCGCCCAGAACTGTAAAGCTGCCTGCGACCAGATCCACGCTGGCGACGATATCTTCAATCTCCAGTTTATCGGCACTATCGGTGCCAAATTCGATTTCACTGGCTATCAGTACCGTACCGTCCATGGTTCCTTCAACCTCCAGAGGCGTGCCGATTGTAATATCTGTGTCGAGTCCGTCCTCGAACTCCGTGGATGCGGTTATCTGGACCGTCTGGCCATTGAGCGTGAACTGATTTGTGGCACCATCGAAATCAGTGGTAACTATTCCCTCGATCTCCAGCTCTTCGCCATCCTCGGCCCACGCCAAGTCGCCGTCGCCTTCGGTCTCCACTTCATCGGCTTCGAAGATTGCGCCGTTGAAGCTGTTTCCTTTGGCTTCGACGTACGTCCCTTCCTGGGGGATGCCGTCGTGCAGAAGTGCTGGAATAACGGCAAAATCGACCGTGAGGGCACCAAGCTCAAATGTGGTGGCTGTCAGGTTTTGCACGATGCCTTTGACTTCGAGTTGATCTGTGCCGTTCCAGGCGGCGGACTTCACCTCGATGCGGGTGGCGTAGATGACGCCGAGACCGTCGCTGAAACCGCTGACCTCGATGACGGCATCGACATTCAGGTCAGCGAGCAGGATGCCGGTGCCATCGTCGTCATAGATGGTGTCGAGGTCGACGATCACAGTCTGACCCATCACGGTCAGGCTGTTGCTGGTGGCGATATCGTTGCTGCTGACGGTGCCTTCCAGCAAGTCAGCGTACTCCACCGTTTCCGCTTCGCCGTTGATGCCGTCGTTGCTTCCAGTGATCCGCACCACCATGCCGACCTTAAGGTCAGACTGATCGACCCGTGTCGGCTCCTCGAACTGGTAACTTGTGGTTGTGGTTTCGTATTTGATGTCGTTCAGATAGATGGAACCAAAACCTGTGACGCGACCCCAGGCAACGCCGGTGCCGCCAATGCCGCCATCAGCGGTCTGGGTCTCGCCGCCGCCGCAGCCGGAAAGAATGAGGGTGGTAAAAAGGATCGGAAATAATTTCATGTCAGTCATCTGTGGTCATGTCCTGCTCGAAGTAGTAGATGCCGATGCCGGCCTGTTTACGGCCGCTGCCTTTGACCTTTGGATTGAGGTCGCGGTCTTCGGCGGAGAGGTGACGGTCAAGTTCAATCAGCAGGGCCTGGGCCTTTTCGGCGCTCATCTCCCTGAAACGGGGTAGCGCCTCCTCCGGTAGGTTGTCGTAGGCCACCTTGCGTTGGAAGCGGGGATCGGAGTCACCCAGCCGCAGATTGTGGTCGATAGTGGAGAGCAGCAGGTAGATGTCGGTGCCCAATATATGCAGTTTGTCCTTCTCGCCGGTGCGGGGGACAAAAGCCTCCATCAGGAGACGGATGTTGCCGTTGCTATCCTGCTCGACCGTTCCCACCCTGAGCAGTTCATCGAGGATGGCCCTGGCCGGGATGTCGCCGCTGTGCTCTTTCGCCAGTTCAGTGAAGCTATTGACCCCGGAATCGAAAGAGAGTTCAGCCGGTTTGCCTTCCGAAGTGTGGAAGCGGCTGTCCCGCAGCCAGCCGGCAATTACCCTCGCTGCCCGGTTGTACTGCTGGGCAATGGCGGAGTCGTCAGGTCTCTCTATCTTCTGCAGACGGCTCACATCCTTGCGGGTGAGGCCGGTGATGACCGAGATACGCGATACTGACTGCTTGCGCCCCGGGAGTGTGAACTCTTTTTCCGCTACATCCATAAATACCCATCTGCTGAGATCCGCGAAGTCACCGTAGCTCATGCCGTTACGTAACAGCAGGCGTACCAGTGGCCGCAGGAGTTTCAGGATGGCGGCTGTGAGTGTTTTCTGGATCTCGTTGGACATCTAACTGATTACATCCATATTGTTAGCTGATCTCGTTAGTGCGCAGATCCCGGCCAGCCTCTGCAAGGCTGGTCGGAATATGGTCTTGTTGGGATTATGATCCCATTTTCGCGCGGGTCAAGTAATACTCTTCATAATAATCCTTCATCAGGGTCTCTCATGGCACAGGGTACAACTGACCTCAGTGCCCTTGACGAGGTGGATCGGGCCGTTATCGTCGGTTTGAAGGTCGCGGTCCGCTGCGGTACGGGAGAGTGCAGTACCCTCCAGGTTCTGACCGTGGCATGCGCGGCAACTCCCTGGATTCTGCTGGTAGAAGGACTCATGCCCCTCAGTCCAGGCAGGGCTGTTGACGTTGTGCATGCCGTGGGGGCCATCCAGGGTGAGACCCAGTGTGGTGTGGCAGCTACTGCATTCGCTGATGGTTCCGGCATGCCCCTGCAACTGCACGGCGGCCACATTGTCGTTGGATCCCGGCACTGCATTGGGCCAGATGGCGTGGGTGGAGCCGTGGCAGCCTTCGCAGGCTACGCCGCCATGTCCCAGGCTGTTGCGATAGAGTTTGGCCGGGTTTTCCGCAAAACGTTTGTTCTCTGCCCGACGGGGAGTTGCCGACGGATCCCCTGATTCCCAGGTCTGACTGAGGCGAATGGCGCCGCCCAGGTGATCATTGGAATCACCGGTGTGGCAGGATTCGCAGCGTGGCTCGTCGATCCAGGGCCGGCGCGGAGTGGTGCCGTCATTGGCCCCGTCGAGACCGCCGCCGGCTGGAAGGTCGTGTACACCGCCCACTGCCAGCATACCGCCGTGGCAGTTCTGGCAGGTGATGCCCGCACCGCCCATGGCGCCGCGCAGACACTTGGTAACCTTGCCGGGATGGCACTGATAGCAGGTCTCTTCCAGAGTGCCGTTTTCCGGGAAGATCAGCTCATCGGTGGCAGGATCCCGCAGCTCACCATGGTGGCCGTGCATCACTTGGGACATCATTGCATGGCCCACCTGCTTGCCGACAGGCCCGCCGTTTCCGGCCAGGTCCAGCGCTGCCGAGTAGTGGCAACCGGCGCAGAGCACCGGGCGCTGATTATCGATATCGGTGCCATGTTTGTTATCGTGGAGACGCAGGATGTTGGCCTTTGCCGCCTGCAGTACATCGTTGGGGTCGTTGATATCATCAGGGAAGATGAAATCCACCTCTGGACGACGGTTGCTGTCGGCGCCGATCTCCCCCAGAGCATGGCAGTTCTGGCAGTCCGCCTCGGAGGCGACCGGCAAAACGATGTCCAGACTGGCGAGTGCCTGGCCACTGGTCTTGTCGCTGGCGGTAACCTGCATCAGCGGGTAGGCATTGGTCTGCCCTGCGTCATCCACCGGTAGGATCGGAACGCCGTCCGCTGAGAACCAGGCGAAGTCCGCGTCGTAGTGCCCGAAGGGTTGATCCTCGTTGGCGCTATAGGGTGCGTTGACGCCGGGCATGCTCTGGCCCAGGAGTCCCACATCCGCCGGGGGGTTGCCGCCGAACAGATCGAAAACGTAGGTGTTGCCGCTGGCCGGATTGATATCCCAGAAGTTGGTTTTCTGCACGGATCCCGGCAGGTTCTGGCTGGTGGTGTTGATCGAGCCTGCAGCATCCATCTGCGCCTTGTAGGCGACGTCGACTTCCGCGCTGCTGAGGATGCGGGGGGTGGCGCCACGCTCGATGACCTGGCTGCGGATTACATTGAAGGGTGGCAGGACAACGAAGGTGGTGTAGTCAAGGTCAGCACAGTGCATGCCGAGGTCGTTGAAGGCCAGGACGCGGTGGCTGTCGGTGATGCCCGGGACGCCGGTGTTTGCGTCGTCATTTTCGCTCTCAGAGGAGCCCTCTTCGTCAGTATCATCTCCCTCTGCGCCTTCGTCCCCGCCACCTTCAGCCTGATCCTCATCATCAGTCTCAACCTCAGTCCCGGATTTTCTGACCAGTTTGACTGCAAACAGATTGCCTGAAGCATCCTGCGTGGTATCGATCTCCAGTTCATCTCCGACCCTGATCTGCTGCAGGTTGAAACTGCGATCCTCTTTCCACTCGTCTATTACCAGTGTTTCACTGGAGTAGTGGATCAAACTATTGCCGATGGTCAAGGTGCTGTTATTGCTGTCGACCTGGCTGACGATGCCTTCGATTTCAGTGTATGTCTCGGAGCGAAACTCGATCTCGTCTGCGCTGACCTGCCCCTGCTCGTTGAGATAGCCCCGGACCTTTATCAGTGCATTCTCGGTAAGCTGCTCTCGATCGCCATCTTCAAATTCGGTTTCCGGACTGAGCAGAATCTCCAGGCCATTGAGGGTAAACAGGTCATCCGTGAGGAGTGTGTCGATTCTGCCTTCCAGTTTGACCTGTTCATCTGTATCACTATCGATCTGGTCGGCTGCGTCTTCTGCCGCTTCGATCTCGTCAGCGATCAGATCACCGCTGATGGGTGATGTGCCCTGACGGCTGCTGATCTCATAAAACCTGCCGACAATCAGTATGTCCTTGACCTCCGCTTGACTGTAGTCGACCCCCATGGTTCCCAGGGTGAGTCGTTTGGCATTTTCATCCAGAGTCTCGATCCGGCCTTTTACGCTGACCTCATCTCCTGGATCCAAGGCGAGTTTTTTCAGCTCGATCCGGGTGGCGAACAGTGCGCTATCCGTATTGCGATAACCACTGATTTCGACAATGGCGCCTTGGGGGATGGCAGCAATGGTGGTGATGCTGGCGACAGCTGACTCAAAAACGGTGAGAGGGTCGCTGTAAACAGTCTGCCCCATCACCTGAAGTGCGCCGCCGGTGGCGGTCAGATTCTCGTCGACAAATCCGTGAATCTCATCGGAGAAATCGATATTGAAGGCCTCTCCATGGCTGCCGTCGGAGTTGCCTTTCAGCAGCACCACCATGCCGAGTTTCAATGCGCTCTCATCGGCAGGAACGCCATTGATGGTAATTTGGGTATTGTCTGTTTCGTACTCGACCCCATCGACATATACACTGCCAAAGCCGGTCACCCGGCCAAGGACGGTTTCGTCGCTGCGTGTTGCGGAAGAACTTCCGAATGTCGTGTCATCTCCTCCGCCCCCACAGGCGCTGATCAGCAGCGCCAGCAGTGTGGATATGGCAATTTGTTGTAATTTTTTCATATCGACTGATTCCTTGTGGTTGATACGGGGAGGCTGCCAATTTGACTATCCGGGACATCTTCATTTTGGAAGTCCATAGGTGGGAATTATATCCCAATTTATCAGATCGTCAAATAAAGTGCCTGGAATAGAGCGCGCCGTTTCATGCAGTCGAGTTGCAAATGGTGCCTTGCTGGGGGGATTTTCAGCGTGGTTTTCGTTTTCCACCGTATATCGAAACGCCTAAATGTGGTAACTTTTTGCACGTTTTTCACCACAGGAATCAGACGGATGTCGTTGGATCGCTCTGACATAGAGAAAATTGCCCACCTTGCCAGAATGGCGGTGGACGAGGACCGGATCGAAGGTTACGCCACAGACCTCTCCAATATTCTGGGTTTGGTTGCACAGATGGATGACGTCGCAACCGATGATGTCACACCGATGGCCCACCCGCTGCACATGGCTCAGCGTCTGCGGGTGGACGAGGTGACTGAAGTGAACCGCCGGGAAGACTTCCAGGCCATTGCGCCCAAGGTTGAGAGTGATCTCTACCTGGTGCCCAAGGTGATCGAGTAGTGGATGAGTTCCACTTGGCAGGAATAACTGACTGACTATGCATAACAAAACTATCGCGGAACTGGGCGCGGGCCTGCGTGCCGGTGAATTTTCCAGTGTGGAACTGACTCGTCATTTCCTGGAGCGCATCGATTCGCTGGATGGGGGCTTGAACTGCTATATCACGGTAACCCCGGATGTCGCCCTTCAGGCTGCTAAAGCGGCTGATCAGCGGATCAGTGCGGGCGATGCCGGACCTCTCACAGGCATTCCTATCGCGCAGAAGGATATTTTCTGTACCCAGGGTGTGAAAACCAGTTGCGGTTCCCGCATGCTCGACAGTTTCATCTCACCTTACGACGCCACAGTGGTGGAGCGGCTCAATGCCGCCGGGGTGGTGATGCTCGGCAAGGCCAATATGGATGAGTTCGCCATGGGCTCCTCCAATGAGACCAGCTATTACGGCCCGGTTCACAATCCCTGGGATCGGGAACGTGTGCCCGGCGGCTCTTCCGGTGGCTCCGCGGCTCTCGTCGCGGCCCGTCTGGCGGTCGCGGCGACCGGCACCGATACCGGTGGTTCCATCCGCCAGCCCGCTGCGCTCTGTGGCATTACCGGACTGAAACCCACCTACGGCCGGGTCTCCCGTTACGGCATGATCGCCTTCGCGTCAAGCCTCGATCAGGGCGGACCTATGACCCGTAGTGCCGAGGATGCGGCACTGATGCTGCAGGCCATGGCCGGTTTCGACCCGAAAGATTCCACCAGTGCGGAAGAGCCTCTGCCCGATTTCTGCGCTGGTCTGAACGACTCCCTGCAGGGATTGAAGATCGGCCTGCCGAAAGAGTATTTCGGCGAAGGTCTGGATGCCGGGGTGGCCGCTTCTGTGGAGGCCGCCATCGACGAGTACCGCAAACTGGGTGCCGAGGTGGTGGAGATCAGCCTGCCCAATACCCATCTGGCGGTGCCCACCTACTATGTGGTCGCACCTGCCGAGTGCTCGTCCAACCTCTCCCGTTTCGACGGCGTACGTTATGGCTATCGCTGTGAAGACCCCAAGGATCTGGAAGATCTCTACAAACGCTCCCGGGGCGAGGGGTTTGGTGAAGAGGTAAAGCGGCGCATCATGATCGGAGCCTATGTGCTTTCAGCCGGTTATTACGACGCCTACTATCTGAAAGCGCAGAAGATCCGCCACCTGATCTCCGATGATTTCAAATCGGCCTTCGAGCAGGTCGACGTGATCATGGGGCCCTCCACACCCAGTACCGCCTTTGGCCTGGGAGAGAAGGCGGATGACCCGGTGACCATGTACCTCAACGATATCTATACCATTGCTGCCAATCTGGCAGGACTGCCCGGCATGTCGGTGCCGGTGGGGCCAGTGGAGGGCATGCCGGTTGGATTGCAGATCATCGGCAACTATTTCGCCGAGGCGAAGCTGTTGAACGTCGCCCATAAACTCCAACAGGCAACGGACTGGCACAAGCTGGCGCCGGAAGGTTTTTGAGGCCTTCACAGGTGGTTGCCGGTTCCGCTGCGCTTGAACCGGCCTACGCTAGATCGCCGTTTCCAGGATGTAGGCCTGATCAAGCGTAGCGGATCGGGCATGTTGGATTAGTGTTTTTTATATAACCTCAGTCAGAGTAAAGACCATGCAGTGGGAAACCGTCATCGGATTGGAAGTTCATACCCAACTGGCAACGAAATCGAAGATCTTCTCCGGGGCCTCCACGGCCTATGGTGCAGCGCCCAACACCCAGGCCTGCAATGTGGATCTGGCCTTCCCCGGCGTGTTGCCGGTGCTGAACCGGGAGGTGGTAAACTGCGCGCTTAAATTTGGTGTCGCAGTTGGCGCTGAAATTGGCAGGCGTTCAGTATTTGCGCGGAAAAACTACTTCTATCCTGATTTGCCAAAGGGTTATCAGATCAGCCAGTTTGAATTGCCAATCGTGGGCAAGGGCGAGTTGATCATCGAGCTGGAAAACGGCGAGTCGAAAGTGATCGGCATCACCCGTGCGCATCTGGAGGAGGATGCGGGCAAGTCGCTGCATGAGGACTTCCACGGTTTGAGCGGCATCGACCTCAACCGGGCCGGTACGCCGCTGCTGGAGATCGTCTCCGAGCCGGATATGCGCTCCATCAAGGAGGCGGTGGCCTATGCCCGCAAGATTCACCAACTGGTAGTTTATCTCGGCATCTGCGACGGCAATATGCAGGAGGGCTCCTTCCGGGTGGATGCCAACCTCTCCATCCGTCCCTTCGGGCAGGAGGCGTTCGGTACCCGTACAGAGCTGAAGAACATCAACTCCTTCCGTTTTCTGGAGCGCGCCCTCAACTATGAGCTGGAGCGCCAGATCGATGTGGTCGAAAGCGGCGGCAGGATCGTGCAGGAGACCCGTCTCTACGATGCCGACAGGGATGAGACCCGCTCCATGCGCAGCAAGGAGGAGGCGAATGACTATCGTTACTTCCCCGATCCTGATCTGCTGCCGGTTGAGATCGACGAGTCGCTGCTGGAGCAGATTAGGGATGAGCTGCCGGAACTGCCTACCGCCAAGCTGCAGCGTTTTATTCAGACCTATGCACTGGGCGAAAAAGAGGCGAAGGCACTGACTGCCAGCCGTCCCCTGGCGGACTATTTCGAAGTGGTGGTCGAGGCGGGTGGCGAAACCAAGATGGCTGCCAACTGGGTCACCATGAAACTGGGCGGTGCATTGAACAAGGCGGGGCTGAATCTCGCCGACTCCCCGGTGAGCCCTGAGCAGATGGGTGGGCTGCTGAAACGCATCGCCGACAAGACCATCTCAGGCAAGATCGCTAAGCAGGTCTTCGAGGCGATCTGGAACGGCGAGGGTGACGCGGATACAGTGATCGAGGCTAAAGGTCTCAAGCAGATTACCGATACAGGGGCGATAGAGCCGATTATCGACGACATCATCGCCAATAATTCAAAGCAGGTTGAACAGTTCCGTGCGGGCAAGGAGAAGCTGCTGGGTTTCTTTGTCGGCCAGGTCATGAAAGCGACCAGAGGCAAGGCCAATCCTGAACAGGTCAACGAACTGCTATTGAAGAAACTTAAAGGCTGATCGTTAAGGAAAGGTTCAGTGATTTGGGTAAAAAATGTAGGCTCGATCAAGCGTAGCGGATCGGGCGTGTTGGATTGACAACGCCTATGCGGTTGCCGGTTCCGCTCTGCTTGAACCGGCCTACATTAGATCACTGTTTTTAAGATGTAGGCATGATCAAGCGGGGCGCTGCCCCTACAAAAGCTTCACAGCCAGCTGTGGGGAATTACATCCAATAGAGACTAACTAACCGGAGACGGGTTGCATGCGCGCCGGAATATCACGTTTTTTTATCATCACCGCAATGTTGGGGATTCCCTTCAGCGCATCTGCCTCTATCTGGAGCGATATCCCGGCAGGGGATACCGCTGCTCGCGGGATAATTGCGGAACCACTCTACTATCGACCCCTGCAAGCGGATGATGGCGCCTTGCGGCAGGCGCTGGCGGCTGCCCCTCTGGAGTTCACCAGCAGCCAGGGTTCGGAACTCAGCCTACCGATGCCCAACGGCACGATGCAGCGCTTTCGACTCGAACGCTCACCGATATTGGCGCCGGAACTGGCAGCGCGCTATCCGGAGATAACCACCTATCAGGTTCATGGTGTCGATGATCCCGGTGCCAGCGGTCGGCTGGATATGGCCCCACAGGGGTTCCACGGCATGATCACCTCTACCGCCGGTACTGTCTTTATCGATCCGGATGGGAGTGGCGGTTATCGCTCCTACTACAAAGGCGACTACGCCCTGGCTCAGCGCGGCATGGGGGCTGAAAGCGGATTTACCTGCGCTGTTGATGGGGATCAGCAGACGGCGTTGCGCAGCGATGGTGATACAGCCCAACGCACCAGTGGACAGCGCCGTAACTATCGACTGGCCCTGGCGGCCACCGGCGAATACACCCAGTTTCACGGCGGCACCAAGACCAGTGCGCTCTCTGCCATGGTGACTACCATCAACCGGGTCAACCAGGTCTATGGGCGGGATATCGCGGTGCAGTTCATACTGGTCGCCGGCAATGATCGGATTATCTATACGGATGGTGCCACCGATCCCTATACAAACTCCGATGGCTTCGCCATGCTGGATGAAAATCAGGCCAATCTGGATGCGGTTATCGGCAGCGCCAACTACGATGTCGGTCATGTATTCAGCACGGGTGGCGGCGGTATCGCCGTAATTGAGAGCGTCTGCGACAATGCTTTCAAGGCCGAAGGGGTGACAGGATCGCCGTTGCCTACCGGCGACGCCTTCTATATCGATTTCGTCTCCCACGAGATAGGCCATCAGTTCGGGGCGTATCATACCTTCAACGGTACCACTGAAGCCTGTGGGTTTGGTAATAGGTGGGGACCGACGGCGGTAGAACCTGGCGGTGGCACCACCATCATGAGCTACGCGGGCATCTGCGGTGGGGAAGATCTGGTGGATAATTCAGATGCCACCTTTCATGGTGTGAGTATTGGGCAGATGGTGGCCTTTGTCGCAGGTGCCGGAGGCAGTTGTGGTTCAGTTGTCGCCACCGGCAACACGGCACCTACAGCAGATGCCGGGGCGGATTTCACGATTCCGACAAACACACCATTTGCCTTGAGCGGCTTTGCAACCGACCCGGATGGAGATACTCTCTCTTATCAATGGGATGAGATGGATACGGGTACGGAAACCGATGTAATGACGATTGGAACGGATCTTGGTGATAACCCGCTGTTCCGCTCCTTTCTGCCGAAAGATACGCCAACCCGAAACTTTCCCCGGCTCAGTCTCAAGTTGTCGGTTTTTGGAGATATTAGCGAAATACTACCAACCACAAGCAGAACTCTGAATTTTCGCCTTACCGCCCGAGACGGCAACTCCGGTGTGGATGAGGACGATCTGGTGGTGACTGTGGATGGGGGCACCGGCCCTTTTGATGTAAATGGTGGTGTGCTGAATAGTGCGGGCAACTATCCAGGCGGATTCGCCCAGACTATCAATTGGGCAGTGGGCGGTACCGGGGGCAGCTGTCCTCAGGTTGAAATCTCGCTTCTCTCATTCAGTGCCGATGGCTCAACCTATTGCGACCACAATGACGATGCGGTTTTGAATCTTGGGACATTTCCCAATACCGGTTCGGCGTCGCCAATCCTGCCCAACAGGCTGGTTGCCAGAGGCCGGGTGCGGGTGGCCTGCAGCAACAATATCTTTTTCAGCCTCTCGGATGCGGATATCGGCGTTACAGGCACCACTGCTGTCGGAACGGCCTGCAAGGCCACGGACGGCACCGCCCTTGAACACGGCACCATCTTCGTGGATGCCGGTGGCAATGTGACTATTCCGGATGGGGGGGGTGGCGGAGCGGCGCTCTGGCTGCCGCTACTGCTCGGTTTGGGTGGTATAGGTTACACGCTACGAAGAAGATACAACGCCTGAGACAGCTGCCTCAATCGCTTGGGATTTTGATCTTTGCCCGTAGGAACGGCGCTCTCGCCGCGAGGGCGCCGTTCCTACGGGTTGCGGGCACTATTTGGAACGGTCCAGGCAGCGTTTCAACATGATGTGGTTAAACTGCTCGGCATACTTCTGAGCCTCTTGCAGCAGTTTCAGATGCAGATCACTGACGACCGCATCGGTGGATCCCTCAAGATAGCGAATGCCGCATACCGATTTCGCCTTTGACGAGGACTCCACGGGCACACCCGGCAGGGTAGGACTGCGGGTCGCCATCGCTATCAGCCTGTGGTCTCCGCGTTTGATTGCCGTATCCGCGTCTTTTGTCGCATCGGCATTTTTCAGCCAGGCAAGGGAAGTGACCGCTTCTCGTTCTTCCGGTGACATCTGGGAAACATCTATCTCCTGACAGCCAAAAAGTCCAAACAGCAAAATTGACAAGAGTGCAATCGGTTTCACTCAGGATCCTCATTTCTAAATCGGAGAGCCACTCTCTCCAGGCCCCATATTACTGCCCCGGAGATGGCGCCGTAAAGGTGTGCGTCGACGATCACGCTGCCCTGGGTCAGGGAGACACTGCCCGGTAGCGGTCCTTGTAGTTGTTCCCACAAGAGCTTGCCCGCCAGTAGAACCAACAGGATCACGGAAGACTGGGGAGATGTCAGCGCCCTGTCCAGCAGTGCCAGTGCCAGCAGGCCGTGCAGGGCGCCGGAGAAACCGGCATACCAGCCTACATCCGGGCTGAAGAGCAGAAGCCCCAGCGAGGTTCCCAGGGTGAGCAGCAGCAATCTCAGCCGGATGTCCGCTAGGAAGAAAAGTTCCAGGATGAGCCAGAAGGCCAATAGATTGAGTAGCAGATGGGGCCAGCCCAGGTGTACCAGGTGGGCGGTGATCAGGCGCCAGAGTTGCCCGTTTCCGATGGCTGTATTTTCGTAACGCAGCACCTGTTGCCAGCTATCAGGCAGCAGCAGGATCAGGAAACAGAGCGAGGAGAGCAGGAGCGGGGTGATCCTGCCTTGGTTCAGAATAGGCGGCAAAATGCTTAACCTGTGCCGCAGACCGGGCAGTGCGGGTCTGCCTTGAGCTTGAGACTGCGCCACTGCATGTGCAGCGCATCCAGAATCAGTAGTTGTCCCTCGAGTGTCGATCCGGCGCCGGTAAGGCACTTGATGGCCTCCGTGGCCTGGATGCTGCCGATGATGCCGACAACAGGCGCGAGTACGCCGTTGGCGGTGCAGGTGTCCTCCACCTGCCCGTTTTCGGGATAGAGGCAGCGGTAGCAGGGGCTGCCGGGTTTACCGGGAAAGACGCTGACCTGTCCCTCCATGCGGATTGCCGCGCCGGATACCAGTGGTGTGCTGTTCTCGTGGCAGGCGGCATTGATGGCGAAGCGGGTGGCGAAGTTGTCGCAGGCGTCGACGACGAGGTCTGCACGCTGGATCTGTGCGGAGAGCTCATCCCCTTCAAGCTGATGTCCGATGCACTCGATTTCGATCTCGGGATTGAGTGCGGTAAGTGCCTGCTTTGCAGATTCAACCTTTGGTGTGCCGATACGGTCGGTGGTGTGGATGATCTGGCGCTGCAGGTTGCTCAGGTCGACCTGGTCGAAATCGACAAGTGTCAGCCGTCCGACCCCGGCGGCTGCAAGATACATCGCCACCGGCGCGCCCAGTCCACCAAGACCGATGAGCAGCACACTGGCATCGAGTAGCCGTTGCTGTCCCTCGATGCCGATGGAGGGCAGCATGATCTGGCGGCTGTAGCGCAGCAGTTGTTCGTCGTTCATTGGAGTGGGTTCCTAACGCAGTGCCCTGATTCATTAACGAAAACGTCAATCAATATAGGATACTAGACTTGGTTGCCTGACAGGCAACCAATAAAAAGATGTAACTGTTCAGATTGCCCCTGATTTGTTCGAGTGCAAGGAAAAAACGCGCAGTTTACACATGTAAATGAGCATTTTTGACGCCGGAATCGGGCAAATCAGGGGTGAGCTGAAAAGTTAGAGATATTTGCGCCAGTGCTCGGGGCGGTGATCCCGGCAATGGTGGTCGATGCTCTGATAGCGTTTGGCGAAGATGTTGCGGGTGCAGTTGGGATTGCCCTTGGTGCAACCCCGAACGGCGCGCTGGTTCTCTTCGGTGTAGTAGTGCAGTGCGCGTATCAGCCGGTACAACAGGCGGTTGTCGATGTGCAGTCCCATACTGGTCAGGCCCACCTCGATCTGCTCCAGGGTGATATCCATGATGTGATAAGTCACCTGAAGATGGCGAGCATCGATGGGATCCACCCGCATTATGCCTTCCACATCGGCAAGCAGCAGCGCAGCGGTCTGAGCCTGATTCGGATCCGGGTGAAACTCAACGAAGTGAATACTTCGGTGTTTGATGAATTCGTGACCATCAATATCCATAGTCGACAATCCTAGCTAATGTAGGGGAATTTTCAAGTGGCAGAACCCATGGAATTGTCTGTTCTGCGTTAAATTCAGGATTTTCAGGCAGATGTTATTTCATGTGGCAGACGGCCCTCTGTGATCCTTTCGTGTCCAGCCAGATCGCGATGGGATTGAACCTCTGTCAGTCCGGCCTCCAGCAACAGTGCCTGCACCGCTGCTGCCTGGTCAAAACCGTGCTCCAGCAGCAGCCAGCCGCCGGGATGCAGATAGCTGTGGGCTTCAGAGACGATCACGCGAATATCATCCAGCCCATCGGAACCGGCAGCCAACGCCTCTCTGGGTTCGCTGGAGAGGTCGCCTTGGGCCAAGTGTGGATCTTTCTCGGGAATATAGGGCGGGTTGCTTAGGATGAGTCTGAAGCGGTCGTGGCCAGGCAGTGCTTCAAACCAACTGCCCAGGTGGAAGTGCACGTTATTGAACCCCAGCTTGTCACCATTTTTCCGGGCAACGGCAAGGGCTGCGGATGATCGGTCAGTGGCGTGGATCTCGCAGTCAGGGCGTTCGCTGGCGATTGCCAGGGCGATCGCACCGCTGCCGGTGCCCAGGTCGGCAATGCGGTAATGATTCTCCTGCGGCAAGTGGGCCAGCGCCAGTTCAACCAGCAGTTCTGTGTCTGGACGGGGGATCAGTGTCTCCGGTGTGACCTCCAGCTCCAGGGACCAGAACTCCCGCCGTCCGGTGATATAGGCGATGGGTTCACCCTTGCGGCGTCTTTCGAGCAAAGTCCGATAGGCTTGATATTGGGCGTTGTCGAGCATTTTTTCAGGCCAGGCGTGGAGATGACTGCGGGGTTTTTCGAGCAGATGGCAGAGCAGTACTGCGGCTTCCAGTTGGGGGGAGCTATCAGGGTGTGCGCTGAGGCTGGACGCTGCCTCTTCCAGGGCTTGTTTGATGTTTTTCGGCATCAGAGTAGTTGGACAGAGTAGGCTCGATCAAGCGTAGCGGATCGGGCAATCCAGGGCCAAAGGAAAACCTGCGCCGCCGGTTCCGCAGTGCTTGAATCGGCCTACAGCCTATTCACCACCCATCGCCGCCAGCGCCTCGGCTTGATGTTCGCGCAGTAACGGATCCACTACCTGGTCGAGTATCCCGGTCATCACCTCGTCCAGTTTGTAGAGGGTCAGGTTGATGCGGTGATCGGTAAGCCGGTTCTGGGGAAAATTGTAGGTGCGGATACGCTCGGAGCGATCCCCGCTGCCGACCTGCAGCTTGCGGGCGCTGGCCTGCTCGCTGGCGGCGGCATCCTGGACCTGGGAGAGCAGTTTTGCCGACAACAGAGACATGGCGCGGGCCTTGTTTTTGTGCTGTGAGCGTTCATCCTGGCACTCCACCACTATGCCTGTGGGAAGATGGGTGAGACGCACCGCCGAATCCGTCTTGTTGACGTGCTGCCCCCCGGCGCCCGAGGCGCGGTAGGTGTCGATGCGCAGATCGCCGCTGTTGATCTCCACTTCGTCGACTGCCTCCGCCTCCGGCAGGATGGCCACGGTGCAGGCGGAGGTGTGGACCCGCCCCTGGGATTCGGTTTCAGGCACCCGTTGCACCCGGTGTGCGCCGGATTCAAACTTCAGCCGGGAGTAGACTGCATTGCCGCTGATGCGGCAGATGATCTCTTTGAAGCCACCGTGTTCGCCGGGACTCTCGCTGATGGTCTCCACCTGCCAGCGCTGTGTCTCGGCGTAGCGAAGATACATGCGGTGCAGATCGCCCGCGAACAGTGCCGCCTCGGCACCGCCGGTGCCGGCGCGGATCTCCAGAAAGACATTGCGGCCGTCGTTTGGATCTGCCGGTATCAGCAACAGCTGCAATTCGGGTTCCAGTGAATTGCGGGCTTGCTCTGCACCCTCCAGCTCCTCTTGGGCCAGTTCCGCCATCTCGGGATCGTTCAACATCTCCCGGGCGACTTCAATATCCTCTTCTGCCGTTGTGTAGCTGCGATAGGTTTCGACCACCGGCTCCAGTTGGGCGTACTCCCGGCTCAGATCGCGGAATAGATTCTGCTTGCCTTGAGTATCCGGTTCGGCCAGTAGGGCGGTGATCTCTTCAAAACGTTCGGCGATCTGATCCAGCTTGCCGCGCAGTGAAGGTTTCATGATGTGCTGTCGAGCTGTTTCAGCTGAAACAGGGTATTGGCGGCCTCAAGCAGTTCAGTCTGGCCGTCGAAACCGGCTTGGCGTAACTGGGAACTGGGGGTGTGGAGCAGTTTGTTGGTGAGCGTCCTGGCCAGGAACTGCAGCGCCTCTTCCGGTGATTTGCCCTTGTTGAGCTGCTGTAGTGCCTTCTTCAGCACTTCGTCCCGCAGCAGTTCCCCTTGATTGCGGTAGTCCTGGATCAGCTCAACCGCGTCGAGGGAACGCAGCCAGCCGATAAATTCGTCTACGTAGCGTTCAATGATCTCTTCCGCCTGCTCTGCCGCTTCCTGGCGGGAGCGCATATTCTCCTGAATGACCTCATCCAGGTCATCGACCGTGTAGAGGTAGATGTCGCTCAGATCCGATACTTCTGGCTCGATATCACGGGGTACCGCGATGTCCACCATGAAGATGGGTCTGTGCTTGCGCTCCTTGAGTGCGCTCTCCACGGTACCTTTGCCCAGCACAGGCAGTGGGCTGGCTGTAGATGAAATGACGATGTCAGCCTCAGCCAGATGCCCGCTGAGTTCTGTCAGTGCGATGGCATAACCTTCGAACTGGGCCGCCAGATTGTGGGCTTTCTCCACGGTTCGGTTGGCGACGATCATGTGGCCTATGCCGTTCTGGTGCAGGTGCCGGGCGGCGAGCTCAATGGTTTCGCCGGCGCCGATGAGCAGGGCAGTCTGCTCCGAAAGGTCGCTGAATATCTGTTTTGCCAGACTGACGGCTGCAAAGGCGACCGAGACCGGGCTGTTGCCGATGGCGGTGTCGGTACGGATCTGTTTGGCGACGGAGAAGGCGTGCTGGAACAATCGGCAGAGCAGTTTGCGGGTGGTGCCGGAAGCATTTGCGGTCTGGAAGGCGGATTTTACCTGTCCCAGGATTTGCGGTTCGCCGAGTACCAGGGAGTCGAGTCCGCAGGAGACCCGCAACAGATGTTGTACGGCTGCATCGCCGAGGTGGCTGTAGAGGTAGGGGCTGACCCGTCCCTGCTCCAGACCGTGAAAATCGCTGATCCAGTCTGCTACGGAGGCCTGGGCATCGTCGTCGATGGTGCAGTAGAGTTCGGTGCGGTTACAGGTCGAAAGGATCACCGCTTCGTCCACCGCAGGATGCTCGCTCAGATTGCGCAGGGCGCCGACGATGATGTCTGGTCCGAAGGTGAGCCGCTCCCGGATCTCCACCGGAGCGGTCTTATGATTGAGTCCCAGAGCGAGTATCGTCATTGAATTGTGAGAAGGCCATGGAAAAAGGTTAATGCGAAATTTTGTTATATCAAGGGGTTAAATTCAAGTTTGTCTTGCAGAAAAGGCTTTTTCGGGGCTTTTGGCAGTGATCCGGAAATGATCAAAGTAACAATATTCAGTGAAAATGTGGGAATTTGGTGCTTGTCGGTGCAACATTTGGTTCAAGTTTGGTAGCATGCCGACCGATATCTGGCGGTAAGCAAAATTTCAGGCATGGCTCCCTGCGGGGGTGCCGGTGCCGCACAAATGGATAAATGGAGTCTTAAGGTAGATGAAAGTCACGATCTTTGGGAGTGGATATGTCGGTCTGGTGACCGGAGCCTGTCTGGCAGAGGTGGGCAACGATGTCGTGTGCGTGGACGTTGATTCCGCCAAGATTGATCTGCTCAACAGTGGCGGCATCCCGATCTATGAGCCTGGACTCGAAGCCATGGTGCAGCGCAACCGGGAGGCGGGGCGCCTCACATTTACACTGGATCCGAAAGTGGGCGTCGAACACGGTCTGTTCCAGTTCATCGCCGTCGGTACGCCGCCGGACGAGGATGGTTCCGCCGATCTGCAGTACGTCACCGCCGTGGCGCGCAGTATTGCCGAGCACATGACCGAGTACCGGGTGATCATCGATAAATCCACTGTACCCGTGGGGACCGGCGACAAGGTGGCGGCCGCCGTGCGCGAGGTGCAGGCCGGGCGGGGCGTGGAGATCGAGTTCGATGTGGTCTCCAATCCGGAATTTCTCAAGGAGGGGGCGGCGATCGATGATTTCATGCGTCCCGACCGCATCGTGGTGGGTACCGACAACCCCCGCACCGGGGAACTGTTGCGTGCACTCTACGCACCTTTCAATCGCAATCACGAACGGGTGATGGTGATGGACATCCGTTCTGCGGAGTTGACCAAGTATGCGGCCAACTCGCTGCTGGCCACCAAGATCAGTTTCATGAATGAACTCTCCAACATCGCTGATGCCCTGGGTGCGGATATTGAGCATGTGCGGGTGGGTATAGGTTCCGATCCGCGTATCGGTTATCAGTTCATCTACCCTGGTTGCGGTTATGGCGGCTCCTGCTTCCCCAAGGATGTTCAAGCGTTGGAGAAGACCGCGCTCAGCGTCGGTTACACACCGCGCATTCTGAATGCGGTGGAGGCGGCCAACCATGCCCAGAAGCGGGTGGTGTTCGACAAGGTCAACAGATACTTCGACGGGAACCTCGAGGGCAAAACCTTTGCGGTTTGGGGGTTGGCGTTCAAGCCAAACACCGACGATATGCGTGCAGCTTCCAGCCGGGTGATGATGGAACTGCTCTGGGATGCCGGTGCGAAAGTGCAGGCATTCGATCCGGTGGCCGTCGAAGAGTCGCAGCGCATCTACGGTGAGCGCGACGACCTTGTCTATGCTGAAGACGCCATGGGTGCCCTCGAAGGTGCCGATGCCTTGGTGATCATGACTGAGTGGACCCAGTTCCGCAGTCCCGATTTCGACACTGTCCAATCGATGTTGAAGAGCCCTGTCATCTTCGATGGCCGCAACCTGTTCGAGCCGGAGACCGTCACTCAGGCGGGATTGAGTTATCTGGCTATAGGTCGTCCGCCGGCGCATCCGGCTGACTGACTTTCTGGCGCTGACCTGGCTGAAAACGGCCTGCAGTCGGAAGATTGCAGGCCGTTTTTTTTGCTGTGCCCTGCGTACCATGATTGCTGTGCCCTGCGTACCATGATTGCTGTGCCCTGCGTACCATGATTGCTGTGCCCTGCGTACCATGATTGCTGTGGAAGTGCGTAGCGGAAAAAAGGATGGGAAT
This sequence comes from gamma proteobacterium endosymbiont of Lamellibrachia anaximandri, assembly GCA_016756835.1. Lineage (GTDB taxonomy): Bacteria > Pseudomonadota > Gammaproteobacteria > Chromatiales > Chromatiaceae > QGON01. The sequence continues at coordinate 68,806 of JAESPE010000001.1, read as the reverse complement.
TTCAGCATTGCTCTTTCTCCCCCACTGCAATCACGTAGAATGTTCCATCAATGAATATCCATCTCATCTCTGTCGGAAACCGTATGCCACGCTGGGTGGTCGAAGGGTACGAGGAGTATGCGCGGCGCATGCCGGCGGAGTGTGGGTTGAATCTGGTGGAGATAAATCCGGGTCATCGCGGAAAAAATGCAGACATACAGCGTACGCTGCGTGATGAGGGTGAGCGGATGTTGAAGGCGATTCCGAAGGGTTGTCAGGTGATTGCGCTCGATGTGCAGGGCAGTAGTTGGAGCACGGAGAAGCTGTCCCAAAAGCTGGGTGCCTGGATGGGCGACGGCCGGGATCTGGCGCTGTTGGTGGGCGGTCCTGAGGGGCTGGCGCCTGATTGTCTGGCGCACGCCGACGGCCGCTGGTCTCTCTCGACCCTGACCATGCCGCATCCGCTTGTACGCGTTGTGGTGGCCGAGCAGATCTATCGGGCCTGGAGCCTGCTGCGCAACCACCCCTATCATCGGGCCTGAGAAAGTGACTGAACCGGTTGTCCTCCTTGCCTCCCGCTCACCCAGGCGCGCTGAACTGCTGGCGCAGATTGGGGTCTCTTATTCAGTAGTGGATATCGAAGTGGATGAGACGCCCCGTGATCAGGAGAGTCCTGAGGCGTATGTATTGCGTCTGGCGGTAGAGAAGGCGCAAGCGGGCAGTGGCCTATGGACGGAGTCTTCCCGGCTGCCGGTGCTCGCAGCAGATACCGCAGTGGTTGTGGATGAGCGGATTTTGGGTAAACCGCGGGATCGGCAGGATTCATTGGAGATGATGGCGCTGCTCTCAGGGCGCACCCATCATGTCTATACCGGCGTGGCACTGGCCGGGAATCGTACAGATGCCAGATTAAGCCGGAGCGAAGTTGGTTTTCGGCAGATTGCTCCACAGGAGGCGGCAGCCTATTGGGCCAGTGGTGAGCCTCGGGATAAGGCGGGCGGTTATGGCATTCAGGGATTGGGCGCCATGTTTGTTTGCGAACTGCACGGCAGCTATTCCGGGGTGATGGGGCTACCCTTGTATGAGACGGCGGATTTGTTGCGGCATGCCGGTATCGAGTTGTTGGCGCCGTGATAAAAATGACAGAGAAAAAAGAATCCATGAGTGAAGAGATCCTGATTAATGTCACCCCGCCCGAGACCCGGGTCGCAGTGATTGAAAACGGTGTCGTACAGGAGATTGTCATCGAACGGACCGGCAATCGCGGTCTGGTGGGGAATATCTATCGGGGCAAGGTCTGCCGGGTGCTGCCTGGCATGCAGGCAGCTTTTGTGGACGTGGGGCTGGGACGGGCCGCCTTTCTGCACGCCTCGGATATCGGTTCCCCCAGCCCGAATGGTGAGGAGCGCAGCGACAATATCTGTGAACTCCTGCGAGAGGGGCAGATGGTTACCGTGCAGGTGTTCAAAGACCCGCTGGGGACCAAGGGCGCGCGTCTGACGACCAATATATCCATTCCTTCGCGCTATCTCGTTTTCATGCCCGGGCTTGGCAATGTGGGCATCTCGCAGAAGATCGAGGATGAGAATGAGCGTCAGCGCCTGCGGGATCTGCTGAGCAGCTTTCTGGAGCAATCTGAAATCGGTGGCGGTTATATCGCCCGGACCGCAGCGGAAGGGGTGCCGAATGAACCGATGAAGACCGATATGCATTTTCTGGCGCGCCTGTGGGAATCGATTCAGGAGCGCAGTAAGGGCGCCGGCAAGATTGAACTGGTACACGAAGACCTGCCACTGGCGCTGCGTGCCTTGAGAGATCTGGTGGGACCGGATGTGGAGAAGGTGCGGGTCGACTCCCGCTCCACCCACCAGCGCGCTATCGAGTTTGCCCAGCGTTATATCCCTGAGATCAAAAAATGCATCGAATACTATCCCGGTGAGCGTCCGATTTTTGATCTGTACGGCGTGGAGGATGAGATTCAGAAATCCCTCGAGCGTAAGGTTCAACTCAAGTCCGGCGGCCACCTGGTGATCGATCAGACCGAGGCGATGACCACCATCGACGTGAATACCGGGGCCTTTGTCGGACATCGCAACCTGGAAGAGACCATCTTTAAAACCAACCTGGAGGCCGCGCAGGCGATCTGCCGTCATCTGAAGCTGCGCAATCTGGGCGGTATCATCATTATCGATTTTATCGACATGAGCGTTGTGGAGCATCGGCGCCAAGTACTGCGTGCGCTGGAGAAGAGCCTGGCCAAGGATCATGCGCGCACCCATATATCCGAAGTCTCTTCTCTGGGGCTGGTGGAGATGACTCGCAAAAGAATTCGTGAGTCCCTGGAGCATATACTTTGTGAAACCTGTCCCTGTTGTGGTGGCCGGGGGTCGCTGAAGACTGCCGAGACTATTTGCTACGAGATTTTTCGTGAGATTTTGCGCGAAGCCCGCCAGTTCGATGTCGAGTCGCTGCTGGTACTCGCTTCACAGGAGGTGATCGACCGTTTGCTGGACGAGGAGGCCGCGAATTTTGCCGAACTCGAACAGTTCATCAAACGTCCCATCCGCTTGCAGGCGGAGTCGCTCTATAGCCAGGAGTACTATGACGTGGTGCTGATCTGACGCCGAAGCACAACACGAATCACGATTTTTTATGTGGCACCTCACCAAATCGCTGGCAGCAAGACTGCATCGCCTGACCAACAGGGCGATCATCATTATCGCAGTGTTGATAACTGCGGTGCGGCTGCTGCTTCCCATGATGGACCTGGATGAATACCGGGATACCATCGCGGAGCTTATCAGCGAGACGGCGGGAATGCCGATCCATATCGGGCACCTGAACGCCGATCTGCATGGGGTACATTTGGCGCTTGTATTGCACGATGTAACCTTGAAGGATCCCGAGACGGGCGGTGTCAAACTTCATCTGCGCAAGGCACATGTCGATATCGAAATTCTGCACAGCCTCTGGGACGGCTCCCTGCGGTTGGGGGCGGGAGAGCTGCATGGGACGCAGTTGTTGCTTTTGCACCGCCAGGATGGCTCGGTCTCTCTGGAAGGGTTTGAGACTCAGCACCAGGAGGGAGGCTCCTCCATCGCCTCTCTCTTCCTTCGCCGCAGTCGGCTGCGATTGGTCGATAGTGAAATCTATTGGCGGGATGAGGGCGACAAAGGGCCGCCGTTGCGACTGCTCAACGTGGATGTCACGCTGCAGAATGACGGCAACCATCACCAGATAACCGCGAATGCGAGGATAGATGGTACCGGCTCGGGGCGTTTTAGACTGCAGGCAGATCTGCAGGAGCGGGCCGGGGATAAACCCGACTGGTTTGGTCAAATCTACCTGAAAGCCGAAGGGTTGGCGCTGCAGAACCTGTTGTCCAGTCGCCTGCCCAGCCCCTCCAAACTGGACTCGGGAGCGCTCGACTTGGAGCTATGGGTCGATCTAGGCAAGGGGCGATTGGCGCGACTGCAGGGTGGGCTGAGTCTGCAGAATCTGCAACTCAGGGATGAAGAGACAGCCAGAGAACTGAGCATCGAAAACCTCAGTACCCGCTTCGACTGGTCGTGGCGTGAAGGGGGTGGCCGACTCGATCTGCATCAGCTGGTGTTGCTGGATAAGAATCAGCTTTGGCCGCCGGGACGTGTCAGTGTTGAATGGATCAGCGCAGCAGATGGCCTGGCTCAACTGGGTATAGGCGCCGATTACCTGTCGTTGCAGAGGCTGGTTCAGTTATTCGCCTTGACCCCTTTTGCCGAGAGCGACGAGGGAAAGGCGATTTTGACGCTCGCACCCAAGGGGCATCTGACCAATTTTCGAATGGCGCTGGAGATACCGCCGGAAGCGGATCCCCGCTGGCGGATCAGTGGACGGCTGACTCGATTTGAGAATCGCCCCTGGCAGGTGATTCCAGGCCTGGAAGGGCTCAGGATCGACTTCAATGGCGACCAGGATGGTGGTTCGTTATTGCTGGATTCGGATGCATTTACCGCCGAATTCCCCGTGCTGTTTCGTGACCCCTTGAGCGCCGACCACCTTCAGGGATATTTTGACTGGTGGTGGACTCCCGGTCAGGAGGTGCGGTTGAGCACACAAGACTTGTACGTCTCAAACTCCCATGTAAGTACCCTGAGCCGTCTGGATCTACGCGTGCCGGTGGATGGCTCAACTCCAGTCACCGATATCCAGACCGATTTCTGGGAGGGCGACGGTGCCCACAAGAGCCTCTGCCTTCCCGTTGGCGTGATGCCGGCTCCCCTGGTGGATTGGCTCGATAGGTCGCTTGTTTCCGGACATGTAACAGCCGGTTCATTTCTTCTTTATGGACCTTTGGAGCAATTCCCGTTCGAGCGGCAGGACGGACGTTTTGAGGTGGTGTTCGGTGTCGAGGAAATGGTGCTGGACTATATGCCGGACTGGCCCCGGATAGAGGAGGGCGTGGCGGAGGTCCACTTTATCAACAACAGCCTGGATATCACTGTATTCGACGGCCTGTTGCTGGAGAGCCGTGTCAAACGTGCGCAAGCAAAGATCCGCAATCTCTCCGGTGCCTCCCCGGTAGAGATCAAAGGAGAGATGCGCGGAGATTTCAGCGATGCGCTGCGTATCCTCGGCGAGACGCCGTTGCGGGCGCAGTTTGGCCGCTTTGTTTCGCTCATGGAGGGGCAGGGCGAGAGTGATGTTGTGATCGATTTCAATGTGCCCCTGCTGGACAAAGATCCCTTCCGTCTCGATGGCAGCGTGGTTTGGCGGGATGCCGGGCTGAAGATTGCCTCCTGGGATGTCATCCTCGAAGGGTTGCAGGGACGCCTGGATTTTGATCATCGGAGTATCCGGGCCGAAGCACTCACGGCAACCTTGTTGGGAGAGCCGGTACAGATTGCACTGGCGACCCGTGAGCAGGACGAAGCAACATGGACATCGATCACAACGGTCGGCGCGATCTCTGTTGCCGACCTGGATCGCCGCTATCCCGGTCAGGGATTGGGCGGGCTTGCCGGCAAGGTCGAAGGTACCATGCAACTCGATGTCGCCCATGATGGGGGGGCAGAGGCGCCACTGCGACTGCGGGTGACATCGGATCTGCGGGGTGTGTCGATTCCGCTTCCCTCCCCGCTGGGAAAAACTGCCGATGTCGCCCGCGACTTCGAGTTGAAGATCGATTTTCTCCAGGAAGATCGGCAAGAGGTGTATCTGGCCTATGCCGGGCTGTTCAGCGCATTGGTGCAGCAATCGAGCCGGGGTTTTGAGCGGGGTGATCTTCTGTTGGGTGGCGGCGCACTTTCACTTCCCGGATATGAGGGCTTCAGGCTGCGTGGCTCGTTGGATGCACTGGATGCGGATGCCTGGTTGCGTTGGGCGGAGAGTCTGGGGCCTGAGGCAGTGGGTGAGGACCCGCATCTCAAGTCACTGGACCTCTCGGTTGAACAGATGCAGCTGGCGGGAAATGTCTGTCCGAATGCCAGGATAACGGCGACCCCGCTTTTTGACTGTTGGCGGTTGACCATCGATTCCGACACGGTCAAGGGTGCGCTCTTGATCCCGCAAGCGGGGAAGAACCTGCCGGTGCGAGGGGAGTTCGATCGTGTGGTGCTGGAGATGGAGGCTACCCACTCTGCGGCGACAGCTAGCGCAAAAGGATTGGATATCGACCCGCGCAATCTGCCGCCTCTGGAGCTCTCCATCGAGTCGTTGGAGGTCAATGGCCAACCCTTGGGGACAGCGCTATTACATTGGGATCATGTGCCCCGTGGCGTCAGGATCAGTCAGCTATCCTTGAACGGTGATGCACTCAGTCTCGAAGGCAGTGGCTACTGGTACCGCATAGGGTCTGAGGACAGCACGGCGCTGGAACTGCGGGGGCATCTGAAGAGCCTGGGGGAGGTATTGCGTGATCTTGGGTTCAAAACCGCCGTGCAGAAGGCTGCTGTGGATGCGGAGATCGATCTGAACTGGCCGGAGAGTCCCATGAATTTCTCTTTGGACCGGTTGAACGGTTTTCTCTCCCTGAAGATTGGGGAGGGAGCGGTGCCGGATGTGGGTCTCGGTGTCGGAAAGGTGATCTCTCTCTTCAGCCTCAATACGCTGAGCAAACGTCTCTCGTCGGATTTTAGCGGCGTCTTCAGCAAAGGACTCTATTTTGACAGTATCACCGGTACCTTCAATCTGCGGGATGGCAACGCCTATACCGATAATTTCATGCTAAAGGGACCGGAGGCAACAATCGAGATGCACGGACGTACAGGCCTCAGGGCTCAGGACTACGAGCAGACGGTAAAAGTGATTCCCAGGCTCTCTGCCAGTCTGCCGCTGGTGGGCGCACTGGCGATCAACCCGACGGTCGGAGTGGCGCTTGTGTTTGCGCAGCAACTGTTTGGCAGCGAGATGGATCGCATCGCCCAGGTTGAGTACAAGGTGTCGGGCGGTTGGGACAACCCCACAATGCAGCGGATTCCACGCAAATTGGCTGCAGATGGATCAGAGGAAGAGGGCGCCGCGCCAAAGGAGGGCTTGGAGCTGTTCGAGCAGTAGCCAAGGGTCTGGGCTAGCTCAATTACTGTTATTGATGCTATTCTGCACCTCTTTTTTCAAGGGTAGGCAGGTGCGCTGCTCGTTTGCAGTTAAAGGGAAAAGATGTCAGAAGAGAAGACAAAAGTCGCTGCCATCCAGATGGCAACCAGTCCCAACGTCAGTGCCAATCTGCTGGAGGCGGAGCGGCATATCAGCGAGGCGGCCGAAAGTGGCGCCGAATTGGTCGTGCTACCGGAGAATTTCGCCTTCATGGGCGAGCGCGACCGGGATATGTGTACGCTGTGTGAAGACGAGGGCGACGGCCCCCTGCAGAACTTTATTGCCCAGATATCGCGTCGCTATGGTGTCTGGATCGTTGGGGGCACCATCCCCATGCGGGCGGTTGATGGCGCGAAGGTGAAGTCGGCTGCACTGGTCTATGATGATCAGGGTGAACAGGCGGCCCGTTACGACAAGATTCATCTGTTCGATGTACATCTGGTGGAAGCGGATGAGCGCTACGTTGAGTCCAATACCATTGAGCCGGGTGAGCAGGCGGTGGTGATCGATAGCCCTTTCGGGCGTCTCGGTGTAGCGGTTTGCTATGATCTCCGCTTTCCCGAACTTTTCCGCAAGATGCTCGACATGGGGGCGGAAGTCTTTGTGGTGCCCTCTGCTTTCACTGCAATTACCGGCAGGGCTCACTGGGAGACGCTGGTACGCGCCCGCGCTATTGAAAATCTGGCCTTCGTGGTGGCGGCAGCCCAGGGTGGCTATCACGTCAATGGACGCGAAACCCACGGCCACAGCATGATCGTCGACCCTTGGGGAAGTGTCCTGGCACAGGTGCCCAGAGGAACCGGTTTTGTCAGCTGCGAGTTGGACCGGGAGTACCAACGAACCATTCGCCGCACTTTTCCCACCATCGACCATCGTCGGGTAAAACTCGATTGATAGTGTCGTTGTTCAAAGAAACTCTGACAGTCATCTCGCTGTGCTCAAAATGACAAGCTTCAGAGATGCCCTAATCACCCACTTTTAATTACCAGTCCCGAGCCTTTCGGGACTGGCTGAGTCGCTATGTCCGATCTGATACAAATAGCCCATGAAACCCTGCTAGCCCCAACCGGTTTGGGAGAGTCCGATCTGGACCGGATGCTGGGAGAGCTCGTGGGAGGTGGTATCGACGCCGCAGATATCTATTTCCAGTCCAGTCGGCTGGAGTCCTGGATGCTGGAAGATGGCATCATCAAGGAGGGTTCTCACAGCATTGAACAGGGTGCCGGAATTCGCGCCATCAGCGGGGAGAAGACCGGATTTGCCTATTCGGATGAGTTACATCTCACCCCCCTGATCGATGCCGCTCGTGCAGCCCGCGCCATCACGCGCAGTGGTGGTGCCGGAACGGTGAAAGTGGCGGGGTTGACACCGGTCCGCCAACTCTACCAGCCGATCAACCCGTTGATCAGCCTCACTGAATCGGAAAAGGTGGAACTGCTGCGGCGGGTGGATGCGGAGGCGCGCAAACAGGACAGCCGCGTGAAGCAGGTTATGGTCAGTCTGGTGGGCGCCCATGATGTAATGATGGTCGCGGCAACAGACGGCACCCTGAGTGCGGATGTACGGCCCCTGGTGCGGCTGAACGTCCATGTCATCGTCGAACAGGGTGAGCGGCGGGAACAAGGCAGCAGCGGAGGCGGTGCCAGAGAGAGTTTTCAATTTCTGCTCGATGAGGAGCGGGCGCTGGGTTTTGCCCGTGAGGCGGTGCGCCAGGCACTGGTCAATCTGGAGGCTGTGGATGCACCGGCAGGCACCATGCCGGTGGTGCTGGGCCCCGGCTGGCCCGGTGTCCTGCTGCATGAGGCGGTTGGACATGGACTCGAAGGGGACTTTAATCGCAAGGGCACCTCTGCTTTTAGCGGACGTATCGGCGAGAAGGTGGCGTCATCCAGCTGCACGGTGGTTGATGACGGCACCCTGCCGGGTCGCCGCGGCTCACTCAGTGTCGATGATGAGGGGACCGAGAGCCAGAACACGGTGTTGATCGAAGATGGCGTGCTCAAGGGGTACCTGCAGGACAAACACAACGCACGTTTGATGGGCGTCGAGTCCACCGGCAACGGGCGGCGTGAATCCTATGCCCACCTGCCGCTGCCGCGGATGACCAACACCTACATGCTGCCCGGCAGCTACGACCCGCAGGAGATCATCGCCTCAGTGGACAAGGGGCTATATGCCGTCAATTTTGGTGGTGGTCAGGTGGATATCACCTCCGGTCGTTTTGTCTTCTCCGCCAGCGAGGCCTACCTGATCGAGAACGGCAAGGTCACTACGCCGGTAAAGGGTGCGACACTGATCGGCAACGGCCCTGAAGCCATGCTGCAGATCAGTATGGTGGGCAACGACCTGGCGCTGGACCAAGGGGTCGGCGTCTGCGGCAAGGAGGGGCAGAGCGTGCCGGTAGGCGTTGGGCAACCGACCCTGCGTATCGATGAACTGACCGTCGGCGGCACCGGGGTCTAAGAGAGATTATGAACGATATAAAAGAGCGCCAGGCGCGGCTGCAACAGCTGGTTGCTGACATACTGCAGGAGGCGAAAGCTCAGGGCGCCAGCGCGGCAGAGGCTGGGGTGAGCAGTGACGCCGGACTCTCCCTGAACGTGCGTATGGGTGAGCCGGAAACCATCGAGCACACCAGGGACAGTGGTCTTGGCGTGACGGTCTATTTTGGGCAGCGCAAGGGTTCCGCCAACACCTCAGACCTGAGTCCCGAGGCGGTGCGGGAGACGGTGCGGGCGGCCTGCAATTTCGCCCGCTATACATCGGAAGATGATTGCTCTGGTCTGGCTGACGCGGATCTTATGGCAACTGACCTGCCGGACCTTGACCTCTATCACCCCTGGGATCAGAGTGTCGATGAAGCCATCGAACTGGCTCAGACCTGTGAAGCGGCGGCACGTGATCAGGATTCGCGCATCGTCAATTCCGAGGGAGCCGGCGTCGACAGCCATGCCGGGCTGCATGTCTATGGCAACAGCCACGGCTTCATCAGCGGCTACCCCTCCTCCCGCCACAGCATGAGCTGTGCCGTGGTGGGACAGGATGGTGACAGCATGCAGCGGGACTACTGGTACAGCCAGTCGCGCCGTCATGAAGATCTGGAAACACCGGAGATGGTGGGCCGGATTGCGGCAGAGCGAACGGTCTCTCGTCTGGGTGCGCGTCGGATCGCCACCGGTGAGGCGCCGGTACTGTTCCAGGCCGATGTGGCGGTTGGGTTGCTGCGCAGTTTCCTGGGTGCGATCCGTGGGTCGGCGCTCTATCGCAAAGCCAGTTTTCTGCTGGATCATCTGGATCAGCGGGTCTTTCCGGAATTCGTCAGAATTCATGAGATGCCTTATCTGCCCCGTGGCTTGGGCAGCGCCGCCTTCGACAGTGAAGGTGTGGCGACCCGTGAGCAGGATTTTGTCAGCGACGGTATCCTGCGCGGTTATCTGCTGGATAGTTACGCTGCTCGAAAGATGGACATGCAGAGCACCGGCAATGCCGGCGGTGTACATAATCTGCGCACTACCAGTGGGAGCCTGGATCGTCAGGGACTGTTGAAAAAGATGGGCCGTGGTTTGCTGGTGACCGAGCTGATGGGACAGGGTGTCAACACGGTAACCGGTGACTACTCCCGTGGCGCCGCCGGTTTTTGGGTGGAGGGTGGAGAGATCCAGTATCCGGTGGAGGAGATCACTATCGCCGGCAACTTGAAGGAGATGATGCTGGGACTCCAGGAGATTGGTTGTGATGTGGAGACTCGTACCAGCGTACAGACCGGTTCCTGGCTGATCGACCACATGATGATTGCGGGGCAATAGCAATCATGGTGCGCATGGCGCACCCTACGTTCGTCACATTTAGAGAAGCCCTACCCCATGCCAAGCATCACCACGAACTCCGAAACTTGAGGTACTAGCTAAACAGTTCTTCGAATAGTGCCAGTGGTGCCTCGTGATCCAGACGCTCTATGAAGCTGGCGGCACGCTTTGAGAGTTCCGGCAGATGACTGTTGCGCACCACCTCGCGGCTCTCCAGCAGGGCGCCGGGCTGCATGCTCAGCTCGGTCAGTCCCATACCCAACAGCAGCCGGGTAAACAGCGGGTCGCCAGCCATTTCGCCGCACATGCTGACCGGGATATTGTTTTGCTTGGCGGCGCTGATGGTAAGGGCAATCAGGTGCAGCACGGCAGGGTGAAGTGGGTCGAACAGGAAGTTGACCTCCTCGTCCATGCGGTCGACGGCTAGCGTGTACTGAATCAGATCGTTGGTGCCGATAGAGAGGAAGTCCAGTTTGCGGGCGAATGCCTGGGCTGAGATGGCTGCGGCTGGGATTTCGATCATGCCGCCGACCGGTATCTCCGGGTCGAAGGCCAGCCCCTCCTTTTGCAGGGCCTGTTTGGTCTGTTCGATGATTTTCAGAACTTCATTCACCTCAGCAAGACTTGAGAGCATAGGGATCATGAGGCGCACGGGTCCTTCGTCGGAAGCACGCAGGATGGCCCGCAGCTGGGGCAGGAAGAGTCCCGGCTCTTTCAGGCAGAGTCTGATCGCGCGCAGACCCAGGGCCGGGTTTGCTGCGGGCAGGTAACTGACACCGTTGCTTTCCAGGGTCTTGTCTACTCCAAGATCAAGGGTGCGAATGGTGAGAAGTCTGCCCTGAAGTCCTCTCACAGCGTCGAGATAAGCAGTGAGCTGCTCCTCCTCTTCCGGTGGAGCGGGGCGGTTCATGTAGAGAAATTCTGTACGGAAAAGCCCGACCCCGTCTGCCCGATTTTCAAGCGTTGTTGCGATGTCCTCAGGCAGTTCAATATTTGCCAACAGACTGATCTGTGTGCCGTCGAGGGTGACCGCCGGAAGATCGATGCCGAGCCGTAACTCTGCTTCCCGTGCTTCCCGCTGGCTGATGCGTTGTTGGAAATGTTGCAGAATGGGGTCGGTAGGGTTAGCTAAGACAATGCCCTGGCTACCGTCCACCACCAGCACCTCATCGTGTTGCAGCAGTTGACTGGCGTGGCGTATGCCCAGTATGGCGGGAATACCCAGGCTGCGGGCCAGAATGGCCGTATGGGAGAGTGGTCCGCCGTATTCGGTGACGAATGCAGCGATGCCCTGGTGTTTCAGCATGATGATGTCGGAGGGCGTAAGATCCCGGGCGACGACGATTCGCCCCCGCAGGCTTTGCCTGTCTGGATGGCCTGTGCCCTGCAGGGCGCGCTGAATCTGCCCCACGACGTGGTCCACATCATCCTTGCGTGTGCGCAGGTAGGGGTCATCCATCTCATCGAAGACCCGCACCAGTTCGTCCCGGCGCACCTGTAGCGCCCACTCGGCGGCAAAGTATTGTTGCTGGATCAGAGTGATCGGTGCCTTGCTGATTGCCGAATCCTCCATCATCAGGAGGTGTGTTTCGATGAAGGAGCTTATGTCTTGGGCAGTGTCGGACGGGATGTGTTGATGGACGCGCTGTAGCTCCTCTTTGGCATGCGCCAGCGCCTGATTGAAGCGGGTTGTCTCTTTTTCGACCTCAGAAGCCGGGATAGTGCGGGGAACGATCTCAAGAAAGCCTTGTTGCAGCAGGAAGGCCTGGCCGATGGCCACCTCCCGAGAGGCTGCGATACCGATCCCGTGGCAGGAGAGGGTCACTCCTCCTCTCCAAAACGGTTGTTTATCAGCGCTTCGATGGCATCAAATGCTTCGTTCTCATCCTCTCCTGAGATGGTTAAACTCAGTGTAGAGCCCTGACTCGCCGCCAGCATCATGACGCCCATGATGCTTTTGCCGTTGACCTGCTGACCGTTGCGTTTCAGGTGGACCTCGCTGCCGTAACGGCTGGCGCATTTTACCAATTTGGCGGCTGCCCTGGCGTGCAGGCCCAGCTTGTTGATGATGGTAACTTCTTTAAGGATCATGGCCAGTGAGTTATCGAAAATACTGAAGTAGGCCGGTTCAAACGTAGCGGAACCGGCAACGTTATTTGTGTTCTATCAAGCCTGCATCGCCCGATCCGCTACGCTTGATTGGGCCTACGCCTGGAACAGTAACAAACCCAGCTTCACAGTCGAGCTGAATGGTGATGTCTATTCAGGATCTATGCCGTTTCCGGTATGCGGCAACAGACAATGCCGTCCTTGCCGCCACTGATCGCCTTGTTGGTGAGCTCTTTCAGGTCGAGCGGTGCATAGTTCAGTACCCGTACCAGCATCGGCAGATTGATACCTGCCACCACGTTGATTCGTCCCTCATCCAGCAGGTCGTAGGCGATATTACTCGGGGTGGAGCCGAACATGTCGGTGAGTACCAGCACACCATCTCCCTGATCCAGCTGAGCGATCATTCTCCGAGTCGTGGTGCGCAATTCGTCCGGATCGCAGTCTGTGGTGACTGCCAGTGCCTCGGTGGAGAGTGGACAGACTCCCATCATATTGACGGCTGTCTGCAACAGGGTGTGTCCAACCTGGTTGTGGGTGATGATCAGCAGGCCGATACTCATGACAGCTCCCGGTGACGGCTCAGTATCTTGCGGCCCTGGGATTTGAAATGGCGAAAGAGCTGGTCTGTAATGAAAACCGATCGATGTTGCCCGCCGGTGCAGCCGATGGCAATGGTGAGATAACTGCGTCCGTCCGCCTCGAAGCGGGGTATCCACTCCTCCAGAAAACGGATCAGGTCATCTCGCATCTGTCTGGTGTCTTGGCTGTTTTCCAGAAATTGTGCTACCGGCCCGTCGAGGCCTGTGAAGGGTCTCAGCTCTGCTTGCCAATGCGGGTTGGGCAGGCAACGCACGTCGAAGACGAAGTCGATATCACGTGGCACGCCATGCTTGAAGCCGAAGGACTCAACCAGCAGTGATACCTGTTGTTTGTCACCGCTCACCCGGCCACGAATCAGATCCCGCAGTTCATGTAGATTGGTGTGGGTGGTGTCTATACAGAGGTCGGCGTTGCTGATCAGGGGTTCGAGCAGAACCCGTTCACGCTTGATGGCCTCATCCAGGGAGATATCCGCAGTTGAGAGCGGGTGTTTCCGCCTTGTCTCACTGAAGCGTTTGATCAGGGTGTCGCTCTGCGCCTCAAGAAAAATCATCTCGCAGTTGATGCCTTGCTCACGCATCTTGTCGACCATCTTGGGCAGTCTGCCCAGTTTGTCGGGTTGGCTGCGTGCGTCTATGCCGACAGCGGAGGATTGAAATGCCTCTTCCGGTGCTTCGATAAGATGCTTGGAAAAAGCCTCGAAGAGGCAGACCGGCAGGTTGTCGATGCAGTAGTAACCCAGGTCTTCCAGGGTGTGCAAGGCGATGGATTTTCCTGAACCCGAGAGTCCGGTGAGGATGAGAAGTTTGGTGCCAGCTGTCATGGTTTACTGCACGTTGGTATTATTTTGGAGGCCGCAATATGGGTAGGGTAGCGCAATCTGTCGCCAGATAAAAAACTGGAGTGACATATTACAAATTAAAAGCCTATCCTGCAGCAGATATTTTGCACTGGAACTTGAGCTAATCCTGTTGCTGATCGATGAAACGGCGTTGCCGCTGGGCAAAATCCTCAGCCGCATTGTAACCATCGATACGTAGCAGGTGTTGTCTGACCGCGGTTTCCACCATGATCGCCAGATTGCGTCCTGCCGCCACCGGCAGCATTGTCTGGTGGATGTCGACGCCGAGCAGGTTTTTCAATGAATGGCTCCCCTGGAGTCTGTCCATCTGCGCCACCTCATCGTCGTCGAGACACTGCAGGTCGATGATCAGATGCAGGTTCTTTCGGGGTTTGACGGCGCAGTTGCCGAACATGGCGCGGATATTGAGGATGCCGAGTCCCCGGACCTCCAGAAAATCTTTCAATACCGGAGGACAGCTGCAGCTTAGTGTTTTGTCGTCGATGCGGGTGACTTCGGTGGCATCGTCAGCTACCAGGCGATGTCCCCTGGAGATCAGCGCCAGAGCCAGCTCACTTTTACCTACTGCTGCATCGCCGCTAAGCAGGACCCCCTTGCCCAGTACTTCCAGGAAGACGCCATGTACCAGTGTGGTTTCAGATTTGCGTTGATTGAGCAGGTGCTGCAGCCGCGTGATGATCTCACGGTCTCCCGTTGGCGTGATCAGGAGAGGGATGGCGTTTTTTGTGGCGAGTTGGAAGCAATCGTCACTGGGGGCACAGCCGTTGGAAAAGATAATGGCTGCGGGATTGGCGCTGAATAGTCGTTTTAGGCTTTTTCGGTGATGGGCTGCGTCAAGTGACAGCAGGTGCCGCTGCTCCTGTGGGCCTATGACCTGTATCCGGTTGGGTCGGATCATGTTCATCGGACCCACGGGGGGCTGGGTATCATCCTGCTCATCCATTGGGTGAATCAGGCGATCAACAGGTTGCAGGTCGCGGAACCAGCTGAGGGCCAGTTCTTTTCCGTACTGGCCGATCAGATCGTAAAGAGAGACGGGTGGGTTCATTGACCGGTGTTGGCGCCATCCCGCAGACGGATGAGTTCGAAAGCATCTGCTGCCGTTTTGGTCTGTCGCAGTTTGTCGCAGAAACCGGCGTCGCTGAACATGGCAGCCAATTTGGCCAGAAGCTGCAGGTGCACTTCAGTCGCCTCTTCCGGCACCAGCATGGCAAAGGCCAAGTCGACTGGTCGCCCGTCCACGGCGTCGAAATCGGCTCCCCGCTGGAGCTGGATGAAAGCGCCGATAGCGTTTTTTACCTGCGGCATGCGGGCGTGTGGCAGGGCGATGCCCCGGCCCAACCCGGTACTGCCCAAACGTTCACGCTGCAGCAGGCTGTCGAAGACCATGTCCTGAGTCAGCGCTGGAATCTCCCCGGCCAGGCGTTGGCCGAGTTCTTCCAGCACTCTCTTCTTGCTGCCGGCTTCGATCTGACAACCGATGCGTTCCTCAACAATAAAGCCGTCGGGAAACATGCAGACCTCGCTTCGCGTCTATTCTTCGGTAGCGTATTTGAGATCCACGCCACTGCCACGATGATTTTTCATTTTCTCCTTGTGTTTGATTACCTGGCGGTCGAGTTTGTCGATCAAGGAATCGATGGCTGCATACATATCCTCCTGTACGGAGTCTGCAAAAACATGCGCGCCGTTGATGTGCAGTGTCGCCTCCGCCTTCTGACGCAGTTTCTCCACACTGAGGATGACATGCACGTTGGTGACGTTGTCGAAGTGACGTTCAAGTTTTACGAGCTTGCTATCGACGTAGTCTTTCAGAGAGTCAGTAATATCGATGTGATGACCGGTCAGGCTAATTTGCATAGTTAACTCCTGTTTCCGATGGGAATTTCCATCATTCTGCCTGTATTCATACCAGGCGTTTACGCTCGTTCGATGGCGGAATCGTCATCGACTCGCGGTATTTGGCCACTGTCCTGCGGGCAACATTGATGCCCTGTTCTGACAGTATAGTGGCGATTTTGTTGTCGCTGAGCGGCTTTGACGGCTTTTCGGCGGCAATCAGTTTTTTGATCAAAGCGCGGATTGCAGTGGCTGAGCACTCGCCGCCGGCGCTGGTGCTGACATGGCTGGAGAAGAAGTATTTAAACTCCAGGGTGCCGCGGGGCGTGTGCATATATTTCTGCGTGGTGACCCGTGAAATAGTCGACTCATGCATCTCCAGCGCCTCGGCGATATCTCGCAGCACCAGGGGTTTCATCGCCTCGGCGCCGTGTTCGAAGTAGCCCTGTTGGACTTCGACGATTCTGGAGGCAACCCGCAGGATAGTGTCGTTGCGGCTCAGCAGGCTCTTGATGAACCAGCGGGCCTCCTGCAGGTGGTTTTTCAGGAAAGTGTTGTCTTTACCCGAGTCGGCGCGGCGGATCAGCTTGGCATAGTCTGTATTGACCCGCAGACGGGGGGCAGCTTCCGGGTTTAGTTCCACGCGCCAGGTGCCATTGTGCCGGCTGACAAAGACGTCGGGAATGACATATTGAGGTTCCGACTCTGCGATCAGGCTGCCGGGGTGGGGATGCAGGGTACGAATCAGTTGGGTCATGCTGCTGAGTTCGTCGTCCGTAACCTTCATGCGGCGTTTGATCTGAGCCTGGTCCTGAGCGGCGAGCAGTTTGAAGAAGTCCTCGCAGAGGCGGATGGTCGGTTGCCGGTATGGCGTATCTTCAGGCAGTTGCCGCAGCTGAATCAGCAGGCACTCACGGGGATCCTGTGCGGCCACGCCGGGGGGATCGAATGCCTGAATTCGATGGAGTACCGCTTCCACATCCTCCAGAGTCATCTCCTCGTCCTCCAGTGCATCGAGGATCTCTTCAGGGCTGGTGGTGAGATAGCCGTCTTCATTGACGCCATCGATGATCATGGTGGCGATGACGCGATCGGTAGGACAGAAGGGGGTGAGGTTCAACTGCCAGAGCAGATGATCCTGCAGTGTTTGTGCCTGCCCTCGCTGGGCCAGGAAATCGCTGTCCATGCTCTCGGCAGAGCTGTTGTTGGTGGGTGGCGTATAGCTATCGTAGACATCGGTCCATTCGCTGTCCACGGGCAGCTCTTCCGGCATCTCCGGGGATTCTGTCTGAACCTCACGTTCGTTGTTTGTGTCGTTGAGCTGTTCGGCGGTGGATTCCTGTTTTTCAGGTTTCTGCGCCGTTTCGTCACTATTCTGGCTGAACTGCTCAAACTCCTCTTCCGTCTCCAGAAGCGGATTTGTCTCAAGGGCCTCCTGTACCTCTTGGGAGAGGTCGAGCGTGGACAACTGTAACAGGCGAATAGCCTGTTGCAGCTGTGGCGTCATTGTGAGGTGCTGTCCGAGTCGGAGCTGAAGGGTTTGCTTCATCTGCAGATGTTAATAGGCCCCAAAAACCTGGTACGTTATTTGTATGGATTTTCTAATTTCATTCTAGCCAAAAATGGAAGATGCGGAAAACTTTATCACAACTTTCAGTTGTTCTGGATCATGAAATCGTTATTGAACTTATCGGCAGCTGGCGTGATATCTGAATCGAGACGAGTAACCGCTTGAAATTTGTGGGAAAATCGCTCCCTTCTTACATGGAAAAATGTTCTCCCAGGTAGACAGAGCGAACTTCAGGGTTTACCAGAAGATCCTGCGGCGTCCCTTCTGCCAGCACGCTGCCTGCGTTTATGATGTAGGCGCGATCGCAGATGTCGAGGGTTTCCCGCACATTATGGTCGGTGATCAGCACTCCGATGCCACGCTCTTTCAGGTGCAGAATGATCTTTTTGATCTCCAGCACCGCGATGGGATCAACCCCGGCGAAGGGTTCGTCCAGCAGCACGAAGCGGGGTTCGATGGAGAGTGCCCGGGCGATCTCCAGTCTCCGTCGTTCGCCGCCGGAGAGGCTCATGGCCATATTATCCCGCAGATGGGCGATACCGAACTCATCGAGCAGTCTGTCGCAGATCTCCTGGCGTTCCGCTTTTTTCAGCGATTTGCGGGTCTCCAGGATGGCCAGAATGTTGTTTTCCACAGAGAGCCGCCGAAAGATCGAGGGCTCCTGGGCGAGATAGCCGATGCCGAGCCGGGCGCGGCTGTGCATCGGCAGGTCGGTGACCTCACGTCCGTCTACCATGACGCTACCGTCGTCCGCCGGGATCAGACCCACGATCATATAAAAACTGGTGGTCTTGCCTGCCCCGTTGGGACCGAGCAGCCCGACCACCTCACCCTTGTCGACCTCCAGAGAAATCCGGTCAACCACCTTGCGGCCGCGATACTGCTTCTCCAGGTTGGTGGCGAGCAACTGGGTCATGGTTTCCCTTTTTTGGGTTCTATGACCACCCGGACCCGCTTTTTGCCATCGGCGCTGGCGCCTGCCTTGACCTGGGATTTTCCGCGCAGATAGGTGATGCGGTCGCTGCGAAACTGATCCTTGCCCTGTTCCAGCAGCGCCTCTCCGATCAGGTAGATCTCATCTTTTTTGGCATAGTATTCGGCCCGTAGCGCCTGTCCGTGAGCCGTCTCGTCGCTGTCGTCCATGCGCTGCTGAAAGCGCACCGGCTTGCCGATGGCGAAGACCTTTTCTGTTTCGCCAGCAACACGATAGACCCATATCTTGTCGGCCCACAGTTTGGTGCTGCCCTGGGTGATGACCACGTTGCCCTCGTAGATGCTGACGCCTTTGGCGTCATCGATGTCCACGCTGTCTGCCTCCAGATACATCGGCTGATCTTTATCGGTACTGAGTGCGAGGCTGATGGCCGGCATGGACAGGGAGAGAGCGAGCAGCAGACTCAAGAGCCGGTTATTGGGTTTCATAACGGCTTCGTACCTCGGATAGTAGTTTGATTCTGGCGGGTTCTTTGAACCAGCCCCGCATGCCGATGGAGGTGACCCAGTCCCGGCGGCTGTCGAGACGGAATGCGCCATCGGTTTCGGCGTAGGAGAGTTTGGGTTGTACCTTCAGGTCGAAGGTGATGATGTGATAGGGGCGGTTTTTCCCCTGCTCCTCCCGGTCAATGGTTACCTTGCCGGGAAGGAAGATGTCTTCGCCATTGTTGGTGATACGAGCCCGCTCGGCGCGCAGCTTCCAGGGCGGGGCGGCTGGATCGAACATCCACAGGTGCGGATGTTCCAATTCCGCGCTGTCATCGTCCCTGAAGTGGACCAGGTGCTCCGTTACCAGGCGGTGTTTTGGGCTGCCTGTCTCACCGTAGGTGGTGATCGTGAGATCTTCGGCGTAGTAGTCGGGGTGGTGTCCCGCGACCTGCTGGCGCTGCTGTTTCGGTTCCGTTATCTCGGCCAGCCACCAACTCAGTCCCGCGATGGCGGCAGTGAACAGGACGATGGAGAGCGTATGACGATTCACCAGCGTAACGGCTTAAAGGTAGCTTTCCAGCGCTGACTGAAGATTGCCCTGGGCGTCCATCAGTAGTTCGCAGACATCCCGCCCGGCGCTGCGGCCCCCCGCATGCGGGGTTTGCCAGTGGGCATGCTGAAGCACGAAGGGGTGGGCGTCATTGACCGCAATGGCGAGACCGACGCGACGCATGATGGGTAGATCGACCACGTCGTCCCCCACGTAGGCGACCTCTTCGTCTCTCAGGCCGAGCTGATCCCGCAACTGGAGATAGGTGGGCAGTTTATCCAGCTTGCCCTGGTGGACGTGTTTGATCCCCAGGCTCTCCATGCGGATGCGCACAACTTCCGAGGAGCGGCCGGTGATGATGCCGATCTCTACACCGCTGGCCTGCAGCATCTTCATACCGTGGCCATCCCGGGAGTTGAACGCCTTGTACTCCTGCCCGTCATCGCCGAGGAACAGACTGCCGTCGGTGAGCACACCGTCGACATCGAATATGACCAGCTTGATGTTGCGAGCCTTTTCCTGGATGTCCTGCACTTTCTCTCTCCGATTTTATTAGGGCCAAGATTTTTAGGGCCAAGGGCCAAGGGCCGAGGAAGGGAAAAGAGGTACAACTTACCCTTGACCCTGCCTTTACATAACGCCTGCGCGCAGCAGGTCGTGCATGTTGAATGCGCCGACCAGTTCACCTCGTCCGTTTACCACCAGCAGGCCGCTGATCTTGTTCTCTTCCATCAACTGCAGAGCTTCGGCAGCGAGCATCTCCGGCACCACCGTTTTACAGTTCACGGTCATCACCTCCGACACACCTGCTTCGTGAATGTTCACTTTGTGGTCGAGGGTGCGGCGCAGATCCCCGTCGGTATAGATTCCTGCCAAATCTCCCTGCCCGTCGACGACTGCGGTCATGCCGAGGCTTTTGGAAGACATCTCGATCAGTGCTGCGTTCAGGCTGGCATCGGCGGAGATCTTTGGAATCGCATCCCCGGTGTGCATGATATCACCGATATGCAGCAGCAGACGCCGTCCTAGACTGCCGCCGGGATGGGAGAGGGCGAAGTCCTCGGCGGTGAAACCCCGCGTCTCAAGCAGGGCGATCGCCATGGCGTCACCCATTACCAGTGCAGCGGTTGTACTGGAGGTGGGGGCGAGACCCAGCGGACAGGCCTCTTTCTCCACGCTGACATCGATGCTGACTTCCGCTTCGCACGCCAGTGTGGATCTTGGGTTGCCGGTCATGCTGATGAGCGGCACGCCGAGGCGTTTTATCAATGGCAGGATGGTCAGCAGTTCGCCGGTCTCCCCTGAATTCGAGAGTGCAAGCACCACATCGCCGCTGGTGATCATACCGAGATCGCCATGGCTGGCTTCACCGGGATGGACGAAAAAAGCGGGGCTGCCGGTGCTGGCGAGGGTGGCGGCGATCTTGCTGCCGATGTGTCCTGATTTTCCCATGCCGATTACCACTATGCGGCCGGGACACTCGAGCATATAGCTGCAGGCGCGGGCGAAATCGTCGTCGATGCGTGCCGCCAGCGATGAGATGGCGGCAGCTTCGGTTTCGATCACTGCCAGTCCCAGGCTTCGGAGTCTACCGGCCTCTTCCGGGGTGATCGGTTTGCCTTGTCTCATTGATTCCCCTCAATGGGTGATTGGCTTAGCTTAACGTAAAAAACAGCAGTGTCTGGTAGCCGATAAAAGCGAGCAGCAGCAAAAAACCTTCAATGCGGTTGATCTGCCCCTTTAGTTTCCCAAAGCCATAGCCCATGGCAAAGAGGGCAAGGGTCAGCCCGATCATCATGGGTTGGTCCCGGTAGAGTGCGGCTTCGGAAAAGACTCCCGGTGCAATCAGTCCCGGCAGGCTCAGGACCGCCAACAGATTATATAGGTTGGAACCGATGATATTGCCGATGGCAAGATCGTCCTCCCCCTTGAGGGCGCTGGCAATGCTTGCCGCCAGTTCGGGCAGGCTGGTGCCCAGGGCGACGATGGTCAGGCCGATAACCAGATCGCTGATGCCGAAAGTGGTGGCGATATTGACTGCCCCCCAGACCAGCATGCGCGAACTTATCAGCAGGCAGATAAGCCCGAGTATCAGCCAGAAGATCGCTTGAGGGGTGGGCATGTCGTGAGGGATTTCGGCATCGAACTCGTCTGCTATCGGGTCGGTTGGAGAGCCGGTTTTAGCGACGCGGATCATCCAGCCGAGCACGGCGACCAGGACGACAATCAGGATCGTGCCGTCAAGCTGGTTCAGTTCTCCGTCCAGCATGAGTAGCAGGCTGAGGCCGGTCACGCCGAGCAGCAGGGGGTACTCCCTCTTTAATACACTGGAGTGGACCGTCAGAGGAACGATAAGCGCGGTAGTGCCAAGGATCAGGCCGATGTTGGCGATATTCGAACCCAGTGCGTTACCGATTGCGAGGCCGGGATTGCCATCAAGCGAGGAGACGACCGAGACCAGTATCTCCGGTGCGGATGTGCCGAAGCCGACAATGGTGAGTCCGATCAGCATCGCTGAAACACCCAGGTTGCTGGCCAGGGCGGCGGCGCCGGTGACAAAGCGATTGGCGCCCCAAACCAGGATGGCAAGTCCAACGAGAATGGCAAGTGAGTCGATCAGCATCTCTTCTTATTGAGGTTTATTGTGTTGTCGGGAAAGGGCGCAATTTTTTCAGACCCGGAGGGGAAAGTCCAAAGAGATGTTAGCCGGGTTGCTCGCTGAGCTTGACATACCAATAATTATATCAGATAATTCTAACATACTGATTGCCTGCTGATGGCAAGTGTCAGTACTCCTCCATCCTCCTAAAATGGTGGTTATATTTAAGCGCAACGTCCTCCGTTGCGCTTTTTTTTTGCCGGCGGCGAATGAGGTCTTGTTTCCTTTCGGATCATCCGGTACTATTCGCCGTCTTTTTCGGACGATAATAGTTCTCCATTGGAGCGACTCGGTATGACAACCGTTAGTGCAAAACCGGCTGAGGTACGCCGCACCTGGTACCTCGTGGACGCAACCGACAAAACGCTCGGTCGCCTCTCCACTGAAATTGCTCGCCGCCTGCGCGGTAAGCATAAGCCTGAATATACCCCTCATGTGGACACCGGGGATTACATCGTTGTAATCAACGCGGAGAAGATCCATGTGACCGGCAACAAGATGTCGGGCAAGATATATCACCATCACACCGGTTATATAGGCAACCTTAAGTCGATCAGCCTGGAAAAGCTGCTGGACAAGGCGCCGGAGCGGGTGATTCAGCATGCCGTCAAGGGCATGATGCCTAAGAATCCTCTGGGTCGCGCCATGTTCAAGAAGCTGCGCGTCTTTGTAGGTCCCGAACACACTCATCAGGCCCAGCAGCCTCAGCCGCTGGACATCTGATCACCATTTTCATCAGGTAAAACCGATGGCAGATATTCATTACAGCACCGGCCGCCGCAAAAGCTCGGCAGCCCGGGTCTTCCTGACCTCCGGCAGCGGCAGCATCGTTGTCAATAATCGTCCCCTGGACGAATATTTTGGTCGTGAAACAGCGCGTATGGTCGTGCGTCAACCGCTGGACGTCACCGCAACACTCGACAAGGTTGATATCAAGGTCACCGTAAAAGGCGGTGGCACCACCGGCCAGGCGGGCGCCATTCGTCATGGCATAGCGCGTGCCCTTGATCTATTCGACGAGTCGCTTCATCTTGGTCTGCGCAAAGCCGGATTCCTGACACGTGACGCCCGTGAGGTCGAGCGTAAGAAAGTCGGTCTGCACAAGGCGCGCAAGCGTCCTCAATTCTCCAAACGTTAAGAACAGGGCCGATAAAAGCAGGGCCGAGGTTTTAAGGGCCGAGGGCCGAGGGGTGGGCATGGATGCCTTGGTAAACCTCGATGCATGGAAAAGGGCTTGTCGGCTCTCAGCAGATATTTACAAACTGATTGGTGGCTGTACCAATTTTGGCTTCAGGGATCAGTTGGGAAGATCGGCGCTTTCCATAGCCTCAAACATAGCTGAAGGTTATGGGCGGGAATCAGTCAAAGAGCGCATCCACTTCCTTCGGATTGCAAAGGCTTCCAGCTATGAAGCCTGGACACAAATTCTGATCGGCATCGAGTCAGGATTGATCGATCGTAAAATAGGCCTTGAAAAATCTGAAGAAGTAATACAGATTTCTAAAATGATATATGGCTTAATCGCGCACATTGAGCGAAGCGCCGATGGAAAGGGTTAAGGCCGCAATCCTCGGCCCTAGGCCCTATCAAACTCGGCCCTAAGAACAATTGGGGATTCGTCTAATGGCAGGACAACGGACTCTGACTCCGTTTGTAGAGGTTCGAGTCCTCTATCCCCAGCCAAAATAAAAAACCCGCTTCGGCGGGTTTTTTATTTTAGGGCCAAGGGCCAAGGGATAAGGTGGCGATCCTTGGCTCTATCAACCTCGGTCCTGTTTTCTTTACGTCACTACTCCTGTATTTTGAGTGCCTGAGACATTAATTTACCCGCAGATGGTTAAATGTTGTTGGTTAAATTATATTGGGAATTCGAGGAAATGATGGTAACTCACGGAATTATTGAATTTTAATTGGCAGCTACAGGCTGGGTGTGCTTTTTTTGCAACAAAATTACCACATGTGATTTTTTTACAAAAAAAGACTTGCAATACAGAGATGGCTTATCTAATATTGTCAGCGAACGTACAGAATTTATTCCTAACTCATTGGAGTTTTTTAAAAATGAAGAAAATCCTTTCTTTCGCAATTGCTGCTGCTCTGGTTGCTCCCGCTGCTGCCATGGCTGATTCCACCATCTACGGTAAGGTCCGTGTTGCTTCTGACAAGTGGTCTCAGGACGCTGGTATCGATGCTTGGGGCATGCAGGACCAGGCTTCCCGTCTTGGTATCAAGGGTTCCGAAGATCTGGGCAACGGTCTGAAAGCCATCTACCAGATGGAGTTCGGCATGACTGCAGGTTCTGCATTCAATTGGTCTGGTCGTAACGCTTTCGTCGGCTTGGCTGGTGGTTTCGGTACCGCTGTTGCCGGTCGTCACGACACCCCTCTGAAGATGTCCACCGGTAAGCTGGATCTGTTCGCAGATACCGCAGCTGACTACGATCAGGCCGGCAACCACACCAACCTGTTCATGGATCGTCGCGTTGACGGCGCCATCGCATACATCTCTCCCTCTTTCTCCGGTCTCACCCTTGCTGGTGCAGTCGTTCAGACTCTGGGCACCGAAGACTTCCAGGATGCTTACTCCATCGCTGGTATGTACAGCAACGGCCCTTTCTACGGTGCCATCGCTTACGAGCAGCTTGACGAAGATAACTTCGGCGCACCTGCTGAGAACGAGACTCAGTTCCGCATCGGCGGCGGTGTTTTGGGTTGGAACAACATCAGCGTGACCGGTGTTTACGAGACGCGTTCCGACATTGGTGGTACTGCCAATAACGACAAGAAGACCTACCAGCTGTCTGGCGCATACGACATGGGCATGCACCGCATCAAGGGCATGTACGGTTCTGCTGACTTCGACAACATTGCAGGTACCGACTTCGATACTTATGCTATCGGCTACCAGTTCAGCTTCAGCAAGCGTACCGATGCACAGGTTCTCTACAATGCTCGTGACGTAGACGACGCAGCTGGTGCACCAAGCACCGACAGCAGCGTTCTCTCTCTGCAGCTGAGCCACAACTTCTAAGTCTTACTTAGTGAGTGGTTGAAGACGGGGCCTTCGGGCCCCGTTTTTTTTGCCCCAAAATAAAGGGCCGAGGATCAAGATTCCGACCCTCGGCCCTATCAACCTCGGTCCTCTTATTTGGGCAGCACTGTCTTGACGCCATCCCCGGTGCCAAGGATCAATACGTCAGCACCGCGCATGGCAAAGAGACCGTTGGTGACCACGCCGGCGATGGCGTTGATGCGGTTCTCCATCTCGATGGGTTTCATGATCTCCAGATTGTGAACATCCAGGATGACATTTCCGTTGTCGGTAATGAAATCTTCGCGCCAGACCGGGGTGCCACCAAGCTTGACCAGTTGGCGGGCCACATGACTGCGGGCCATGGGGATGACCTCCACCGGCAGGGGGTACTTGCCCAGTATGTCCACCAGTTTACTGCCGTCTGCGATACAGACAAACTTTCTGCTGGCACCTGCGACGATCTTCTCGCGGGTCAACGCGCCACCACCGCCCTTGATGAGGGCCAGATTGTGATCCGCCTCATCTGCGCCATCCACATAGATGTCGAGTTCACCCGCAGCGTTAAGATCCATTACCGGAATGCCGTGGCTCTTCATACGTTCGGTCGAAACTTCGGAGCTTGAGACCGCGCCATCGATTTTATGCTTGATGGTGGCAAGGTAGTCGATGAAATGGTTGACCGTTGAGCCGGTGCCTACACCGACGATGCCGCCATCGACATACTCCAGTGCGGCCTCTGCGGCCATTTTTTTCATGTCGTCTGCATTCATGCGCTAACTCCTTAACTAACGACTGCAAGTTGTGGGATTCGGATTGGAAGCCCGGCTGACTGCTTTGTCGATATTATCTAACGTTTATCGGATTTTGGGGGTTATCATACCGATGCGCCTCTTTGATGTCAGGTGCGGCAATCTCACATTGGAATAGAAAAATGCCACAACAATATATAGAAAAAATCCTCCGCGCGCGGGTCTACGATGTGGCACATGAGACGCCTCTGGATCTTGCGCCGCTGCTCTCTGCGAGGATGGAGAACCGGGTCTTCTTGAAGCGGGAGGATCTGCAGCCGGTCTTCTCATTTAAATTGAGAGGTGCCTATAACAAGATCCAGAGTCTTTCGCCGGAGGCGAGGGAGAAGGGGATCATCGCGGCATCGGCTGGTAATCATGCCCAGGGTGTTGCTCTGTCGGCCCGCAAGCTGAAGATTCCGGCGCTTATTGTCATGCCGCGTACGACGCCGCCCATCAAAGTGCAGTCAGTGCGTAACCTTGGAGCAAAAATCGTATTGGCCGGGGATTCCTATGACGAAGCCTACGCGCACTCCCAGAAGTTGGCGGAGGAGAAGGGATTGACCTACATTCATCCCTTTGATGATCCGGAGGTGATTGCAGGTCAGGGCACGATCGGGATGGAGTTGTTGCGGCAGCATCCGGAGCCGCCGATGGCAATCTTTGTTCCGGTGGGTGGTGGGGGGTTGATTGCAGGGATTGCATCCTATGTCAAATATGTACGGCCCGAGGTGAAGATTATCGGTGTTGAGCCGGATGACGCGCCGACGCTTTATCGGGCGATGGAGGCTGGGCGCAGGGTCAAACTTAAGCAGGTGGGAATATTTGCGGATGGCGTGGCGGTCAGGCAGATAGGAAAAGAGAGTTTTCGTGTGGCCCGCAAGGTTGTGGACGAGGTGATTCTGGTCAATGCAGACGAGATATGTGCAGCGATAAAGGACGTTTTTGACGACACGAGAACAATTGCTGAGCCTGCTGGTGCCTTGTCTGTTGCGGGTCTGAAAAAATATGTGAAGCGTGAAGGCATCAAAGGGACTGACCTGATCGCCATAGAGAGCGGTGCCAACATCAATTTTGACCGTCTGCGCCATGTTGCCGAGCGAGCGGAATTCGGCGAACGCAGAGAGGCGCTTTTTGCGGTGCAGATTCCTGAGCAGCCGGGAAGCTTCCATCGGTTTTGCAAAGTAATAGGCAAACGCAGTATCACTGAGTTCAACTATCGTTATGCCAGTGACCGAACCGCACAGATATTCGTCGGTGTGGAATTGAGCGACGGGGATCGGGAGAGGGAGAAGTTGGTTGCCAGGTTCGAGAAGAAATCCTATCCCATTGTCGACATGACCGACAATGAAACTGCAAAACTGCACATCCGCTACATGGTGGGTGGACATGCCAAGGGTGTTGAAAACGAGATGCTGGTGCGGTTTGAATTTCCCGAGCGCCCTGGTGCATTACTCTATTTTCTGGCCAATATCGGCAAACGCTGGAACATAAGTTTGTTCCACTATCGAAATCACGGTTCAGCCTATGGACGTGTACTAATGGGTATACAGATTCCATCGGGTGAAAAAGGTGATTTCAGGAAAATGCTGAAAGACCTGGGTTATACCTTTTGGGAAGAGAGCGATAATCCGGCATATCAACTCTTTGCAGGTGTTGATTGACGCGTTTTTTAGGTGGTGATCAGATCGACCCTATTTTTGGGTGACCTTTTTGCGCGGTGTGACCTTGCGCGGCCGAGCTGCTCTCTTTTTCACTGTCTTCTTTTTTGCAGAGACTTTCTTCTTGGCGGCTCTCTTTTTCGCCGTCTTCTTTTTGGCAGCAACCTTTTTCTTGGCCGCTCTCTTTTTCACTGTCTTCTTTTTGGCAGCAACCTTTTTCTTGGTCGCTCTCTTTTTCACTGTCTTCTTTTTGGCAGCAACCTTTTTCTTGGCCGCTCTCTTTTTCACTGTCTTCTTGGCAGCAACCTTTTTCTTGGCGGCCCTCTTTTTCACTGTCTTCTTTTTGGCAGCAACCTTCTTCTTAGTGACTGCCTTTTTCTTTGTGACTTTCTTTTTAGTCGCCGCTTTTTTCCTGGTAGATGCTTTTTTCTTGGCAGCTACTCTTTTTGTGGTGGTAACTTTTCGCTTTACAGCAGCCTTCTTTTTGGCGGTTTTTTTCTTCGCCATAACGTGTCCTCCAGAGACATCTACCCCATATGATGCACTGAGTATAAGTCAGCTTGAAAAAAAATCCAGAATAAATACGTTTTTTCTTATTTAATACAGTCTGTTAATTGAGTTTAAGCAGAAGATGAGAGTGAAATCACACGCTTCAGAGTTAATTAAAGGTGGCTGTTATGAGTGGTGGTGCATGTTGTTTTTGACTTAACACTGAGGGCAATAGAGTTAGTTGGATATGATGTTTATAAAGCCGAACGATTAAAACAGGCCTTACTGTTTTGCTGGATGATTTGGCATGGTTGATTGTACTTAGTGTGCATTCAGTGAAAATATTCTTGCTATCGAAACGAATAAATTTTCTGTTCGGTAATGATCGCATCCAGTTGGATGTCCCACGGTTTCGCCTGAAGGTTATCGAACCTTTGACACTCATGGGCAAGTCCAACCAGTTTTGGTCCGGGCCAGTGATGACGATTTTTTCTGAATGCGAGTGTGCGGTCATAGAAGCCGCCCCCCATTCCAAGCCGGTTACCTTGGGTGTCAAAAGCAACCAGTGGAACAAAGATCAGATCCAGTCCCCAGGGCATGGAAATATGTTTATGGTGTGATGCAGGTTCGGGGATTCCGAATCGATTGTTTTTCAGTCGGCCTTCTATTTTATGTTCCGCGAACCAAAGGGACCGCGATGGGCGGTTGCGCAGGACGGGGAAGAAGCAACGCTTACCGGAATGGCGTGCGTGCTTCACCAGAGGAGCTGGGTCCATCTCTCCGTCAGCAGCAAAATAGAAAGCGATGCGGTGGCTGTGTCTGAATGCTGTATATGCAGAAGCCAGGCGATTCAGCTGCAGGCTGTGGGCTTTGTGTGTCTGGTTGCTCAATTGGCGCCGCCGGGTACGGGCCAGGTGGCGCAGCGCTTTTGTATTCATCGGAGCAGGGGAGTGATTTGAAGGAGACAACCCCCACATGTGCCGTCGCAAACCATTGTTCTTGAACCGGTAGGTTCAAGTGGGAACAGCAGGGATGCTTCAGGCTTCCCGCTACGAGGCGGACATGCACACCGGCATCGGCATTTTGTTCCCAGGGCACTAATTAGGCTCAAGAAAATACCCGGGTCACTAACGAACACGGCAGGGGTTGTCTACCTATAGGCTAAACCTAAATGGGTCAAAGTTCCAGTTGGTTGCTTGAATTCAGCGCGATATCTATTTTCTCCTGCAAATTTTGAATGCGGCGGGAGATATTCTGCACATCGCTGGATTTGCTGCTGCGCTGCTCCAGTAGTTCGTGGGCAATATTGAGCGCGGCCATGACAGCGATGCGTTCGGTGCCGATGACCCGTCCCGCCTTACGGATGTCTCGCATCTTGTCATCGAGAAAGCGTGCGGTGTCGATCAGAGACTCGCGTTCCTCCGGTTCGCAGGTGACGCGATACTCCTTATCCAAAATCAGGACGGTGACGGGAATCTGTGTCTCACTCACTGGGGGGCTTCCATGGACTTCAGGCGGGTGATCATCGCCTCGACTCGAGTGCGGGCGAGTTCAGTCTTCTCGATCAGAGAGGCGCGCTCTGCCACCAGGCTATCCTGGCGGGCGCGCAGGGATTTATTCTCATCTTTCAGATAGGCGCAGGCCCGGATGAGTTCTTCAATCTGAAGCTCAAGTTTTCTGAGGTCGAGTTCTGTGCTCTCTTTCATCTCATCTTCGATCATGTTCCCCAATATAGAGGGCGCTCAGGGAACGGTCAATCTTTACAGCTCATGTTATGATTCTTCTTCAATATTAGGATAGGTAACGGAAATCTGCATGAACTCCAACCCCGTAATGCCTCAGTTCGAACGCTTTGATCAGGTTCTGCAATCGATTGGCCTGGATGTTGGCGCGAGTGAGATTCACGGGGTGATCAGCGGCATACTCTGTGCCGGTCATTCTGATGCCCATGCCGCCTGGTTTGTCGAACTGTTCAAAGATCGCTCGGAAGATGATCTTCTGGTGGTTGAAGCCAGGCAGTTGCTGGGCCAGCTCTATCAGTCGACCCAGGGTTACATCGAAGGGGAAGAGCTGAATTTCACACCGTTTCTGCCGGATGACGAACTGGAGATCGAGGTGCGCGCCAAGGCATTGAGTGAATGGTGTCAGGGTTATCTCTATGGATTGGGGCTGGCGGGTATCACTGAAGCCCAGTTGAAAGATGAGGCAGGAGAATCGATTCGGGATATTACTGAATTTACCCGCCTCGACCATGAAGATATTGAACCGGGTGAGGAGGCCGAGCTGGCCTATGTCGAGCTGGAGGAGTTTCTGCGGGTGGCGGTGTTACTGATCCGGGAGGCACTGACCGGCAAGCGGGAGAAGGATAATGATAGCGAGTGAGTTCAAACGGCGTCGCCGTGAACTGATGCGCATCATGGGTCCGGGCAGTATCGCAATCCTGCCGACCTCACCGCTACAGGTGCGCAACCGTGATGTGCACTACCATTACCGTCCCGACAGTGATTTTTTCTATCTCACCGGTTTTCCTGAACCGGAAGCCGTTGCGGTTCTGATTCCCGGTAGAAAGCAGGCTGAGTATATCCTCTTCAATCGCGAACGTGATCCCAAGATGGAACAGTGGGATGGTCCGCGGGCCGGCCAGGAGGGCGTCTGTGATAACTACGATGCAGACGACTCTTTCCCTATCGGCGATCTCGATGACATCCTGCCGCGCATGCTGGAGCAGACCGACCGGGTTTTTTATGCCATGGGCTGCAGTCCTGATCTGGACAAGCGCCTGCTGGAGTGGATCAATCAGATTCGATGCGAATCCCGCAGTGGTGGCCAGGGGCCGATGGAGATCATCGCCCTCGATCACTATCTGCATGAGATGCGGCTCTATAAAAGCCGTTCCGAGATCAAGGTGATGCGGCAGGCGGCGAAGATATCCGCCAAGGCGCACAAACGGGTGATGAAGAGTTGTCATGCGGGTGCCTGGGAGTATCAGCTGGAGGCGGAGTTCCTTGCCGAGTGCGGCCGTCTCGGCACACGTGAACAGGCATATACGCCTATCGTTGGCAGCGGTGGTAACGCTTGTGTATTGCACTATATCGATAACCGGGATCGATTGAACGACGGCGACATGCTGTTGATCGACGCCGGTTGTGAGCTGGAGTGTTACGCCTCCGACATCACGCGCACCTATCCGGTGAATGGCGTTTTTACAGAACCCCAACGGCAACTCTATGAGCTGGTGTTGGCGGCACAGGAGGCAGCCATCGCCAAGGTGAAGCCGGGAAACCAATGGAACGACCCCCATGTGGCTGCCGTGCGCACCATGACCCGAGGTCTGGTCAAGCTGGGCATTCTTAAAGGTTCAGTACCCAAGCTGATCCGTGAAGAGAAGTACAAGAAATTCTATCCGCACCGCACCGGTCACTGGATCGGTATGGATGTGCACGATGTGGGGGATTACAAGGTCGATGGAACCTGGCGGCTGCTCGAACCGGGTATGGTCCTGACTATCGAGCCGGGGTTGTATATCCCATCCGGCACCAAAGGCGTGGCGAAGAAGTGGTGGAACATCGGCATCAGGATTGAAGACGATGTGTTGGTGACGAAGGACGGTTGTGATCTGCTGACAAAGGATACGCCCAAGACGGTGGCCGCACTCGAAACCCTGATGGCATCTTGAATGACTGACGACTACGATATCCTCATTATCGGTGGCGGCATGGTGGGCGCCAGTCTTGCCCGTTCCATTAATGGGCTGGGATTGAAGATCGGTGTGGTAGAGGCCTGGCCCTTCAACTCCGATCTCCAGCCGAGCTATGACGACCGGGTAATCGCCCTCTCCTGGGGGACCCGATTGATACTTCAGGGCATGGGGGTCTGGGAAGGTCTCTCCGGTGAGGCGGAACCGATTTCCGATATCCATATCTCTGATCGTGGACACTTCGGTTTTGCCCGGCTCAACAATCGCGATGAGGGCGTGGAGGCGTTGGGTTATGTCGCCACTGCCCGCGCTTTGGGACAGGCCCTGCTCAAGGATCTGGAACAGGAGCCGGATATCGATCTGCTCTGTCCTGCGAGTCTGAAAAGCTTTTCCGTTTCTGATGATTTCGTAGAGGTGAATCTGAAGGAGGCAGGCGAGGTGAGACGCGTGAGGACAGCGCTGTTGGTCGCAGCGGATGGCGGCGATTCGGCGGTAAGAGGTCGCCTGGCGATTTCATCCAAAGAGCAGGCCTATGGCCAGACTGCCATCATTGCCAATATCACCACCGAGCGGCCTCACCAGGGTGTCGCCTATGAACGGTTTACCAATACCGGCCCCCTGGCGATGTTGCCCATGACTGAAGGGCGCAGCTCTCTGGTGTGGACGTCAAAAGATGAACAGGTTACTGAGCTGATGGCGCTGGATGAAACCGCCTTCCTGGAACGTTTGCAGGCTCGCTTTGGTTATCGCCTGGGACATCTGACAAAGTGTGGCAAACGCTTTGCCTATCCTCTGAAGCTGCGGCAGGCCAATGAGCATGTGCGTCCCCGTATCGCATTGATCG
Organism: gamma proteobacterium endosymbiont of Lamellibrachia anaximandri; assembly: GCA_016756835.1. Classification (GTDB taxonomy): domain Bacteria; phylum Pseudomonadota; class Gammaproteobacteria; order Chromatiales; family Chromatiaceae; genus QGON01. The sequence continues at coordinate 36,322 of JAESPE010000001.1, read as the reverse complement.
GCAATGCCGCGCACACGGTACACCCGGTTACCGGCCAGGGTTTCAATCTTGGGATTCGCGATGTTGCTGTACTTGCCGATCTTCTGGCTGACGTGTCCGCAGAGCAGGGTGATCCCGGCAGCATGGATCTGCTGCAGCGCTATGCAGATTGGCGGCGACGGGATCAGAATGCGGTGGCCATGATTACCGATACTCTGGCCCGCCTGTTTGCCAATCCTCTGACCCCGTTACGTCTGGCGCGCAATGTCGCGCTGCTCGGGCTGGATAGCGCTCCAGGGTTGAAACATCTGGTGGCACGTCAGTTTATGGGTTTGAACGGGCGGCTGCCGCGACTGGCGCGAGGTATTCCACTTGTCTGAACAACGAGACAGCTTTGATCTGATCGTCGTGGGTGGCGGCATGGTGGGCAGCGCCCTCGGTTGCGCCATGGCCGATGCCGGTTTCGATGTCTGTGTACTGGAGTTGCGTGAGCCGCAAACAGACTGGCCGGATGATGAGGTTGATCTGCGGGTCTCCGCCCTTACGCGGGCCTCCCAGCAAGTGCTGGAAAACCTGGGCGCCTGGGATCGCATGTGCGAAAAACGCGTCTCCCTCTATACCGACATGCATGTTTGGGACGCGGGGGGCAACGGCAGTATCCATTTCAGCTGTCACGACGTCGGAGAGTCCAATCTCGGCCATATCGTGGAGAACAGGGTCACCCTGCTGGCGCTCTGGGAGCGGCTGGCAACCTATGACAGTGTCACCCGGCTCTGTCCGGCTGAAGTGGCTGACCTCGAAATGGGACCGACACCTTCGGTGAGACTGAAGGACGGCACCTCTCTGCAGGCGAAATTGGTAGTGGGCGCGGACGGGCGGGATTCCCTGATCCGCAGGATGGCGGCGATCGGCACCCGTGGTTGGGACTATGATCAGCACGCCATCGTCGCCACCGTGCGCCCCGTCTTGCATCATCAGAACACCGCCTGGCAGCGTTTCATGCCCACCGGTCCCCTGGCGTTTCTGCCTATCGATGACGGCCGTTGCTCCATCGTCTGGTCGACCTCACCCCTGCTGGCCAGGGAGTTGATGGCGCTGGGCGATGCCGACTTCTGCCGGGAGCTGACCCAGGCCAGCGAGCAAAATCTGGGAGAGGTGCTGGAGGTGGGACCAAGGGCTGCATTCCCCCTGCGTCTGGGACATGCCGAGACCTATATTCGCGAGGGGCTGGCCCTGGTGGGGGATGCCGCCCACGCTATCCATCCTCTGGCTGGACAGGGTGTGAATCTCGGCTTTCTCGATGCGGCACAATTGGCGGAGGTGTTGATTGAGGCCAGGCAGGCTGGACGTCAAATCGGTTCGCTGGCTACCCTGCGCCGTTATGAACGGGCGCGTAAAGGGGCGAACATGGGCATGCTCGGCGCCATGGATTTTTTCAAACGTTTCTTCAGCAACGAAGTATCGCCCCTCAAGTTGGCTCGCAACCTGGGGTTGAGTCTGGTGGACCATTCAGGTCCGCTCAAGCATATCGTGGTACGTCGGGCGATGGGGATGGTAGGGGAGTTGCCTAAGCTGGCGCAGCGCGATTGGGACAGATCTTAAGATGTAGGCCGGTTCAAGCGTAGCGGAACCGGCAATCGCATCTGTGTTGAAATGCCCGATCCGCTACGCTTGATCGGGCCTACACTTTGATCGGTTCAAACCCATGCCGGGTTGCACAACGCAAACCCGGCGCAGTCGGTGTCATTGAGGTTTGTCGACCCCAATGGGTCAGAGAATGTCGTGTAGAGTCTCCGCGCCCGCAGTGACGTTGACGTCAGCAGTGCCGACGAAGGTAACCTCGGGATTAGCCTCTTGATTGCCCGGTTGATTATCCAGTTCGGGATCGTCCTGGTCAGCCGCACAGGTTGCAGCCACCGTGTAGGTTCCCCCGTTCAGGTAGGCGGCAGTGTAGGTGAAGTTGCCGTCGTCGGAGATGGCAGCGGTGGTGACCGGGTTGTTTATTGTCTGATCGTTGACGTTGACATCAACGGGGGTTTCACCGGCGCCGCTAAAGACATACACAGCGTAACCCACTGTGTTGCCGTCACAGGCCTCACCCGCAAAGACGACCGGATCGACAGTGCCGGAAATGGTGCCGGTGGTGGCTGTTTTCATCAGGCGCAGGGTAGGGCGAAGCCAGTAGACGGGGTCGCCGGAAGGACCCGTCTGGCCATTGGGCTGATGCACGGATTTGCGCAGGTCGAAATCGATGGTGTAATCGTTGGTATCACCCTCTAAAATCTCGAAGCCGGTGTTTATCTTAAGCCCTGTCTGGGATCCACTGGGTACCCGGAGTTCATACTGCAACGGGCCGGGAAGCTCGATATAGGAATCGAGCACACCGTCGGCCTCAGCGTTGACCATGAGACGGATCCAGCTGTACTGGCCTGCGGGAAGTTCATAACCGTCCAACAGCATATCCCGTACCCCGCCCTGCAGGTCGAGCAGGTTGATGCTTTTGGGGGTGGGGTTGCCGTCCACATTCTCCATCAGAATGCTGATGCGTGCACCGTCGGCAGGTTGAATGACAACCTCGCTGAATTCAACCCACACCGCGTCGGCGCCATCTACCGGCGCGTCCGTAATGCCGAGGTCCAATCGGCTGGCGGTTGTGGTGCCTGTGTCACCGCCACCACACCCTGAAAGTAAGAGCATGAGAGAAAAAGACAGGCTGGGAAGTATGACGCGCTTGTACATTTTGGACTCCAGATAAAGCTTGCGGATCTGATTGAAATATCGACAGTCTACGGAAAAACTGCTGAGAAAAATGTGCCGGAAGCACGGTATGGCGGACTTGAGAATATAGATCCCAGGAGCCGCTCCACCTGAACCGACCTACAGCACTGAAGTAGGCCGGTTCAAACGTAGCGGAACCGGCGATCTCATCTTGAGACAGTGAAGAACCCCATCAGCTGATCCATCTCCTGCGCCTTCTCGCTCATCGAGGCGGCCGCAGCGGATGTCTCTTCGGCAAGAGCGGCATTCTGTTGGGTTACCTCGTCCATGCTGGTTACCGCCATGTTGACCTGATCGATGCCGGCAGACTGTTCCTGACTGGCGGCGGCGATCTCAGAGACGATGTCGCCGACCTTTTTCACGCCATTGACGATCTCATCCAGGTTCTCGCCGGACTTGTCGACCAACTCCGCACCAGCTTTTACCTTCTCTCCGCTGTCCCGGATCAGTTCCTTGATCTCTTTGGCGGCAGTCGCGCTGCGGCCAGCCAGGTTGCGAACCTCTGTGGCAACAACAGCAAAACCACGCCCCTGTTCACCGGCTCTGGCTGCCTCGACGGAGGCGTTGAGGGCCAGCAGATTGGTCTGAAAGGCGATCTCATCGATGACGCCGATAATCTCAGCGATCTTGCTGCTTGATTGGTTGATGGCGTCCATGGCCTCAACCGCCTGTCGCACCACTTCACCGCCCGTTTCGGCGGTGCGGCGTGCGCTGGCGGCCAGCTGATTGGCCTGCTGCGCATTGTCGGCGTTGTTCCTCACCGTGCTGGTCAACTCTTCCATGCTGGAGGCGGTCTCCTCCAGTGAACTGGCTTGCTGCTCGGTGCGGGATGAGAGGTTGTTGTTACCGGAGGAGATCTCGCCCGATGCGGTAGTGATCACCTCGCCCGATTGACGTAACTGGGTAACAATCTGCTCCAGATTGGCCATGGTTTTATTGATGTCCTGCTTCAGGTCATCGAAGGTGCCCTGATAGCTTCTTGTGATCGGTTTGGTCAGGTCGCCTTTGGCCATATCGTGCATGGATTGGGCGATATCGCTGAAAACATTTTCCACGGAATCGATCAGTTCGTTGATGCCGCTACTCAATGTTGCAAAAAAACCCTGCTTATTGTCCAGGTCGATACGCTGATTCAGGTCACCGGAGCGGGCTGCATCCACGAGTGACTGTATGTCCCCCTCTATCACCTCCTGGATCTTGAGAATGGTTGCATTGGCGTCCTGTTTCAGCTGGTCGAAGGAGCCTTTGTATTCCCGTTCGATACGTTCATTCAGATCTCCCCGGGAGAGCGCGCCAAATACCCGCTGGGTGTCGTCGATGACACTCTCACTGACTTCCACCAGATCGTTGACACCGGAGCTGAGTTTTTCATAAAAACCCTGCTTGCCCTCCAGTGGAACCCTGCTGCTCAGATTACCGGCACGTGCGGAATCGACGATAGACTGGATGTCTTTTTCGATGACTTCCGACAGCCGCTGTTGCATGGTGATCATGGCGGCGTATATGCCGGTTGCCCCTGCAGACTGCAGTTTCATGTCGAGGCTGCCGTTGGCGATGCGGTTGGCGATCTCTTCGATATGGCCGGGTTCGCCCCCCAACTGTTGCCGGACACCGCGTCCAACATAGAAGCCCAGGCCGGCGGAGATCGCAAGCCCCAGCAGGGCGACCAGTAGAGCGATCGCCAGTTCCAAAGTTGCACCGGCCTTGAGCTCATCGGCCTTGGTGCGCAACCCCGCCGCAAGCTGGTCTTCGATCGTTTTCAGCAGATTGATCTTGCCTGTCTGCATCTTGAACCAGTAGACCGCATCGATACCGAAAGCGCCGGATGTAGCATTGTCGATGGCAACTTTGCGCATCCGTTCGGTCTCATCGACGAATTCACCCTGCAGGGTGTTCTTGTAGAGCGCCTTGTTCTCCTCTTTTGCGAGGGAGAGAAAGACGTCCCGGTAGGTGTTCTGTACGGTGATCAGAGACATGAATTTGTTGAACAGGCCGCCGCTAAACTGATCCTTGGCAAATACATTGGACATGACGGCGCGCTCGATGCCGGCCCGCTCCTTGCCCTGCAGGTAGCTTGCGTAGGCCGCAGTCATGATCGCCAGTTCTTTCTCGGGGCTGAGGGTGGATAATTCGGAGATCAGTCCGAGCAGTGCTGCGTTGTTGCCGGTGTAGTAGCTCAGAGCATCGCCGAGTTTCAGTGTAAAGGTATCGACTGCCTTGCGTTTATTCTCAAGCTGATCCAGGCGCTCCAGTGTTTCTCCAAGGTTGTCCTGGAATTTTGATCCCAGTGCGGAGCCATCGAATGTTTCCAGGAACTGTTTCAGGATGTCGTGTTTTTGGTTCGTCTCCTGGCGCTGACCTTTAATGGTGTCGCCAAATTTTTTCCCTCCGCTACCGATGAAGCCGGCGGTCATGCCTCGCTCTTTCTGCAATTCATGCACCAGGTTGCTGATATTGACACTCAGTTCGCTCATGGTTTGCAGCTGGACAGTGGTCTGGCGCAATGAGAAGGCAGAGATCGATTGGGTGGATGCAAATCCGATCATCACAATCAGCGGTACCAGCACCATGAGTGCCAGTTTTTGGGAGAGTTTCAGATTGGCTATGAATTTCATTTTCACGATTTCCTCGAATAAAGTGCGCCATGGGACGGAACAAACCACTGGCGGTATGAGAGGACTATCGGATCTGTCTCCTGTTTCTTTAGATTTTTTTCAAATTTTGGGATAAATAGCGGTTAATTGGTGATTTTTTTGACATTTGTCAGTAGAGATTTCGGTGGCCACGGAGGTCGATGGGACGCGAATGATTCGGTTGGCAAGCTCGGCTTTGGCTTCCTGCCCCGCTCTGCCTCCTGTTGTTTGCTGTATGGGTTCTCATAGGTAGTGTCCTGCCAAAACTTTGCGTTTCTGGACGGATGCCAGGCAGGGCGGTATAGTCCGATCCTCGACCAACCCCCGTGGGAGAGATCGGTTTCACCGACGCCGAAGGCGCAATCCGCCCGGAATCGCTCAGGCAAAAGGACCGCGGGGACTAAGGTCGACTCTGGAGAGCGGTCATTAGACCCACCGACGGGGCAGCGGCCAATGGCTGCAAACTCTCAGGTTTTGGACAGAGGGGCGGCGTGGAACAGTAGTTCTGCGCCGCCCTTTTGCGTTTATGATCTGGAGATCGCGATGGACAAACAGACCTGCCTTTATGAGGCCCACAAGTCGATGGGCGCCCGCCTGGTCCCTTTTGGCGGTTGGGAGATGCCGCTGCACTATGGTTCGCAGAAAGAGGAGCACCATCAGGTGCGCCGGGATGCGGGTATGTTCGATGTCTCCCACATGACCGTGGTCGATCTGGAGGGGCCGGACGCATGTCCCTATCTGCGACGTCTGCTTGCCAATGATGTCGAGCGGCTCAAGGATTCCGGCAAGGCGCTCTACTCCTGCATGTTGAACGAGCAAGGTGGCGTGGTTGATGACCTGATCGTCTACTTTCTGCGGGACGACTGGTATCGGATGGTAGTCAACGCCGGCACCACGGAGAAGGATCTGACCTGGCTGAAAAAGCAGGCGGAGGGTTTCGATCTGCGTATAACCCCCCGGCGCGATCTGGCGATGGTTGCTGTGCAGGGGCCGAATGCGCGGGAAAAGGCGCTGCCCCTGCTGCCCGCTGAGATGCGCGAAAACGTCGTGGCGCTCAAGCCCTTCAATGCGGCTCCCGGTGATGGTTGGTTTATCGCCCGCACCGGTTATACCGGCGAGGATGGTTTCGAGATTATGCTGCCGGAGAACGAAGCGACCGGCTTCTGGCAGGCCTTGGCGGATGCAGGCGTCGCCCCCTGTGGCCTTGGGGCGCGGGATACCCTGCGCCTGGAGGCGGGGATGAATCTCTATGGTTCCGACATGGACGAGAGCGTCTCGCCGCTGGAGTCCGGGTTGGGCTGGACCGTGGCCTGGGAACCTGGTGACCGTGACTTTGTTGGTCGCAGCGTTCTGGAGGTGCAGAGAAAGGATACTGGCAAGCGCCGTTTTGTCGGACTGCTGCTGACCGGACGCGGGGTGCTACGCAACCATCTGAAGGTCTTTGCCGGTGAATCAGAGATCGGCGAGATCACCTCCGGCGGCTTTGCGCCGACCCTCGGACGATCCATCGCCTTCGCCAGGGTTAGCGCCGCTATCGGCGAAACCTGTGATGTGGAGATCCGTGGCAAGCGAGTGACGGCGCAAGTGGTGAAAGCGCCATTCGTGCGTAATGGCAAAGCCTGCATTTCGTTATAGAATTCCAATCCGGTACGACATTCCAAAACTGAACGGGGAAGTAGAGATGAGTAATACACCAAGCGAACTGCGCTATGCAAAGTCCCACGAGTGGGTGAAGAACGAGGGTGATGGCACCGTCACCATCGGCATCACCGACCACGCCCAGGAGCTGCTGGGAGACTTGGTCTTCGTGGATATGCCCGAGGTGGGCGACAACGTTGAGGCGGGTTCTGAGTGCGCGGTGGTGGAGTCGGTGAAGGCGGCCTCCGATATCTATAGTCCGGTCAGTGGTGAGATCATCGCGGTGAACGAAGCGCTGGATGATGCCCCTGAGACGATCAATGACGACGCCTTTGGTGAAGGCTGGATCTTCAAGGTGAAGCTTTCTGACGCAGCTGATCTGGACGGTCTGCTCGATGCGGCGGGTTATGATGCCACGGTTGCCGAAGAAACTTAAAAACAGGTCCTGATCCATGCCGTTCATCCCCCATACTGAAGCTGATATTCAGGCCATGCTGGCGACCATCGGTGCGCCGGATATCGATGCACTTTTCGACGAGATTCCGCAGGCCTTGCGTTGTGGCGAGCTGGAGAAGATCCCGCAGGGGATGTCGGAGATGGAGGTCGGGCGGCTGATGAATACCCGCGCCCGCCAGGATGGGCAGCCGCTCTGTTTTATCGGTGCCGGCGCCTATGACCACCATATCCCGGCCGCGGTCTGGCAACTTGCCACCCGGGGGGAGTTCTACACCGCCTATACCCCCTACCAGGCGGAGGCGAGTCAGGGCACCTTGCAACTGCTCTATGAGTTCCAGTCGATGATGACGGCGCTCACCGTCATGGATGTCTCCAATACCTCTCTCTACGACGGGGCCTCTGCCCTGGCCGAAGCGGTTTTGATGGCGGTGCGGGCGAACCGCAAGTCCAAATCGAAGCGCATCCTGATACCCCGCTCACTGCATCCCGCCTACCGGCGCGTAGTCCACTCCATCGTGCGCAATCAGGGCATAGCGTTGGTGGAACTGCCCTTCGATATGGAGAGCGGGCAGATAGATCTATCGGCGCTGGAGCAGTATGCCGGTGAGGATTTTGCCGCCTTGGTCATTCCCCAGTGCAACTTCTTCGGGGTGCTGGAGTCGGTGGATGAGCTGACCGACTGGGCGCACGCCAACAGGATGCTGGCAGTCGCGGTGGCCAACCCGGTGGCTTTGGCGGTGTTGCCGCCGCCGGGCGAGTGGGGTGAACAGGGAGCGGATATCTGCTGCGGTGAAGGACAACCCCTGGGAGCGCCCCTGGCGTCGGGTGGTCCCTATTTCGGCTTTCTTACCTGCACCCAGAAGCTGGTGCGCCAGATGCCGGGACGCATCATTGGCCGCACGGTCGACCTCGACGGCAAGACGGGTTACACCCTGACCCTGCAGGCCCGCGAGCAGCATATCCGCCGCTCCAAGGCGACCTCCAATATCTGCACCAATCAGGGTCTGATGGTCACGGCGGCGACCATCCATATGTCGCTGTTGGGCGCGGAAGGCCTGGAGCGGGTTGCGGCTGCCTGCCATGCCAACACCGGGAAGCTGGTCAAGGCGTTGGGCGGGCTGCCTGGCGTCAGTCCGGTCTTCAAGGGAGCGGTCTTTCATGAGCGCGTGTTGCGCCTGCCGCTGGAGACCAAGGATGCGCTGCGTTCCCTGGCGGCCCACAACGTACTGGGCGGTTTCGATTTGAGTGCCGACTATCCCGAGCTCGGCAATGCTGTTCTGGTCTGCGCCACGGAGATGCGGGGCGATGAGGATATCGAGCAGTATCGCAGCAAACTGGAGCGGGTGATAAACGCACGTATCCAGACCCCCTGCAAGCTGAAACCCGATTGGTGATACGACTATGTTGATCTTTGAAAAAAGCCGTGCGGGCCGTCGCGCAACTGCCCAGGCACCGCTGCAAGAGACTGACCTGGATGGACTCCCGCAACAATTCCGCCGCCGTCAGTCAGCGTCTATGCCCGAGGTCTCCGAGATGCAGGTGGTGCGTCACTACACCCAGCTTTCGCAGAAGAACTTCTCCATCGACACCCATTTCTACCCGCTGGGCTCCTGCACCATGAAGTACAACCCACGGGCCAGCAACAGCCTTGCCTCGCTGCCCGGTTTCCTTGCGCGCCACCCTTTGGCACCGGAGACCCACAGCCAGGGTTTCATGGGTTGCCTGTACGATCTGCAGGAGATGCTCAAAGAGGCGACCGGTATGTCTGCGGTCTCACTCTCTCCTGCAGCAGGCGCCCAGGGGGAGTTCGCCGGGGTGGCGATGATCCGCGCCTATCACGATGCCAGGGGCGATGACGCCCGCAACGAGATTCTGGCGCCGGACGCGGCCCACGGCACCAATCCCGCCTCGGCGGTGATGTGCGGTTACAAGGTGCGGGAGATCCCCACCGGTGCGGACGGTGATATCGATGTCGAGGCACTGAAAGGTGTTTTGGGACCGCAGACCGCAGGCATTATGCTCACCAACCCATCCACCGTGGGCGTGTTCGAGCGTCGAATCAAAGAGATCGCCGGTTTGGTCCATGAGGCTGGCGGGCTGCTCTATTATGATGGTGCCAACCTCAATGCCATCCTCGGTAAGGTGCGTCCTGGTGATATGGGATTCGATGTCATCCACATGAACCTGCACAAGACTTTCTCCACGCCACACGGTGGCGGTGGCCCTGGTGCCGGTCCGGTGGGCGTGAGCGAGCGGCTGGAACCCTATCTGCCGGTGCCGATGGTGGCACAGGATGGTGCGGGTTATGTCTGGCTGACCGAAGATAACCGGCCAGAGAGTATTGGGCGGCTATCTGCCTTCGCCGGCAATGCAGGCGTGTTGCTGCGGGCCTATATCTATGCGCGTTTGTTAGGACGCGACGGCATGCCTCGGGTGGCGGAGTTCTCCACCCTCAACGCCAACTATCTGCTGAAACGTCTTACCGACGTTGGTTTCGATGCCGCTTATCCGCAGCGGCGCGCCAGTCATGAATTTATTCTTACCCTGAAGCGGCAGGCCCGTGAGCTGGGCGTCAATACCATGGACTTTGCCAAGCGGCTGCTCGATTTCGGTGTGCATGCGCCCACCACCTACTTTCCCCTGTTGGTGCCTGAGTGCCTGTTGATCGAGCCGACCGAAACCGAGGCGCAGGATGAGCTGGATCGCTTCGTGGATATTATGACAACCATACTGCAGGAGGCGCAGAACGATCCTGAGAAGGTGAAGTCTGCCCCCCATGATCTGCCGGTGAGACGGCTTGATGACGTGCGGGCCGCCCGGGATCTGGATTTAGCTTGGAAAGGATAGGTGAAAGGTAAAAGGTTAAAGGCTAAAGGCTAAAGGCTAACAAATTAAATATTTGTTTGAATCAGGCATCAAGCCCATAGTAGGTCTTTCAGCGCCTAAACGTAGTAACGACAGCGTGCGACCAATCCGTTGGCACCACCTCCTTTAACCTTTTACCTCTCCAACCTTGCCCCTGACAACCCCGCCGCATAAACTAGCGCCTTCTATTCAAACGCCCCCCCGTCCGGCTAACAATAATCAGGAATATCCTATGTCCGCACTGATCTGTGGCTCTTTCGCCTACGACACCATCATGGTCTTCCATGATCAATTCAAAAATCACATCCTGCCTGAGCAGGTGCATATCCTGAATGTCTCCTTTCTGGTGCCTGACATGCGCCGTGAGTTTGGGGGGTGCGCCGGGAATATTGCCTACAACCTGAAGATGCTGGGTGGGGACGGCAAGCCGGCGGGCGCCGTGGGCGAGGATTTCGGTCCCTATGCAAAGTGGATGGATGAGTGCGGCATCAGCCGTGAGTATCTCAAGGTGATCGAGGATGCCTATACTGCTCAGGCCTATATCACCACGGACAAGGATGACAATCAGATCACCGCATTCCATCCCGGTGCGATGAACAACGCCCATGAGATAGATGTCACCGAGGCCGAGGGCTGCACCATCGGCATGGTCTCTCCGGATGGTCGCCAGGGTATGGTCGATCACGCCGAACAGTTTGCCGACGCGGATGTGCCGTTCATCTTTGATCCGGGTCAAGGTATGCCTATGTTCGATGGCAATGACCTGCTTGGCTTTGCCGAGCAGGCCACATGGCTCGCTTTCAACGACTATGAACTGCAGTTGATGCAGGAGCGTACCGGCAAGACACCGGAGCAACTGGCGGAGATGGTGGAGGCGGTGATCGTCACCCGGGGTGGCGAGGGTTCAACCATCTATACGAAGAAGCAGCGTATCGATATCCCGGTCGCCCCCGTCAGTGCGGTCAATGACCCCACCGGTTGTGGTGACGCCTACCGTGCCGGACTGCTGTATGGTCTGATGAACGGGATGGACTGGGAGACCACCGCGCGGATCGCGGCGCTGATGGGGGCCTATAAGATCGAGCAGGCAGGTACCCAGAATCATATCTTTACCCGCGAAGAGTTTGCTGCGCGTTTCAAGCAGGCGTTCGGCTACACATTCCAGTAACAGGAAACCGATAAAGCATGAGTGGACATTTTGAAGATACCGGGTTCGTGCCTCTGAATATTGCGGTGTTGACCGTCTCGGATTCGCGCACCGAAGAGACCGATAAATCGGGGGATACCCTGCGGGATCGCGCCGTCGAGGCGGGACACAATGTGGTCGAAAAAGTCATCGTGCCCGATGATGTCTATCAGATGCGGGCCATCGTCTCGCGTTGGATCGCCGACCCGGATGTGCATATCATCATCAGCACCGGCGGCACCGGCATTACGGGCCGAGACAGCACCCCGGAGGCGCTGATGCCCCTCTTCGACAAGTCGATCGAGGGGTTTGGTGAGCTCTTTCGCACCATCTCTCTGGAGGAGATCGGCGCGTCTGCCATTCAGTCCAGGGCCATTTCCGGACTTGCCAACGGTACCCTGGTCTTCTGTCTGCCGGGCTCTACCGGGGCCTGTCGTACAGGTTGGGACAAGATCCTGCTGGCGCAACTCGATCATCGTACGCGGCCCTGTAATTTTGCCCAGATGTTCCCCCGTCTTCTTGAAGTGTAAGGAGTTTGAATCATGAGTGGATGTGACTGCGGATCCCACCACAGCGGACCTGCGCTGAAACCCATTGAAGAGGCACTCGACTTCCTGCTGGCGCGTGTTCATTCCGTGACCGAGAAGGAACAGGTTGCAACAGAGGATGCCTTGGGGCGGGTGCTGGCCGAGCCAGTGGCGAGTCTGGTGACGGTACCGCCCTGGGATAATAGTGCGATGGACGGGTATGCGGTTAATACTGCTGATCTGCAGGATGACTCCACCCGCCTGCCGGTCTCCCAGCGCATCCCGGCGGGGGCTACCGGGGAGCCGCTGCAACGGGGTACTGCGGCGCGTATCTTTACCGGCGCGCCGGTGCCGTCAGGTGCCGATGCGGTGGTGATTCAAGAGGTTTGCGAGCAGGATGGCGATGACGTTGTCGTCAACGATGCTCCCAAGGCCGGTGCCAACATCCGTCTTGCCGGAGAGGACATCAAAGAGGGTGAAGAGATCCTCTCCGCCGGTACTCGTCTGGGTCCACAGCATCTGGGTCTTGCGGCCGCAGTGGGAGTCGCGGATCTGACCGTCTTTCGCCGGCTCAAGGTTGCGGTCTTCTCCAGCGGTGATGAACTTGTGATGCCCGGCAGTGAGTTGGGTCCCGGTCAGATCTACAACTCCAACCAGTATACCCTCGGTGGCATGCTGGCAGTGCTGGGCTGCGAGGTGATTCAACTTGGTATCATCGAGGACACCTTCGAGGCAACCTGCGATGCCTTGGCACGCGCTGCAGAACAGGCCGACCTGGTGGTCGCCTCAGGTGGCGTCTCCGTCGGCGAAGAGGATCACGTCAAACCTGCCGTGGAGAAACTCGGGTCGCTGGATCTGTGGAAGATCGCGATCCGTCCCGGCAAACCGCTGGCTTTCGGACATATTGGCGAGACGCCCTTCATCGGCACACCCGGCAACCCGGTCTCCCTGTTCGTTACCTTCAATGTGTTTGCGCGTCCCTATATCCTGCGCTCCCAGGGTGTGAAGGATGGAGCAATCCCCACGCCTATGACCGCCAAGGCGGGTTTCGACTGGAACAAGCCTGACAAGCGCCGTGAATATGCCCGCGCACGGATGGAACTCAACGAATCCGGCGAAGCGGTGGTCACACTCTATCCAAGCCGTTCATCAGGGGTTTTGAGTTCGGTGGCATGGGCCAACGGGCTGGCGATCATCCCGGAGCGGGAGTGTTTGAAAAAAGGCGATCCGGTGCAGTTTCTCTCTTTCCACGAGCTGATGTCATGATCAAGGTGCTCTTTTTCGCCAGTTTGCGGGAGCAGCTCGATGAAGCGTCCCTGGAGATGGAGGCAGAGGGCCTTGCGGATCTGGGGGCGGTTTTGATGCGCCTTCGAGAGCGGGGCGGTATCTGGGCCGATGTTTTTGCAGCCGATCAAACGGTGATGATGGCGCTCAATCAGGAGATGACGGGTACCGATACGCCAGTCCAGGATGGTGATGAAGTCGCCTTCTTTCCTCCCGTGACGGGGGGGTGAGAAATGGTTCTTCATGGGGTTGTCATTTCTCCCTGCGGTCGAAATGACAGTTTTATGAACTACTGAGTCGATATTGCCCATGAACGAAATCCGAATCCAGTCCGAACCCTTCGACCCCAACATCGAGGTCGACATCCTGCGAGCCGGGAACCCGGCTATCGGCGGTGTTGTGAGCTTTATCGGCCTGATGCGCGATATCAACGAAGGGGAAACGGTCTCCACCATGACCCTGGAACACTATCCGGGTATGACGGAGAAGTCGCTGCAAACGATTGTCGATGAGGCGAATCAGCGCTGGGATCTGCTGGGCAGCCGGGTGGTTCATCGGGTTGGAGAGATGAAACCTACAGATCCTATCGTGCTGGTGGCTGTGGCCAGTACGCATCGGGGAGAGGCGTTTCAAGCCTGTGAGTTCATCATCGACTTCCTCAAGACCCGTGCCCCATTCTGGAAAAAAGAGTCAACGCCGGAAGGCAGTCGCTGGGTGGATGCCCGTCATAGCGATGATGAAGCCGAGGCGCGCTGGAAACTGTAGGCCCGATCAAGCATGGCGGATCGGGCATTACAGCACAGGCGATTGCCGGTTCCGCTATGCTTGAACCGGCCTACTGTTTCAGGTGGGGTGTACGCTGCTCTGCTGCCAATGTTCAAGAGACACTTACATGGAAATCGCACCACTGAAATTGAAGAAAGACCGTGAGCGCCGTCTGCATGCCGGTCACTGCTGGGTGTTCAGCAATGAGGTCGATATCAGTGCAACGCCTTTAACCGCTTTCGAGCCGGGCCAGCCGGTGGAGATTATCAGTCACCGGGGGAAATGGTTGGGCACCGGGTATGTAAATGCTCACTCACTTATCTGTGCAAGGCTCGTCAGCCGTGACCGCGAGCATCCATTGAGCCAGTCGTTATTGGTGCATCGCCTGAAAGTTGCATTGGGACTGCGTGAGCGGCTCTACTCCACTCCCTTCTATCGGCTCGTTTTTGGTGAGAGTGACGGTCTGCCCGGTCTGATCGTGGATAGATATGGCGATCAGGTTGTGATCCAGATCACCACTGCGGGCATGGAGCGTATCAAGAGTGAGATCGTCGCTGCAGTGGAGAAGGTACTGAGACCGGCAGGTGTGCTGTTTCGCAACGACACCTCGACCAGGGGAGTGGAAGGTCTGGAAAGTACTATCGAAACAGCGGCTGGCGACGTGCCTGAATGGCTGACGCTGGAAGAGAACGGTACAGAGTTTCAGATTTCTTTGAAAAAAGGGCAAAAAACCGGCTGGTTTTACGATCAGCGGGAGAATCGCTGCCGGATGCTTAAATATATTTCCGGCAAAAGGGTGCTCGACGTCTGTAGCTATACAGGAAGCTGGGGGGTTGCTGCAGCCAGGAATGGCGCCAGGGAAGTGCATTGTGTCGATTTGTCGGCGCCTGCGCTGGAGCAGGTTGGGCTAAATGCCGAACGCAATGGCGTAGCAGACCGGATTCAGATCCATCAGGGGGAGGCGTTCGCAGTGTTGAAGGCCCTGCGACAGGCAAGGGAGCGTTTCGATGTGGTGCTGCTGGATCCGCCCGCATTCATCAAGCGTCGCAAGGATCAGAAAGAGGGGGAGCTGGCTTACCGGCGCCTCAATCAAGCTGGCATGCAGGTGTTGGAGCGGGATGGTGTGCTTGTCAGCTCCTCCTGTTCCCATCACATGTCGGGAGAGAAGTTGTTGGGAAGGATACAGCAGGGCGCACGTCACCTGGAACGCAGCTTGCAGTTGCTGGAAAGCGGCCAGCAAGGAATGGACCACCCCATCCATCCGGCAATTCCGGAGACGGCCTACCTGAAGAGTTACTTTCTGAGAGTGCTGCCGGTCTTTTGAATACGGGCCGGGGCGCACAAGCGCCCCGATAACCTAGCCCTATTTCTTGGACGAGTGGGGCAGTGCCTGCTCAAAAATGTTACGCTTAATCCGCGTGCGGATGGGTTCAGGAAGCCGCTGCCAGGCTTTTGCGACTTCGACGGCATCGTCGTCGAGCGATGGACCTGATTTCTCGCCGAACATCAGCCAGGCTGGATTGACGTCCAGTACCTGAGCAATTTCGTCGATCTTGCGCGGCCGCAGGCTCTTGCCGTTTTCAATTTTTTGGATTACGGCTTGATTAGTGCCTGCTCGCAAGGCGAGCTCTTCCTGGGTCCAACCGCGCTCGCGGCGTTTTCTTCGTAATCTTGAACCTAGTGTTTCCATATTTCTTGGTATATAAGTCTCAAAGTGTTGTGCATGTGCGTAAGTCATATCCCTTCCTGGTCTCGGATGAAGTGGAGTACTGCATCGTCTGACTTACTTAACGGCCGGGGAATCAAAATCTTGACACTTTGCGAAAAACCGTCACATTTTTTGTGAATCTCATTCCAGAAAGCCTGAAAAGTGCGAACCACGTCACATAACTTTACCATCATTATGGGTAGACGATAGCTAAATCGATTCGTTCTGGCAAAGTTCATGAATTCTATTCCTGAGGTTATATCCACAAATGTTGACATATCCTGATATCGATCCTGTTCTGATTGCACTGGGGCCGCTCAAAATTCACTGGTACGGTGTGATGTACCTGGTTGGATTCTGGTGCGGCTGGTGGCTTGGCCGCGTGCGCGCAAAAAAACCGGGCAGCGGCTGGACGGTCACGCAGATCGACGACCTGGTTTTTTATATAGTAGTAGGAGTGGTGCTGGGCGGTCGGCTCGGGTACACACTTTTCTATGGTTTCCCCCGTTTTATTGAAGATCCTGTGACCCTGTTAAAAGTTTGGGAAGGGGGAATGTCTTTTCATGGCGGTCTGTTAGGGGTGTTGATGGCCATGTGGCTCTTTGGTCGCAAGTATGGGCGAACCTTTTTTGAGGCCACGGACTTTATTGCCCCGCTGATACCGATTGGTCTTGGTGCAGGACGTGTGGGTAACTTTATCAACGGTGAGCTTTGGGGGGGAGTGACCCGCTTGCCTTGGGGCATGCAGGTGCCCTGTGTAGAGGCGGGTGATCTCTGTAGTCGGGCCGGGGTTGCCGTTGATGGCATCCACTCGCTGCCGGTGCATCCGAATCAACTCTATGAGTTGCTGCTGGAAGGGGTGGTGCTCTTTCTGGTGTTATGGCTTTTTTCCGCCCGAGGCAGACCGCGTATGGCGGTTTCGGGACTCTTCCTTCTCTGTTACGGTGTCTTCCGCTTTGGGGTGGAGTTCGTGCGTATGCCTGATGCCCATCTCGGCTACCTGGCATTCGACTGGGTGACGATGGGACAGTTGCTGAGCCTGCCGATGATCCTGTTCGGTATTCTGCTGCTGATCCTGGCTTATAGAAACAGATCAGCAATGGATGAGGGACGCCATGAAACAGTATCTTGACCTGATGCGGCATGTGCGGGATACCGGCACGGTCAAAGAGGATCGAACCGGCACCGGGACGCAGAGTGTCTTCGGTTACCAGATGCGTTTCGATCTGTCCGTGGGTTTTCCCGCGCTGACGACAAAAAAACTGCATCTGCGCTCGATCATCCACGAACTGCTCTGGTTTTTGCAGGGTGATACCAATATCCGCTATCTGAAAGAGAATGGGGTGCGCATCTGGGATGAATGGGCGGACGGGAGTGGCGACCTGGGTCCTGTTTATGGCTACCAGTGGCGTTCATGGCCTGCACCGGGTGGGCGCAGTATCGACCAGATCAGCCAACTGGTGGAGCAGATTCGCAGCAATCCGGACTCCCGCCGCCTCATGGTGACCGCCTGGAATCCAGCGGACGTGGACGAGATGGCGCTGCCCCCCTGCCACTGTCTGTTCCAGTTCTACGTGGCGGATGGCAGGCTCTCCTGCCAGCTCTACCAGCGCAGTGCGGACATCTTTCTCGGCGTGCCGTTCAATATTGCCTCCTACGCCCTGCTGACCATGATGATGGCCCAGGTGACAGGGCTGCTGCCGGGGGATTTTGTGCATACTTTCGGCGATGCCCATCTCTACTCCAACCATCTTGAACAGACAGATCTGCAGTTGAGTCGCGAGCCGCGCAATCTGCCCCGCATGCGCATCAACCCGGAGGTGAAGGATATCTTCGGGTTTCGTTTCGAAGACTTCGAGCTGGTCGATTACGACCCGCACCCGCACATCAAGGCGCAGGTTGCCGTATGAGTGGAGATGGCCCCACTATCTCCCTGATCTGGGCGATGGCGGAGAACCGGGTGATCGGGCGCAATAACCAGCTGCCCTGGCATCTCTCCGCAGATCTACAGCACTTCAAACGGCTCACGCTGGGCAAGCCCATCGTGATGGGGCGCAAGACTTGGGAGTCCCTGCCGGGACTGTTGCCGAAGCGGCAACATATCGTGGTCACCGGCAATCGGGGCTATCGGGCGGAGGGCGCCCTGGTGGTTCACTCCATTGATGAGGCGGTCGCGGCTGCGGGGGATGCACAGGAGATCATGATTGTCGGCGGCGGCGCCTTTTATGCTCAGATGTTGCCGCGGGCGGACCGGCTCTATCTCACCCTGGTGCATACGGAGGTGGAGGGAGATGCCTGGTTTCCCGAATTTGATCTGTCAGCATGGCGGGAAGTCGGGCGGGAGGATTTTACCGCTGACGAAAAAAACTGCTTCGCCTATAGTTTTATTACCCTCGAACGTGAAAAATAGCTACAGCCTGCTCAGGAAGATGCTGCTGGACTATTCCCACCGGACTCAGGCGCTTACGGGGCGTATGAGCGCCTTGTAATATGGCGCTGTATTGTTGCTATGAGGCGTTCCGGGTCGATTGGCTTGGTTACGTGATCCACCATGCCAGCGGCAAAGCACCTCTCCCGTTCCTTTTCAAGGGCATGGGCTGTTAGTCCAATCACCGGCAGCCCAGGGGCCATCTCCTGGATCCGGCGAGTCGCCTCGTAACCATCCATTACAGGCATCTGTACATCCATCAACACCAGGTCGAAGTTGGACACCCCTTGTTCCTGCAACAGTTTCAGGGCTTGCTGGCCATTCTCGGCAAAGATCACCTGGGCGCCCTCTTCCATCAGCAGGTCTTCTAAAATAAGCCGGTTGATGTCAACATCCTCCGCCGCCAAAAGGCGCACTCCCTGCAGGCGACCCCCGGTGGTTGGTGTGACAGGTGCATGTGGCTCGTTTACCTGCTCTGCCGGGACAAAGGGCAGGGTAAGGATAAATTCACTTCCCTCGTACATCCGGCTGGTCGCCTGTATATCCCCGCCCATGATCTTCGCCAGGTTGATGCTGATGGCCAGCCCCAGCCCGGTTCCACCAAAACGGCGGGTGGTGGAGCTGTCAGCCTGTTCAAAGGGTTTAAACAACTGGGCCAATTGGTTTTCAGACATGCCGATACCGGTATCGCTTACCCGGAAAAGCAGGTTGCCGTCTTGTGCCAGCACACGCAGATTGACCTCACCATGCTCCGTGAACTTCACAGCATTTGAGAGCATATTGACAAGGATTTGTTCCAGCCGCAATGCATCACCTTTTACCCAGGGCGGCAATTTTTCTGCCACGTCCACATGAAACAGCAGGTGCTTTTCTTCTGCCTGGTTTCTGATCAGATTCACTGCATTGTCCACAGAGGTCATCAGCATGAAGGGCTGATTTTCCACCACCAACTTTCCTGCGTCGATCTTGGAGAAATCGAGAATGTCGTTGACGACATTCAACAGGTGCTGCCCGGAGGTGCCAATCTGCTGGAAGAGTTCATGTGACTGTTCCAGCGAGTTTTCACGTTCACCCATCTTCGCCAGACCCAGCACCCCATTCAGCGGCGTGCGGATCTCGTGGCTCATGTTGGCCAGGAACTGACTCTTGGCCTGTGCAGTAGCTTCAGCTTTCTCCTTCTCCATTTTGGCGCGTTCAGCTGCCTTGCGTTCGGAGATATCCACATGGGTGCCGGCCATGCGTACCGGCTGGCCTTTGTTATCACGTACCATGACTGCCCGTGAGAGGATAAATACCCAATGGCCCGCTTTGTGGCGCATGCGGAATTCGGTCTCAAAGCCATCGGACTTACCTACCATACAATCATCGATTAGCGCCAGGGTCTTTGTTTTATCATCCGCTTTGACCAATTGCTCCCAGGTGCTGAATGCATTCTCCAGTTCGTGATCTTCGTACCCGAGCATGGATTTCCAGCGCGGCGAGTAATAGACCTCATTGGTCTGTAGATTCCAGTCCCACAGGCCATCGTTGGCCGCACACATGGCCAATTTAAAGCGTTGCTCACTGGCCTGCAGGAGGCTGCGTTCGTGTTCGGATCGTTCCAGGGCGATGGCCAGATCTGACCGCGCCTGATCGCGGTCAGACTCCAGAGTGCGGGTGAGCTGTTCACTGTTGCGGCACAACAAAATGGATCTGGAGAGGTTGGCCAGCACCGGCTTGAAGATCTGGGTCAGTGGCAGCTTGCTGGTGGGCTTGTGCGGTGAGAGCAGCAGGATGAGACTGGTGTCATCGATCGGGAGTTTCAGGCAGTAGTGGTATTTTTCATTAATGTTCAGGTCGGCAGGCAAGGCTGTAGCGTTGAGCAGTTCGATTGAATTGTCGGTGAGAGTCGCCGGCAGTTCGACTTTCTGTCCGCTTCGCTGTTCCAGCAGGTGGTCGCCAACGACAGTGGCGATACGACAGTATGTGGCTGCGCCCTCGGTTTTGTTGTCAGTCAATACCAGGCCGGCTGGAAATGCGGTGTGGTAGAGCAGGCGTTGCAAGACCTGCCTGAACAGGGTGTCCAGCTGAGTCTCTCCCCCGATTGTCAGGGTTAGATCGTAGAGGATCGAGAGGATGTACTCTCGCTCCATCAGTTCGTTCCCCAAGGGGTACAGACCAGGGTGGCGTTATGGAACATCGGATAGTCCCACTCCCCGGTGCTGCCGATTTCGCCCAGGGAAAGTGCGCCTGCAATATGTGCTGCACCTGTCTCCTTCAGGAGATTCGTGAGTTCCTGGAGCGATTTTTCGCCCAGGTGCATACGGCGGCCGGCACAGTAGAAGGTCAGTATACTGCGGCCCCGCATCGAACCGTTGTTTGACTGCAGGCCGGCTGCAAGATGGCTGACGCAGTTCCCTTCACCGACATCTGGTGCCCGCAACAGAACCAGCATGGCGTTCTCCGGCACTTCGCCGACGCAGAACAGGGAGCCGTCTTCGTTCAGGGCCACCGGAATCCGTACTACCAGATCCTCGTTGGCTCGGGGGATGCCGAAGGGAAAATGCACCGCATAGTGATAGAAGTTCTCTTGGGTCAGGGCAATCCCGTACTCCTGTTTGATGATCTCCTGATAGACTTCGAATGCCGGACGCCAGTCGATGCTCAGAATCTGGTTTCCATTGGTGGAGGTTGCACTCATGGCATGTTTGGGAGTCGTGTAACCGTGTTCGAGCACGGTTACATTGTGGGTCGGTATAAGCAGACACAGGACGCCGTTGCCGACAACGCGCTCACTGTCGAACAGGCAGGGCATGGGCTGGAAAGTCTCGCTCCCAGCGTTGACGCCGGCATAACTCACCCGATCAGATAGCTGCAGGTAGAGTCCTTCGAGAACGCTGGCGATATTCGGCAGTAAACCATCGAAAATCATATAGAGCGACGGCTTGGCTGCGTCGGGACCTTCAGCCTCGATTGTCGGAATGAGCGCTTGGGAGATTTTTTCCTCTGGCGGTGATTGGCCGTCATTGATCTCGGGGATCAGAAAACTGGGCACCCATTCATCGAAGCGAAACAGTAATACGCCCTCCTGGTGAAATTCGTTACCGATCAGCAGGGCAGGAAAAATAGCGCCCGCGAGGGGGATTCCCTGATCACCGCAACAGCTCTGGAGTATGTGCAGATTATCTTTTTCGCTCTCCGGTAATAGGGCGAGTATGCCTGAATGTGGATATTCAGCGCGCCATGTTTGCAGCAGGGCCTTGAGTGACGCCGTATTCAATGGAAGGTGTCGGATTGCGTTGTTGCTGGAATTCATGCCATCTGATTTCATCTGGACTAACGCTGCCTTTTATTGCTCTGTGTCGCCTATTGACTATATCGACAACAGCGTTAGACCCTTTAAGGGTATTATCGCAATTCCCGTACCTGAGTAATCTTAGCAGATTCCTTAAAACCTCAAGCGAGCTTCCAGGATGGGTTCTATATGTGCGACAGAATGCCGGGCTTGTTGTGCCTGAGGTATGGGTGAAGCTCATCATATGACGTCTATCCTGATCCCCCCTTGCCCATGCTGGTCGGATCACCGGTTCGGGTCATGGAGTCATTGATTGAATGCAAGGTGAGATCACGGGTGAGAAGCTGTCTCCTCTATATCACCTTGGTGCATACGGATGTGGAGGGTGATATGAGTTAATCAATCCTCCCCCTGGTCTTTACCACCACCTTGTGGGGCGTGTTCCAGGATCCGGTCTGCCATGCGGGAAAATGGCAGGCTTTGGATCCAGACAGTGCCGGTGCCGGTGAGGGTGGCAAGAAATATCCCTTCCCCGCCAAAGACCATCGACTTGAGTCCACCGGACATCTCAATGCTGTAGTCGATGCCATCAGTGAAGCCCACCAGGCAGCCGGTGTCGATACGCAGGGTTTCGCCGTTGAGCTGTTTTTCCACAACCGTGCCGCCGGCCTGGATGAAGGCGAGGCCGTCTCCCTCCAGTTTCTGCAGGATGAAACCTTCTCCGCCAAACAGTCCGGTGCCCAGTTTCTTGTTGAAGGCGACCCCCAGTTTTGTGCCCAATGCGGCGCAGAGAAAGGCATCTTTCTGACAGATAATACGTCCCCCCAGTTGGGACAGATCGAGAGGCATGACGGTGCCTGGGTAGGGTGCTGCAAAAGCGACGCACTGTTTGCCCGAACTGCCGCTGTTGGTGAAGTGGGTGGTAAAGACGGACTCGCCGGTAATCATGCGCTTGCCTGCACTGAACATCTTGCCGAAGATGCCCTGATCCGGATCTGAGCCATCCCCCATCTTGGTTTCGAAGCTGATCTGCTGCTCCATATAGGTCATGGAGCCGGCCTCTGCAATGACTGTCTCTTCGGGGTCGAGTTCAATCTCCACCAGCTGCATGTCGTGGCCGATGATTTTGTAGTCGATTTCGTGGGCTTTCATGGTGGTTTCTCCCGAGGTGTTTCAAACAGGGTGTCATAGATAGGCAGCCATTGCGGCACTGCTCATTTTTTGCCGGGTTTTAGTGCGCCTGTGCATGGCAGGTGGATGGGTTTGGGCTTTTTCTTTTTGCGTAGGCGCAGTGCGGTCAGTGCTCCGCCCCAGAGGCAACCGGTGTCCAGAGACCAGATCTGGTGCGCCTCATGGTAGCCCAGCGTCGACCAGTGGCCAAAAAGGATGCGGTCGTTTCGGCTTGCCCGCTTCGGCATCTCATACCAGGGCAAAAGCTTGCCATGCTGGGAGTCGGGAGAGCCCTTCTCCTGCAGGGCGAGTCTGCCGCCGGGGGTGCAGAAGCGCAGACGGGTGAAGCTGTTGGTGATGAAACGGTGCCGCGCCATGCCGGTCAGCTTATTGGACCAGAGGTCTGGTTCATTGCCGTACATCTGCCGACAGAACTTGTGGAAATTCGGGCCCCGTATTACCGCTTCCAACTCCCCGGCCAGGGCCAGGGCCGTAGGGATGTCCCACTGTGGTGGCAGTCCGGCGTGGACCATGCTGAAGTTTTGCTTGCGACTATGGTGCATCACCGGCCGGTGCCGCAGCCAGTGAAGCAGTTCATCGCGGTCGGGAGCCTGCAGAATCTTGTCGAGGGTGCCGTGTTTGGAGTGCCGTCGATTACCCTGGGAGAGTGCCAGCAGGTGCAGGTCGTGGTTGCCCAGCACAGTGATGGCCCGTTTGCCGAGGGATTTGACGAACCGCATTACCTCCAGGGATTTTGGGCCGCGATTGACGATGTCTCCCGCCAGCCAGAGTTTGTCCTTGGATGGATCGAATTCGATGAACTCCAGCAGGCGCTGCAGTTCATCGTAACAACCCTGTATGTCGCCAATGGCGTAGGTGGCCAATTAGGATACCTCCATTCTACTGCCTGTTAACGCTAAGAAGATTTGCCAGCGCCCGGTTGTGGACCCGCGGCAACAGCAGCAGCGCCATGATAGCGCCGATCAGCGCCAGAAACATATCTGTTTGGGTATCCCAGGGGTCGCCCTGGGTGCCGAGAAAGGCCTCCGCCGCCTCACCGCTTGCCAACGCTACCCACCATTCGATCAGTTCATAGAATGCGCTGAAGGCGAGGCAGATACTGATCACTATGAAGGCGAGCCAGCGGCCAGGCTGTAGCGGCGAGCGACGCAGCAGGATCTCTCTGGCCAGGATGGCAGGAATAAAACCCTGCGCAAAGTGGCCGATGCGATCATAGTGGTTGCGGGAGAGATCGAGGCTGTCGCGTAGCGTGTTGAAAAGCGGAACCTCTGCGTAGGTGTAGTAACCACCGATCATGAGAATAACGGCGTGCAGTGCAAGTAGACGATAGAGCAGGGGTGTGAGGGGAAAACGTTGCCAGGTAATCGTCAGCAGCACCAGTCCGATCATTACCGGCACTGTTTCCAGCAGCCAGGTCAGACGGTCTGCAACGGGATCAAGGCCGCTGAGGAAAAGGATCAGCAGAATGCCTGCTCCCAACACCAATGGTTCGTGTTGGAAAGATGTTCTCATGAGCGGTTCCTAGTGCAGGCTGCCAGGCCTGGCCAGAGAAAAGGGGGGGATGGTCGCATCGAAGTGGTTGCCCTGACTATCCACCATGTCGTAGCTGCCCTGCATACTGCCTGCCGGAGTGTCGAGTATGGTGCCGCTGGTGTAGCGGAAAGACTCGCCGGGGCCGAGACGGGGCTGTTCGCCAACCACTCCCTCGCCGCGTACCTCCTGCACCTTGCCGTTGGCATCACTGATGACCCAGTGCCGGTTCAGCAGGCGTGCCGTCTCGGTACCATCGTTACGGATGGTAATGGTGTAGGAGAAGACGTAACGGTTTGTCCTGGGGGTGGATTGGGACTCGACATACTCTGTCTCTACCTGAATGCCAATCTGGTGTGGATTCTTTTGGGTCATCAATTCTGCCGGTTTCTTCTTAGGGCACAAGGGCGGGTAATTCAGCCAGTGTGCAGTGGAATCAAGATTATTGGCGTCTGGCCGATTACCTATTATAAATGGATTACATGGTGTTTGTGATGCGCAAAACGACTTTTTTTGCCCTGTTCTTTCTGCTGATCTCACCGGCGTTTGCGGCGGATCAGGCTCAGGAAGTGGTGGCAGCCGCAATGAGTGGCCGGGTGGAGACGCTGCGTGACCTGCTGGCGCAGGGCGCAGATGCCAACAGCAAAAATGCAGCTGGCCGGCCAGCCTTGCTGTTGGCAGCCTTCAACGGGAACCTGCACAGCGTTCGCGCACTCGTGAGCGCGGGGGCGGATGTCGATCTCGTTGACGCCAAGGGAGCCACCGCACTGATGCAGGCGGCCTCCTTCAATCACCCCAAGGTGGTTACCCTGCTGATCCAGGCGGGGTCGGATGTGAATGCCAAGGACCAGGGCGGAAATACGGCTTTGAGTCTTGCCGGCAGGGGAGGACATGGGGAGATGGTGAAGAGGCTCACAGCGGCCGGCGCCATCGAGGTCGCTGAAGGGGGAGATAAAGAGAAATAGTCGGATCCCTTGCGACTTCCAGGAGTGTGAACTGGAGCCATAACCGACTGTTTTTACTTCACACTTTAAACAAAGACTGTCGCCGTTCTATGGTGAATGTGACCGGTTTCAAAGCGGCTGTCTACAGACTGAACCATGCTTCGGTTAAGGCAAATGGTGTTTCAGGAGTTTCGTCATGCAAATACAACACCCTCATCGAAAACCCGATTTCTTCTTCGTGCTGGTCATGTTGGTCCTGCTCGGAGTCACTTCGAGCATCACCCTGCAGATGCGTGCGGCGGATACGCCGGAGATCACGGCTGCGCCGGTGGCGTCCGGGTTTAACCTGAATCGGGGATAACCCCGTTTTCTGACAAGTTTTCTCTCTGATGTGGTAGATTGCCGCCTGTTTGAAAAACAGGGTTACAGACGATGGCGGAAAAGAGACGTGTTGGCGTAGTAGGGGTGGGTTATCTTGGGCGTTTTCATGCCCTCATCTACTCCAGAATGAGTGACGTGGAGCTGGTCGGTGTGGTGGATACCGATCAGGAGGCGGCTGATCGGGTGGCGCAAGAAGCCGGATGTGCCGCCTATACCGATTTTCACGAGCTGCTGGATAAGGTCGATGCGGTCAGCATAGTGGTTCCAACCTCCCTGCACCTGGACGTCGCCCGTCCCTTCCTTGAAAAAGGTATCCACATGCTGCTGGAGAAGCCGATAGCATCAACTGTCGAGGCGGGAGAAAAAATTGTGGCCTTGGCAAAGGCCTCCGGATCAGTGCTGCAGATCGGCCATCTGGAGCGTTTCAATGCAGGCGTCATGAAGCTTGCGGAGCGGATTAAGACGCCCCGTTTCATCGAGGCCCACCGCATGGGTGAGTTCGTTGCCCGTGCAACTGATGTCGATGTGGTCTCCGATCTGATGATTCACGATATCGACATCATCCTCTCGCTGGTGGGATCGGAGATCACCTCCATTGCCGCAGTCGGCACCCCGGTACTGACATCCCATGTGGATATAGCCAACGCCCGGCTTGAGTTTGCCAACGGCACCGTCGCAAATATCATAGCCAGTCGGGTTTCCGATAAGACGACGCGCCGTATCCGGGTGTTCGAGGAGAACCGTTACGAATCTCTCGACTTCATCGCGCAGACCATCGACACTGCCTATCCACGACCGCAGCCTGGCGAGGAGTGGCCTGAGATTGTCTCCGAGCGTCTGCAGGTGGAGCCGGTGAAACCGCTCGACACCGAGCTGCAGGCCTTTATCGATTGCATCAACAGTGGCGAAGTCCCGCTGGTGGATGGAAAAGTCGGCCAAAAGGCGCTGGAAGTGGCGATGCAGGTGAAGGCGAAGATTCTGCAGCCGGGGTGATCTCTCTCCGGCAAAATGACAATTAATCAGTAGGAGCGGCGCCCCGCCGCGAACGGACATGGAATCCGAACTTTCGCCGCGAGGACTCGGCTCCTACACTCTGCGGTTTGCCCCAACCATCTCCCCGGCCATTGCAACAGCCGCAAGCAGACTGCCGATCCCCGCCTGACCGCTTCCCGCCAGATCGAGAGCGGTGCCGTGATCCACGGAGGTGCGGATGATGGGCAGGCCAAGTGTGACGTTGACCGCGCGGCCGAAGCCCAGGTGTTTGAGCACCGGCAGGCCCTGGTCGTGATACATGGCGAGCACGGCATCTGCCTGTTGCAGATACTTGGGTGTGAAGAGGGTGTCGGCGGGCAGCGGGCCGGCGAGGTTTATGCCTCCCTGCCGCAGCCGCCCAAGGGTCGGCTCGATGATCTCTATCTCCTCCCGCCCAAGGTGGCCGCCCTCCCCGGCATGGGGGTTGAGGCCGCAGACCAGTATCCGGGGATCTGTCAGGCCAAAGTGCCGGCGCAGGTCGCAATCCAGAATACGGATGACCCGTTCGAGCCGTTGGGGAGTGATCTGGCGGCTGACCTCGCTCAGTGGCAGGTGGGTGGTGACGAGAGCCACCCGCAGACCTCTGGTTGCAAGCATCATCACCGGGTGTGCCTGGGTGAGTTCAGCGAGAAATTCAGTATGCCCGGTGAATGTGTGTCCGGCATCATTGATGATGCCTTTATGCACCGGGCCGGTGACCAGTGCATCGAAGCTGCCGTTCAGGCACCCTTCGGTTGCATGGCGCAGGGTGTCGAGAACATAATCGGCGTTGGCGGGATTGAGTCTGCCGCACTGCGCTTCGGCAGCGAGTGGAACCGGCAGGATCCGGAGACTGCCTGGTTCCGCTTCTGCGGCATCAAAGGGGATCAACGTCAGTGGCAGCTCCAGTTGTTCGGCGCGCCGTTCCAGCAGTCCAGGGTCGGCGATGACGACAACCGGGGCCGCCGGCGACTCCTGGGCCAACATCACGCATAGATCCGGCCCGACCCCGGCGGGTTCGCCGGGGGTCAGGGCGATGCGTAACGCTTTCAACCTGGTTCCTGCTCCAGATGTATCTCCACGTAAGCCTCGTCGCGAAGACGGCGTAACCAGAGGTCGGTAGCCTCCTCCGCCTTCTGTTTGCGGATCGCCTTGCGTGCGTTGGTGCGTATCACCTCTTCGGTATTGTCGTGTTTGCGGCGCTCCAACACCTGCACGATGTGCCAGCCGAATTGAGTCTGAAAAGGGTGGCTGATCCCGCCGGGTTCCAGGGCATCCATCTGCTTTTCAAATTGTGGCACCATGTCGCCGGGGCTGGTCCATCCCAGGTCGCCACCCTTGATGGCGGATGCCTTGTCATCGGAATGAGAGCGTGCCAGTGTGCCGAATTCCTCCTCATTCTCCAGGCGGGTTCGCAGGGTCTCAAGGCTGTGGCGCGCCTCGGAATCCGAGACGATTTCATTGGTGTTGACCAGGATGTGGCGGGCGTGTGTCTGGGTGATCAGATGGCGTTTGGCACCTTTTGTTTCCAGCAGTTTGACGATGTGAAAACCGGAGGCGTTGCGTATCGGATCACTGATATCTCCCGGCTCCATATTATCCACCACCTGAGTGAAGATGGAGGGAACACGGGCCGCTTCGATCCAGCCCAGGTCACCGCCTTCCAACGCCTGACGTCCATCGGATTCCCGCACAGCCGCCTCGCCGAAATCGGCACCTTCCCGCAACTGAACGACCAGATCTTCTGACCGCTTTTTGGCCGCCTGGACATCTTCCGGTGCAGCGCCTTCCGGGGTGGCGATAAGGATATGCTGCAGAAGCAGGGCGGAGCGTTGCCGGTTTCCCCCGGCTTCGCGGGCGAGAAAGTTGCGGATGTCCTGGTCGGTGACCACGATACGATTGATCACCTCCTTCTGCTTCAGCCGGTTGATGATGATATCCCGGCGCAGTTTCTCGCGGAAAAGGGTGAAATTGATGCCGTCCAACTCAAGGGTCTCTCTGAGTTCACCCAGGGTGATGTTGTTGCGTTTGGCGATGTTGGAAATGGTTTTCGACAGGGTGGCGTCATCCACGCTGACGCCAAGTTGCTTTGCTGCCTGCATCTGCAGACGCTTGCTTATCATGCGCTCCAAGACCTGCCGCTCCAGGATATTCCGCGCCGGCAGGCCAGTGCCTTTCTCCAGCAGTTGGGTCGCGAGTTCGTGAGTGCTGCTGTCGAGTTCGCTGCGGGCGATAATGTCTTCGTTCACCACGGCCACGATTTGGTCGAGTTCTTCGACGGCGGCGCTGAGTGGCAGTGTGCTTAAGAGCAACAACAGGATGGCCAGTAGTTGCAGGGGTCTAAGGGATGACTGCATGAAATCTAATTTCCCGATAGATACTAAGGAGTGCATAGGATAACCGACATTCAGCCGTAGTGTGCTGATTCACGGCAAGGCATCAAAACGCCACTGTAGCACTCCTACAGTCAGTTTTGATAACGCAGTTCGTGGGTCAGCACACTACGGCCTGTCATAATAAAAGATCAATCAGTTAGGGGCTTCAAGAATGCTCCAGCCCAGCGTTGTGTCTCTTGACAAGGGGGCAGCCATTGCCTGCGAGACACGCCTTGATCTGAACCATTCTTGAAGCCCTGAATGTCGGCTATCCTATGTACTCCTTAGTAACCATAAATGGATTCTTCCAGGGTGTCCTGAATGTTGTCACCCAGTGCGCCCAGTCCAGTGAGTTCCAGTTGTATCATGAAACTGGTGTCCGCTTCCGTATCGGCATCTGTGACAAAACGTTGTAACAGTGCCCGCAGCTTCCAGCAACAGTGTCCGGAATACTCCATTCCCAGGATCTGGTTCATGTCCCGTTCAAACAGCATCGAATGTTTCCAGACACCAAGCAGGGTGTATTTATGGCTGATGGGCCAATAGGCGGAGACGTTGATATCTTCAATGCTCTCGCGGGTGTAGTTGTAATCAAAATTGAGCAGTTGCCCGGCAGGCGTATTGTAGCGCAGTGCGAACTTGCCTTTGTCCATGCGGCCGCCTTCCAGATGCGGATCCCAACGCAGGGTGGCGGAACTGCTCCAGTTGGAGTCCAGCCGGGAGGAGAGTTCCGCCACGACGGACGAGGTCGATGTTGCGGTAACGTCAGTGCCGCTGAGTTGCACCTTGCGATCTTCGAAATAGAGTATCTGACCCAGGCTGGCGCGGAATCGTTCCCGGCCGCTGTCGCTCTCCAGCAAACGTGAGGTGAGTGCCAATGTGATCTGATTGGCATCGCCGATGCGGTCACGACCACTGAACCGGTTGTCCCGGAACAGGCTGGAGAAGGTGAAGTCGAGCTCCGATGAGTCGAAGTTCGGTGTGTCGCTCTGATCCTCGTAAGGGGCGTAGAGGTAGTGGAGACGTGGCTCCAGCGTGTGGGTGGCGGCACTGCCGAACCAGTTGCTGTCCCGTTCCAGGATCAGGCCGCTGTCCAGACTTAGGGTCGGCACCATCCGGCTTGGGGCGGAATTATCCCCCGCGTCCGTATTACTGAGCTGATAACTGGCGTAGTTGAGGCCGACTCTGGGCGTCAGATGGCCCCATGAGCGCCGCAGTGGCAGACTCAGGTAGGGCGAGATGGCGACCCGGTGTCCCCGTACCTGTTCGACGTGGTCGAAATAGACATATTCGGCCTCCAACGACAGATCGAGTCCCATCTCGTCCAGACTGTGCTGATAGCCGGCCAGTAGCTGCGGCAGTCGACTGTAGGGATAGTCGATGCGGGCGATATCCTTGTCGACGGTCTGGAAATCCTGCAGGCGGCCCAACAGCGACCAGTCGCCGATGGTGTAGTTGATATCGCCCCGCTGTTCGATATGCCGGCTGCTGGTGATGGCGAGTCCCTTGCCGAAGTCGGTCAGATACTCTTTGTCGCTCACATAACCTGCGTCGATGGTGGTAGTCAGCCCCGGGGCCAGCCGACTGTTGTGGCGGATATTGAACGCGCCGCGGGTGGAGGGGCGGTCGATGTCGGCGTCTCCATCGTTGGGCAGGATCTCACCGGTGAATATGCCTTTCTGGTTTTCGCTGAGAAAGCGGAACTCTCCCCCCAGCATCAGACCCCGTTTGCTCATCAGGCGGGGGGTGATGGTTGCGTCGTAATCCGGTGCCAGGTTCAGATAGTAGGGGATGGAGAACTCACCGCCGCCGCGGCTGGATGAACCTATAGAGGGCAGCAGGAAGCCCGATTTGCGCCGGTCGTCCACCGGGAAGCTGAAGTAGGGGGTATAGAAGACCGGGACGCCGCCGAATCGCAGCTTGGCATTGCGCGCCACGCCCCAGCCCTCGTCCATATTGATATCGAGAGTCTCGGCCTCGATATTCCAGTCGCTGGTGCCAGGGCGGCAGGTGGTGTAGAAGACATCATCGTAATGGGAGAGTGTCTTCGACTCTATGTCCACCCGGCCGGCGCTGCCTCTGGCGTTACGTTCCGGCAGGCGGAACTCCGCTTTCGAGAGCCAACCCTGGTTCTTGTCCAGCTCCACTTGCCCCTCTTTGCCGCTGACCCTGAGTCCCGGTTTCTCGATATAGATGTTGCCGTCGAGTTCGATCTGTCGGGTGTCCCGCTGATAATAGGCGTGATCGGCCTCAAGATAGTGCTCGTCCTGTCTGATCTGCACGCCGCCGAAAAAATGGGTTTGATTGTTGATCTGATCCAACACCGCTGCATCCGCTTCGACTCGGGTGCTGCCGGGTTGGTCCGCTTCCAGTGGCAGGACAGGGCTTTCATGGGTGGTGGCAGGATCGCAGTATTCCCAGTTTAATCCCCGGTCGATACGCAGGTCCCCGCCGTCATTGTCGGCTGCCGGGGCCGGGGCGGCAATCAGCAGGAGGGGAACCGGCCAGATGAGAGGGTGTCGGAGACTCAGTCGATTCATGTCGTTTTGGGGTTGTGAGGCCTTCTGGTTAGTGACTGAGCTGTCGCGCGGCATAAAATCGCATAGAATCGTCTAATCTTCAATTCTTCTGCTTGCTGGAAACCATTGTGGCATCTTCTTTGCGCCGTACTCTGCTGACCTTTTTGATACTGCTGCTGACTGTTTTTGTGGTGATGACACTGTGGCGTACTCGCCCACAGCCGGAAGTGGTTATGAAAAAGCCTCAGGTTACACGGGTGGAGGTGGTGCAGGCGGTGGCCCGGGATATCAACCCCCTGGTGCGGCAGACCGGCCTGCTGCGTCCCTGGCGCGTGGCATCTCTGAGATTCGAGGTGAAAGGGGACTTGGTGGAACGGCTGGTCGAGCCGGGGCAGAAGGTTGAACACGGCCAGTTGCTGCTGCGGGTGGACGATGCGGACTACCGCGATGCCCAAACCGAGGCCGGAGCTCGGCTCACCGAGACCCGTGCGGCTATCCGGCGTGACCGATCCCTGCTGGGATTGGCCAAGGAGAACCGCAAGCTGGCGGAGCAGGAGTATCGGCGCCTGGTGAAACTGGGGGAGGGTTCTCTCGCCTCCGCCTCCACCCGCGACAGCGCTCGCCAGCAACTGCTCAAACTGTCGAGTGACGAGGCGCGGCTGGCCTTCAGCATCGAGAGCAGTCAGGCCCGGCTGGTTCGGGAGGAGGCGGCCCTGAAACGGGCGCAACGTAATCTGCAACGAACCCGGTTGTCCGCGCCCTTCGATGGCCTGGTCAACCGGGTCGAGGCGGAGGTGGGTGACTATCTGCAGACCAGTGCCCGTGTGGTGGAGCTGATTCAGGGTGAATTCCTCGAACTCTATGTCGAGGTGAGCGGCGACGTGGCGGCGGCTCTGAGGATTGGTCAGAAGCTGGTTATAAAGATTGATGGCGCCGAACAGGAGGGTGAACTGACTGCACTGCAGCCGGATCCTGATGCCAAGACCCATACTCACCCATTACAGATCCGTCTCCCCGCAGATGGTCTGCTGCCAGGCATGCTGGGAGAGGTGCTGCTGCCTTTGGAGCCCCGAAGCGGTGCACTGGTCGTACCGCCGGCGGCACTGCTGCGCGAAGAGGGGCGGGTCTATGTCTTCGTGGTCGATGCAGGGCGGCTGCAGCGGCGTGCGGTAGTGCCGGGCATTCGCTACAACGGTCTGCAGGTGATCCTCTCCGGTCTGGCTGAGGGGGAACTGCTGGTGGCACGGGATGTCGAGGTGCTGAGTGACGGGATCAAGGTAACGGCCGAGGCAGTGGAGTCCGGTCGGTGATCGAGTTCTCCATTCGCAACCCGCTGATCGTCAACCTGCTGTTGGCGATCATTCTGCTGGCCGGAGTACTCTCCTGGTATGCCATGCCCCAGGAGATGTTTCCCACGGTGGAGCAGGACAAGGTAAATATCCGCACCACTTTTGAGGGGGCGTCGCCGGAAGAGATTGAACGACAGATCACCCTGCCGATCGAACAGGAGCTGGATGGGCTGGCGGATATCGATGTCATCAGTTCCACCAGTAATGAAGGATCGTCGAGCATCCTCATCGATCTCAAGAGCGGTGCCGATGTGGATGACTTTCTTCGCAAGGTCGACACTGCTCTGGACCAGGTGGATGACCTGCCGGACGAGGCGGAGGAGCCGGAACTCTCCCGTCTGGAGACCCGTTTTCCGGTCATCTCGGTGAGTCTTTACGGCGATATCGCAAGGGGACGTCTCTACAGGATTGCCGAGGATCTGAAGGATGAGATGATCAAGCTGCCGGGGGTGGCGTCGGTGGGGGTGGCTGGTGACCGGGAGTGGGAGATCTGGGTGGTGGTCGATCCCCAGGTGCTGGCGGCCCGTGGGGTCTCCCTGAAGCAGGTGGGAAAGGCGTTACGGGAAAATCTCCGGGATCTGCCCGGCGGCACTCTGAAGTCGACAGGGGGCGATATTCGCCTGCGGGGTATGGGCGTCCCCCCCGATCCGGTGAGGATGGAGGCGATCGTACTGCGCAGCAACGCTGCGGGTGGTCGCCTGCGGCTGGGTGATCTGGCGGAGGTGCATTTGCGCCTGGAGGAGGCGCAGACCCTGGGGCGGTTCAACGGCAAGCCGTCGGTCAATCTCACCATCAATAAAACCAGTCAGGCATCGACTATCACCGTCGCAAAACAGGTGAGAGCCTATGTGGATGAGCGTCAGCTCACCCTCCCGGCAGGGGTCGAGCTGGGACTCTTCAGTGACCTATCGGTCTATGTGAAGACCCGGCTGGAGACGGTGAAGTCCTCAGGCATGGTGGGTTTGGCCCTGGTGCTGCTGGCACTCTATCTGATGCTCAACTTCCGTGTCGCCTTCATCACTGCGCTGGGTATCCCGGTCTCCTTCCTGGTGGCGGTGGTCATCCTCTATATGCTGGATTACAGCATCAACATGGTCTCGCTGTTCGCCTTCCTCATCGCCCTGGGTCTGATCGTGGATGATGCGATCATCGTCAATGAGAATATTTACCGCCACCTGGAGATGGGGGAGGATCCGGCAGGTGCTGCCCTTATCGGCACCAAAGAGGTCTTCTGGCCGGTGGTGGCCTCGACTGCCACCACCATCGCAGCCTTCATGCCGATGTTCGCCATCGGCGGCACCATGGGGGCGTTTATCGCGGTGATACCGGTGGTGGTGAGCGCTTCTCTCTCTGGATCATTGTTGGAGGCGTTCGGCGTATTGCCCTCCCATGCCAAGGAGTTTCTGACGGTGCCGCGACAGCGGCGTCAGGGACGCATCGACTGGACAGCGCTGAACCGGAACTACACGCGTCTGCTGCGCTGGTGTCTCGACTATCGCTATCCGGTGGCGATGCTCTCTGTCGGTGTGCTGGTCATTACCATGACCTTTGCCGCCACCCGCGTCCCCTTCCTGCTCTTCGGACATGTTGATGTGGGGCAGTTCTTTATCAATATCGAGACCCCCAGCACGTACAGTATCGATGAGAGTGCCCGCCTGGCGAAAAAGATCGAACAGGAGATTATCGGTTCCCTGGAAGAGGAGGAGCTCGACACCCTGCTGACAAATGTCGGGGTGACGTTCATCGATTTCCATCGGGTGCGGTTCGGCAGTCGCTATATTCAGTTGATCGTCGATCTCAAGAAACAGCGGCCCCAGGGGTTTATCGAACGCTGGATCTCCCCGGTTGTAAGCCTCAAATTTGCCTGGGAAGGGAGCCGTGACCGCAGTTCAGCTCTGGTGATAGAGGCACTGAGGGAACAGTTGGCACCCATCTCCGGCATCCAGCGGCTGTCGATCCTGCGGCCCCAGGGCGGACCGGCGGGGGCGGATATCGAGATCGGCGTTATTGGCGATTCTGTGGATCAACTGCGTTTACAGGCGGAAAGGGTACGGGGGTTCGTGCAGCGTCTGCCGGGTACGTCGGACGTGCGTCAGGATATGGACCCCGGCAAGCTGGAGTATCGCTATGAACTTAACGAAAGGGGGCGTCAGCTCGGTCTGACCCAGATGCAACTGTCGGACGTGGTGCGCACCGGTTTCCTGGGTCTTGAAGTGGTGCATGTCAGTTGGCAGGACAAACGTATCCCGGTGCGGCTGATCTTTCCTGACCGACTGCGTCACGATGCCGGTGCATTGGAACGCCTGCCGATTACCCTGGAGGATGGCAAGACGGTCTATCTTGGGGATGTCGCCGATGTGCAGGAGGCACGGGGTTACAACAGCATCAATCGGCGGGATCTGCAGCGGCTTGCCACCATTACCGCGGAGGTCGATTCGGATATCACCACACCGAATGATGTGATCGAGAAGGTAAAGCAGGCGTTTGATGATCTACCGCAGGGATATGAGTTGCTTTTTCTCGGGGAGAAAAAGAAGACTGAAGAGTCGATTGCCGGTATGAAGCGGGCGACTGTAATTGCCCTGGCGATTATCTTCTTTATCCTTGCCGCCCTGTTCAAATCACTGCTTGATCCACTGGTGGTGATGTTCGCTATCCCGTTTGGTTTGATCGGTGTTGTCGCGGGACATCTACTGTTCGACTACCATCTGCAGTTCCTCTCCCTGATCGGCTTTCTGGCACTGACCGGCATCGTAGTCAATGATTCCCTGATTCTGGTCGACTTTACCAAGCGCATGCGTAGGGAAGGCATGGAACGTAAATCCGCAATCGTGGAAGCGGGCCGGGTACGTATTCGTCCGATCCTGCTCACCAGTATCACTACC
This sequence comes from gamma proteobacterium endosymbiont of Lamellibrachia anaximandri, assembly GCA_016756835.1. GTDB lineage: Bacteria > Pseudomonadota > Gammaproteobacteria > Chromatiales > Chromatiaceae > QGON01. The sequence goes on along the minus strand of JAESPE010000001.1, from coordinate 616 downwards.
TTTTTAGGTATCTCGCCGTTGATCTTCTTCGCAACCGGGCAGACTGCTTTTCTTTCACCGATGGCGGTCAGTCTTGGATTCGGATTGCTCTTTGCCACCGTTCTCATCCTGTTGGCACTGCCCTGTTTCTATCTGATAGCGGATGACCTGCGTAGTGGATTCGCCAAGTTGATTCACAGTGATGCCAGTCGTGATAATTCAACTCCCGCTTGAATTTATGATAGATGTTAAAAGCCTTCGTCGTTAGTCAGAGTTCCTATTGCGATGGTAGCTTTGAGACTATGTTCGTTTAGAGTGCAAACCATTTCAAGTATGAGACGAAGCAAGTGTTATGAATTGTAAAGGTGCTTTAGCTCATTTACTGATTTTGCGGCCTTGTTCAGATTTTAGCGAAGTGAAATATGCTCGAACCTATGACCAAAGAGCTCTGGAAATGATGATTGAGGTTCAAAATATATTTCAAGTCCGCGGTTATGATCGTGGTCCAGTAAATGGTAAATGATGAACAATAAAATTGGCCTCGTCAGAAAAATTCGTGGGTAGTTTCCGGTACGGGTAACGCCCCAAGCGCGTGATATAAAGCAATTTCAGCAGCATGGTAGGTCCGAAAGCCGTA